>CAYVVB010000374.1:0-54401 GCA_964454955.1 uncultured Bradyrhizobium sp. | reverse complement strand
ACCAATAATGCCGGAGAATTCCACTGTGTTTGGCGGATAGACCTGGTCGAAGACTATCGGCATGTTCCGCTTCGTTGCGACCTCCCTCGCGGTCGTCGCCAGATTTTGCGCGAATTCCTGATCTGCCGTCAGAAGCGCAATCGACTTGCCGCCGGCCTTCTGGGCGATATCGAGAAACGATGACGCCCAGCTGTCGGGGGGGCCCCACGGCGCGTTGTTGAACCACATGTCGTGGCCAACCTTGCTATTTACCTGAAATGAGAAATTACCGATCAACAAGAGACCGCGCTGCTTGACCATCGGCATGATCGGCGCCGTCGGTACCGTCGCATAGGGCGCGAACAGGAGGTCGACCCTGTCGACATCGATCAGCTTCGAATAGATCGCTGGTGTCTCTGAAGCGCTCGACTTGTCATCATAGACCACAAGTTCGACCTTGCGGCCAAGCAGGCCACCTTTGGCGTTGACGTCGTCCCGCCAGATCTCAATGCCGAGCAACGAAGACTTTCCGCCACCGGCGAGACCGCCCGTTTGTGGCATGCTCATGCCGATCTTGATCGGCACCTGCTCCGCCTGCAGCAAGTTGCTGCCGAATGGTGAGGCGGCAAATGCAGCGCCCGCGCTTGCGGTTGCGAGCAGACCGCGGCGGGAAATCGACCCGGAACTGAAGACCTTCTTCGACATTTGGCTGTTTTCTCCCTCGGCATTGTTGTTTGGCGTGATTGTATTCGTTTAGCGTTGGCTTCCCTTCAGAGGCGACCGAGCGCCGTCAGGATGACCTGTGGCGTCAGCGGAATCTCTGTGACGATATTACCGAACGGCTGGAGGGCATCGTTCACCGCGTTGATGACCGCCGCCGCCGCTCCTGCCGTGCCAGCTTCGCCTGCGCCCTTGGCACCCAATTCGCTCTCCAGAGTTGGCGACACGACGTGCCCCACCTCGATATCAGGCATCTCACCGGGCATCGGGACGAGATAATCGGCCATATTGGCATTGGTGAGCTGACCCCGCTCATCATAAATGCATTTCTCGAATAGGGCGGCGCCGAGCCCCTGAACCACTCCGCCACGGATTTGTTCGTCAACGAGCCGCGGATTGATGATGGTGCCGCAATCTTCGACTACCCAATGCTTGAGCAGCTTGATAAAGCCGGTCTCGGTATCGACCTCGAGCCATGACGCCTGGACTCCATTCGTAAAGGCAAAGGGAAATTCCCGCGGCACGAAATGCCGTGTCGCCATGAGTTCAGGCTGGATGCCGGGCGGTAGCGTATCCGGGCGGAAATAGACAATCCTCGCCAGATCAATCAGTTCCAGGCGCGGCGCACCATCAGCAGCGTTGACAACCGCGTTGCCGGTGAGATCGAGGTTCGCGGGCGACGATTGCAGAATCGCAGCCGCGACATCCAGGACGTTCTTGCGCAGCATTTTTGCCGCCTGAAGCGCGGCCTCCCCGCCGATCCCGGCGCCGCGCGAGGCCCAGGTACCTCCGCCGTATGGCGTATTGTCGGTATCTCCGAGAATGACTCGAACGCGGTCCATCGAGACTCCGAGCACGGTCGCGACGATCTGAGCGGTGACCGCTTCCGAGCCCTGACCTTGCTCGGTGATGCTGGTCTGGCAGATCACCGAGCCCTGGCCATCCAGTCTGACGGTAACGCCGTCCTGGGAGGAGATATGCGCCCCGCCGACGCCGTAAAACGCAGCGCTCGGATTGGTCACCTCGATGAAGCTGGCAATGCCGATGCCCCGATGGATGTTCTTGGTGCGCAGGGCCGCTTGTTCCGCGCGCAGGCGCTCGTAGTCCATCATTTCCACGAGCTTGGTAAGCGAGGCGTGGTGAGACAGCTTTTCAAACTTCAAGCCCGAGGGCGACGCACAGGGGTATGCGTCGTCGGCGATTAGGTTTCTGCGGCGGATCTCCACCGGATCCATTCCGATCCGCGTCGCCGCCAAATCGACCAATCCCTCCGTAACAGCACACGCGATCGGATGGCCCACCGCGCGGTACTGGCACATCACGTTCTTGTTTTGGAATACGACGCGCGCCCGCGCGCGATAGTCCTTCGCGGCATATGGTCCACCGACGAGATTGACGACCTGGTTGGCCTCGATCGCGCTGGTGCGCGGATACATCGAATAAGGACCGATGCCGGTGAGATCGTCGATCTCGAAAGCCGTGATCGTGCCGTCACGCTTCACGCCTATCCGTCCCTTGCAGCGGTGATCGCGAGCGTGAATGTCGGTATAGAAGCTCTCCACCCGGTCCGCCACAAACTTGATCGGCCGCCTCAGCAGCTTCGAGAGCGCGTAGGTCGCCATCTCATCCGCGTAGATGTGGACCTTAATTCCGAAAGAACCTCCGACATCCTTGCAGATCACGCGCACCTGCCGCTCTTCGAGACCAAGGTGAAGCGCGGCTATATTCTGGACCATGTGCGGAGCTTGCGTTCCCTGATAGATCGTAAGCCTCGCTTCCGCGCTGTTCCAATCAGCGACGACCGCCCGTGGCTCCAGTGTCACGCCGGTGTGGCGACCGAAGACGAATTCGGTCTCTATCACCTCTTCCGAGGCGGCGAAGGCCTGATTAACATTGCCGGCGTCGTGGAAGCGCTCGAATGCCAGATTATCACGGAGCGAGGGGTGAATCACTGGCGTCTGCGGGTCGAGCGCAGCCTGCATATTGGTTACCGCATCAAGCTCCTCATACTCCACTGACACCAACTCAGCCGCATCCTCCGCGAGCGCACGGCCTCTCGCCACGACGGCAGCGACCGCCTCGCCCTGCCAGCACGCCCGCTCAATCGCCAAGGCGTGTTGCGGCGCCGACTTGAGTCCCTTTAGGTGTGAAAGCACACCGACCCAAGGCGTGACGACTTTGGCAAGCTCCCTACCGGTGACGACGGCGATCACACCGGGCATCTGCTTTGCCGCACTCGCATCGATGGCCACAATCCTGGCGTGGGCGTGGGGCGAGCGCACGAACGCCACCTGCGCCATTTGCGGCAGTTCAAGGTCGCTGACATAGAGCCCCCGCCCTTGCATCAGGCGATCGAGATTCGGGCGCGGCACCGATCTGCCAATGTAGGAATTCGGCCGATCGAGTATCGAAAGCGCGACGGACCCTCTCGTTGCCGCCGTCATGACTTTCGTCCCCTTCGAGCGCATGCCGTAGCTTCGATCGCTTCGACAATGGCTTGGTATCCAGTGCAGCGACAATAATTGCCGGAAAGATGCTCCCGGATTCGGTCCCGTGATGGCGCCGGCTCCTTGGTCAGCAGGTCCTGCGCCGCCATCAGCACTCCCGGCGTGCAATACCCGCACTGCAGCGCGTTATGGTCGCGAAAAGCAGCCTGCAAGTCGGTGACATCACCGCTATCTGACAAGCCTTCAATGGTCTGCACCGATCTGCCGTGGGCCTGCACGGCCAACATCAGACAGGCGCGAACGATTTCCCCGTTCACGCGGATCGTGCAGGCGCCGCACACCCCATGCTCGCAGCCGACATGCGTCCCAGTCAGGTTCAAATGCTCGCGCAGAAAGTCTGCGAGGCTGACGCGCGGAAGAACATCCGCATCAACATGCTCACCGTTGATCTCGATCGAGATAGCCGCGGAAGCCGTCATCCCGCTCCTCCATCCCGGTCGGCGGCCACCGCAAGCGACTCAACACAGCGCCTGAACAGTACCTTTGCGAGATGCCGACGCATGGGCGAAGATGCCTGCTGGTCCTCGGGAGGATCGAGTTCCTCGCCAAACGCGACCACCGCGTCAGCCAGCAGCCTTGGGGTAATGCCGACATTGACCAGCCTGGAGGCGGACTTAGCCAGCACCGGGCGATCGGCCACGCCGAAGAACGCCATACTGAGGCTCGAAATCGCCGAGTTTTCCAAAGTCGCCTTCGCCGCGATCCCGGCGAGCGCATAGTCACCGTGACGGCGGGCAAACTCCTGGAAGAAGTAAACAGAACTTCCTCGCGCAATCGGTAGGTCCACGCGGATCACCAATTCCTCGGTCGACAATGCTGTTGTAAAGATGCCCTCAAAAAAATGGGCGGCCGCAATCCGCCTCTCGCCCTTTGGACCTCGAACGACCATGGTTGCATCAAGCGCCAGCATGCACGCCGGCAGCTCGGCAGCGGGATCGGCATGAGCAAGACTGCCGCCTATCGTTCCTTGGTTCCGGATCGCCGGATGCGCAACATGCCTTATCGCGTCGGCCAAAAGCGGGGCATGGGTGGCGATTTTGCGCGAGCGCTCGAGTTCGACGTGGCGCGTCAGCGCGCCGATACTGAGAACCCCGCCACTTACAATGATCCCCTTGAGCTCCGCGAGTTGGCCAATATCGATGACCATCTCGGGGCGAACCAAGCGCAGGTTCATCGCCGGCAGCAGGCTCTGGCCGCCGGACAAGAGCTTTGCCTTCTCTCCATGCACGGAAAGCACGTCCAGCGCATCATCCACGCTGTTTGCGCGTACATAGGCGAAAGCCGAGGCTTTCATGGGCGCGACCTTCCCCGGGGCCAAATCTGGTTATTTTTTTTGAATTAGACGGTGCTGGCCGTGAAAGGTCAAGTTTGTTTATCGAACGGTTATTTCGATAGATTCGACTTTTGGACTTGTCTGGAAATCACCAAGGACGCACGGTCCGTTCGCGACGAGCCTCAGTCCGAGGAGCAGGCCATGAAACTAGGTTTTTTCACGATGCCAATCCATCCGCTCGAGAAGGATTGGCGGCTTTCGCTGGAGGAAGACCGCGAAGCTTTCCTGCTGGCAGACGAGCTTGGATTTACGGAGGCGTATGTTGGTGAGCATGTTACCGACAGAGCCGAGAACATCACCTCCAGCATCGCATTTCTCGCCTGGATCGCGGCCGCGACCAGGCAGATCAAGCTTGGCACCGGCACCGTCAACATGCCAAACACGCATCCGGCGACGGTGGCGGCCTCGATCGCGATGCTCGACCACATGCTGGAGGGGCGGTTGATCTTCGGCATCAGCCCGGGAGGCCTGCTGTCGGATGCCGAGCTGTATGGCAATCTCGACGCCGACCGAAACGCAATGTTTCTCGAAGCCATCAATCAGGTACTGGCGATCTGGGCGGGTGAACCACCCTACAATATCGAGGGAAAATTCTGGAAGATTTCAACGCAAAAAACACTCATCGCAGACGTCGGCCAGGGCTTTATCGGACGCCCCTTGCAGCGGCCGCATCCGCCGATTGTGGTCACCGCTGTGGCGCCCTTCTCAAGGGGCGTCACCGAGGCGGCGGCCCGGGGATGGGACCCGATATCGGCCAATTTTCTGATGTCGCCATGGGTGAAGAGCCACTGGCCCAAATACGTCGAGGGATGCGAGCGAGCCGGTCGCGTGGCAGACCCGGCAAACTGGCGCGTGGCCAAGAGCATCTTTGTTGCCAAGGATGCGGCCACGGCGAGGGCCTATGCGACAGACCCTGATGGTCCTTATGTCTATTACTACCGCTCGCTGTTCACCAAGCTGAAAAGGAGTGGCCGCATCGAGCTATTCAAAACGAGGCGTGACCAACCCGACGAAGAAGTGACCCTGGAGGCGATCTGTGACAAGCTGATCATCTGGGGGACGCCCGAAAGCGTCGCCGATCAACTCTTGTCCTTCCAGGACGAAGTCGGCAAGTTTGGTACGTTGCTCTATGCGGGCAAGGACTGGAGAGACCGCGAACTCGCACGTCAATCGATGATCCTGATGGCCGAAAAGGTCATCCCACGCGTGAACACCGGCGCCGCAAGGCAATCGAACGCGGCGGAATAGACGTCTGCCAACTCAGTGAGGAAAAGCTGTGGCCTTTACCGATCGCATTCCCTATCAGGCCCAGGTCGATCGGCCTAAACTGACGCTGCCCGGCGGCAAGAAACTGGCCGTGTGGGTCATCCTCAACGTCGAGGAGTGGCGGATCGAAAGCGCCATGCCGCGAACCGTGCTTAGCCCTCCCATGGGGCAACCGCTCCTGCCTGACGTACCCAATTGGTCCTGGCACGAATACGGCATGCGTGCCGGCTTCTGGCGTCAATTCAAGGCGCTCACTGACCGCAACATACCGGTGACCCTCGCGCTGAACGCCAATGTCTGCAATTCCTATCCGCGAGTTGCCTCCGCCGCGCTTGAGGCCGGATTCGAGTTCATGGGCCATGGATTTGTCCAGGGCCCGATGCACAAGCTGGAAAATCAAGCCGATGCCATCAAGCGCTCGGTCGCGACGATCGAGAAGTTCACGAGAAAGCCGCCGCGATCCTGGGAGAGTCCGGGCCTGACGGAAACAGAGCATACTCTCGACTTGCTACGTCTCAATGGCATCAAATATGTAGCGGATTGGGTGATCGACGATCTGCCCCAGGATATCAAGACGCCTCACGGTTCGATTACAGCGATCCCCTATACGGTTGAGACCAACGATATTGTCATTCATGCGCTGCAGCATCTTCCATCCGAGCAATTTCTGAAACGCTGCACCGATCAATTCGATCGACTGTATCTGGAAGGGGCCGACAACGCGCGAGTCATGGCAATCTCGCTCCATCCCTACATCACTGGCGTGCCTCATCGCATCAAATATGTCGAGGCACTGCTCGACTATGTGATAGGCCATGACGGCGTCGCACTGATGACAGCGAGCGAAATCGGAGATTGGTATGAGAGGGAGATGGCGACGCTCGGCCCCGGCCCAACGTAGCAACATGCGTTCGAAGCAATCCGCCGCCTTCGGCTTTGCGCCTACGGCTTTTTGCTAGCGTGACGCTCGTCTCCGGCAAGAAACCGTCCGTAACTGCCGCGCGCGAACAGCAAAGGCTCTTTCTGATTGTACGAATAGGCCTCGACCGCACCGAGAAAGATGATGTGATCGCCGCCGTAGTACCGGTTGACGGAGCGGCATTGAAAATTGGCGATGCTTTCGGCAAGCAGCGGCGCATTGCCGAGCCCGGGCGTCCACTCGACTCCGGCAAATTTATCGTCAGAAGATCTGGCAAATTTGTCGGCCAATGCTTGTTGTGATGCACCGAGGACATTGACGGCAAAGTGGCTGGCATTCTGGAAAATGCTCACGCTTGAGGAATAAATCACAAGGCTCCAGAGTACCAGCGGTGGATTCAACGACACCGACGCGAATGAATTGCAGGTGAGTCCGTATGGTTTTCGGTCAGTGCCGGCTGCCGTGATGATGGTAACGCCGGTGGCGTAGGTGCCGAGCGCATTGCGAAAATCGCGCGGATCAATCGACGAATGATCGCTGGCTAGTTCGTTGGCGGGATCCGGACCGATCGGATGCTTGGGCAGATCGTTCATCCGCGGACCTCAAAGCGTCAGGTTTTCGGACGGCAGACCGAGTGCCACCCGGCCGTAATTGGTGCCCGCCACGTCGAAATTGAACGCGATGTGCGAATTGATCGCATGAGCGTCGCGAAACTGCCGCTCCAAAGTGCCTGTCGTGAACAGGCCACGGGCACCGCTTGCAGCAAATAACAGCGATACTGCTTCGGTACAGAGGTTGACGGAATAAGCTCCGTCACGCCGCAACCTGGTCTTGACCGCCATATCGGGAATTCGACCGCACCTCGCAGCGTCCATCGCGTTGATGCAGTTCGAGCGCATGATCAACCGCGCCGCGTCGATCTTGGCAGACGCCTCCGCGATCTTGATCTGAGTGCTCTGCAGATCGCCCAACTTGGCCCGATTATAAGTAGAGGCGCGGTGTTGGGCGGTCTCAATGTAGCTGTCCAGACAGGCTTGTGCGTTGCCGAGCGCCACGCCGGAAAGTACGTAGGGAAATAACGTGAAGACCGGGAGGGCGTAGAGCGGATTCGGATTGACGGCACTGCCTGGCGTCGCACCACCTGCGAGATCGTTCACGGCGACCGACAACCATTCCGCTACGAAAGCGTCTCTGACTTCGACATCATTGGAACCCGTGCCCCGTAGCCCTGCGGCATTCCAAGTGTCCAGAATTCTATAGTCCTTCTTTGGGACCAGGAAAATGCGGTACTCGATCCCATCGGCTTCATCGTCAGAGGCAACCACGCTCGCGAGCATATTCCATTCACATGAGGCCACCCCGGATGAAAACGGCCAACTGCCGTGCAGCCTGTAGCCACCTTCAACTTTCCAGGCGCGACCGGCCGGAAAAATAAACGATGAAGCGATCAACGCATTGGGATCCCTGCCCCAGACCAAGTCCTGGGCTCGCTTGTCGAACATGCCAAGCATCCACTGATGGCTGGCCAGATTGGCGAAATTCCAGGCTACCGAGGCATCGGCCTTGCCGAGTAACTCAGCGCAATCGACGAGAGCGATGTAGTCGAATTCTGCGCCCCCCACCCGCTTCGGCTGAACGATCCTGAACAGACCCGCCTCGTGCAGGTTGCGTTCTGTTTCGGTCGGCAGACGCCGCAGTTCCTCGGTTCGTGTCGCGCGATCGCGCAGCTGCGGAATTAGCGTCTCGGCTCGCGCAAGCATATCCGCATAAGCGCGATTTTCCGTCTCCGCTCTCATTGGGTGCTCTGCGGTCGGCTTTCGCCCAACGCCCGCCATCTGGCGCTCCTCGCTCGTCCCGGATCGCTCGCTCAATCGATTTCAGTCACTGATATCTATCTGATCATACCCTGCAATTAAGGCTTGGCAGGTGTGGCTCGTCAATCGAAATCAGAGGCAACGGAGAGACTCACCTCCTGTCAGATTCGCCTCGACGAGCCGCGCAAGCACCGCGACGAGCAGCACCGTAAGCGCGCTAGGAAGCGGATGTCTCGGATACCCTTCGCACGTTTCCGAATACACCGGCTTCAGCGAGCTCGCTTATGCGAGAATCATCATAGCCAAGCGTCTGTCGCAATACGTCTCTGGTGTGCTCGCCAAGCAGCGGAGCAGCCACAGGGGCGACGGCGGGTGTCAATTCCATATTGAGCGGTGTTTCGATGTTGGGAACGAAGCCTGCGGTCGGATGCGGAATCCGACTGAGACGATGACGCTCGCGGGCTTCCGCCGCATTGAAGCCCTGCTCGACGGTGCGAAGATAGCCAACGGGTATGTTGGCCTTCTTCATCTTGGCCATCCAGCTTTCCAGACCGTCGCCGGCGAAGATTTCGGCAATGATGGACCGCAACTTCTCCTTGTTGGCACTCCTCGCCTTCCGAGTCGCGAATTCGGGATCGGTCAATAAGTCAGGGCGATCGAGGACTTCGGCGACAAGTCGCCGGTATAGGCGATCGTTGGCACAAGCCATATAGAGCGGCCCGTCGGAGGCCTCATAAACACCTACGGTAGGAGAGCCGTTCGGCGAGTTGCCAAAGCGGCCCGGGTTCATTCCATTGATCAGATAGGCCATGCCGTAGAAGCCGGTCATTGCCATCGCAATGTCGAACAGCGCGACTTCCACGTGCTGGCCGCGGCCAAGCCGATCGCGGGCGATCAGCGCAAGGAGAATGGCGTTGCACGCTGACATTCCCGTTGCCATGTCGACGATGGGAGGGCCAGTCCGAACCGGCGGCCCATCCGGAAAGCCGTTCAACGACATGAATCCGCTCTCCGCCTGTGTGATCGGATCAAAGCCGGGACGCGAAGCAAACGGTCCTTTGCGGCCATAGGCCGAGATCGAGCAATACACAACGCGCGGATTGATCGCCGTGACCGAAGCATAGTCGAGACCAAATTTTTCCATCACGCCGGCAGAAAAATTTTCCACCACCACGTCAGCCCGTAAGACCAGTTCCCGAGCAACCTCGCGCGCTTCGGGTACCGTCAGGTCGAGGGCAATTCCACGCTTGTTGCGGTTCAAGCTGAGATAGGCAGCACTTTCGCCACCAATTTCCGCATGCTCATAAGCTCGTGTGTCGTCACCGCCGTCAGGATTTTCGATCTTGATAACCAGCGCGCCGAAATCGGCCAGGGTTTGCGTGCAGGCTGGCCCCGCCACCACACGCGTGAAGTCCACGACCAGCACACCGTCGAGGGCAACGGGCGCCTCTTTCGGTCGCAACGGACGGTCGGCTAGCGGCAATTTTGTCATTGTCGGCGTTTCCTCGTGCAGTTGCACGTAAGGAGTTTAAGATCGATTTCCGCCGGGCCACAAGAGCTGCGGGTCTGCCAAGGTCTGTCAGGTGCAGCTGCCCTTCGGCTGCCGCGAGGCTGGGCCTCACCTCAAAAAAGAAAAAAGCCCGGTGGCGCGTGGCCACCGGGCAGAGAGCACAATCCGGGAATACTCACTGCGGTCGAGCTATCGCTTCCTGTCGACGAGGAATTTTCGCCAGTACAGCGTATTCGGCCAACCCCATGGGAATCGGGGGTGATACAGCTTGTAGCCCGCCCTGATAAAATTGTTGGCCGAAATGATATTGTCGGTCGTGTCGGATACGATGCAATTCCACCCGTTGCGCCGCGCACGGACCTCCGCTGCCCGCATCAGGCGCAGTTGCAGCGAATGGCCCGAATGCCTCCTCAGCACGCCGACGCGGCAGAAATATCCTGCATTCGGCGCCCGCGTCGACGGAACCAGCCCGGCAAAAGCCACCGGCAGGCGGCCGCAAGAGGTGAGCCACCAATGGCCCCAATCGAATGTCGGCACGGAGGCACTTCCGAAAAATGTAAGCCTATGGAGCTCGGTCAACGTCTCGGCAATCTCCTCCTCTTGCCCATCGACCTCGCGTATCCGGTAGACAGCCGTGACCTTCAACTGCTCCCCCTCTTCAAGCCCAAGCGTTTTGCGTCCTGTATTCCCGAGGGAACCACCACAGCTTCATCTTCCAAGCATCACCTTGACGCCGAGCCACACTGCGCCGACAAAGCCGGCGACGATCACCGTGATGACGGCTTTGAACGTATAGCTCTGCGCCTGCTCGACGCTTTTGCGCCAGCGCCGCAAATGTTGAAAGTCGGCGCGGAGTTCCTTGCGGTCCTCTTCCTCGATCCCAAACGAGGTCAAGATTGTTGCGATTGCCCTCAGCACGATCGCATCGATGTCATCGGGCTGCAGCCGCTGCTGTTCGGCAAGCGTTGCGACAACAATCGCCTTGATATCGTCATCACGACTGGTGTTCATCGCTTGATAATTCTTGCCACATTCTCGAATCCGCGTTTGACGAAATAGAATGAGACAACGAGGTTCGATGTAGTCGCAGCAAAGCCTGCAAGGGGATCCGTCGTCCCAAGGCCAAGAACCTTGTCAAAGATCAAGAGCTTCCCGGAGCCGCGTCCGCCATAAGCCCCTTTGTACCTGGAGGGCTGGAGCAGCGGTTCAAAGACTTTCGCCGTCGGTATTTTCAGGATCGACAATGATACGCTCTATGCGATGAATGAGTTCGAGTGCATCCTCGCCGTCTTGCAGTGCTGGCGTCGCCTTGCCCCAGCCGCGATCAAGGATTGCATTCGCGGCGGAGACGCGCGCGGCAGGGGTAGCATCCTTCGACCTGATCACGCCGACCAGCGCCTTGATTGCCGATCTCGTGTGGCCGCGTGCCAGCAACCGGATTTCAGTGCGCGATTTCTTCGGCATGGCAATCCCATGGGCGTTGCGCGACGATACGGACCGGATCACGGAACGCGAACGTGCGAAGCACGGTCTCGCGCTCACGACACGCCGTCCCAGATCGCAATCGCGATCAATCCAAGAAGCGCAAGCGATATCAGGCAAGCGGTCATGATACCCTGCTTCCTGTCGTTGCGAGGAACGAAGGTGGCGCACCAGCCGCCCAGTCGGACGACTGATCGCTTCGGCACGCAATGCGACGACACAAATTGAATGCGCGGCAGATCGCGTTCGGCGCGATCATTTCGGGCGCGAACCCTATCCTTCCTTGAGAAGGGCCGCCGGCGTGCGCTCAAAAAGGCGCGTCGCCCGCCGGCGCGTTCGCGCGTGCCGGCTGATCGAGACACTCGACGATAAGGGGTCGGACGGCGACGCGCGTGCGACGACGCATGAGGGAGGGTGTGGCGTCCTGACGTGCAGGCCGCCGTCCGATTGGGGTATTTCCAAAACCGAAAGCCCGCGGCGGAACTCTCCGCGCGGGCTTTTCAAATTCTCAATGATGACAGTATGCCGGTGATTTGCCCGACGTGTCAAACTTTAACGAAAATCGAAACCGAATTCGCATACATCAGCGTGTCAAATGAAAAGGCCCGCTGCCGGTTTGAGGCGCGGGCCTTACGATTTTCGCGATAGTTTTAAAATGCGCCTGATTTGCCCGACGTGTCAAGCGCACGATCGCAGGCCGGGCGCATCATCGAAGGGAAGCGATCGAGGAGATTGATCGATGTACTTCGCCGCCGCGGTCCTGGCCGTTCTGTCCGGATTGTTCTATGTCGCGGGCGACCACGAGATCGGCTCGCTGGGCGTCGAGGTATGTCGCTACGGCGGCTCGTTCTGCGATCATCCGCACTATTTGCTGGTCGCCGCTGGATTGGCGGCGGCCTGGGGCACCTTCGTCAGCGTTCGCTAGCTAGATGGCGGCCTCAAGACCAAAAGGCCCGCAACCGTTGCCAGTCGCGGGCTCGATCTTTTTCATGGTGACATCATGCCAGTGATTTGCCCGACGAGTCAAATTTGAGGGTCCGGCGATCGACGGAGCGTCCCGCACGGCTTGATCTACCTCAACACGGCACACCTCCCGAGGCATGATACAAAGAGCCGTACGATTCGATCGACTTCGGAGCAATGAACGGTCCCGGAATGAGGCAAGGAGTTCGCTCCGCGGGTACGGCCACGAGAGAGTCACCGGCGCATTCTCCGCGCGGAAGCGTTGCCGCGCTCACGATCGGCGCCGTCGGCGTGGTCTATGGCGATATCGGCACCTCACCGCTTTATGCAATCGACCAGATTTTTTTCGGTGCGGCCGCGGTAGCGCCGACGCATGAAAACGTGCTCGGGGCGATCTCGCTCGCGATCTGGGCCATCATCGTCATCGTCGCGATCAAATATGCGCTGTTGGTGCTTCGCGCAGAAAATGACGGCGAAGGCGGCATGTTCGCTCTTTACGGCCTGCTGCATAAATACAAGAAACAAGGCACACGCGCGCTGCTGTGGTTGCTGATGCTGGGAGCCGGCCTCTTGCTGGGCGATGGGATGATTACGCCAGCGATCAGCGTATTGTCGGCGGTCGAGGGGCTCGAGATCGTAGCCCCCCATTTTTCGCCCTACATCATTCCGATCACCGCCGTACTCCTGACAGGCCTTTTCGCCGTTCAGTTCAAGGGCGCCTCGGGAGTGGCCGCCGTTTTCGGGCCGATCATGTTGGTCTGGTTTGCCGCTATTGCCGCTCTCGGCGCCGTCGCGATCGCAAAGCATCCCGCAATCCTTGCCGCCTTCAACCCGGCTTATGGCGCCGCTTTCCTTGCGGAGGCGGGCTTGCGGAAGACCATTGTGATCCTCAGCGTCCTGGTGCTGGTCGTCACCGGCGGTGAAGCGATGTACGCCGATCTCGGCCACTTCGGCATCCGTCCGATCCGTATCGGCTGGTTCACGGTGGCATTTCCAGCTTTGCTGTTGAACTATCTCGGCCAGGGAGCCCAGCTTCTCTCTGGCACTGAAGTAGCGGGCGGCAAGCTTTTCTACAGCCTCGTGCCGTCATCCGTATTGCTGCCGACCGTCGCGCTGGCGACGGTTGCGACCATCGTCGCATCGCAAGCTCTGATATCGGGAGCCTTCTCGCTGGTGTCGCAGGCAATCGGACTCGGCCTCCTTCCGCGGCTCGACGTCTTGCACACCCATCGCGCTCATGCCGGACAGATCTATATTCCTGTCGTGAATTGGGGACTCTATGCCGGTTGCATTGCCCTGGTGGTGACCTTCGGCTCGTCTTCGGCGTTGGCTGCGGCCCTGGGGCTGGCCGTCGCCGGCGTCATGCTGATTACCTCGCTCGCGATGTTTGCGATCGCGCGGTACTATTGGAAGTGGGGCCCGGCGCGAACGGCGCTGGTTTGGGGGCCCTTGACGGCTGTCAGCGGTGCCCTCCTGCTCGGCAGTTCTGTCAAGCTGATGGATGGCGGCTTCGTCCCGCTATCGGTTGCCGCCGCCGCCTTCGTGGCGATGGTGACCTGGCGCTGGGGGCGCAAGGCGACATTTGCGGCCTATGCGGCGCGGTCGAGCCTGACCATGGCCGAGCTTGTGCAGATTCATCGCGCGGGCACGACCTTCATCGAACGCAACGCGCTCATCATGGCGCCGAATCCACTGCGCCATCCCGACGATCACGCGCCTGCCCTGGTCAGCTTGTTGCTTGAGCGTTACGGCATTCTTCCGCGCAACCTGATCCTGGTCGAGGTCACGCACCCAAAGGTCCCCTACGTCCACAACGACCGCTATCACATCACGGTCTTCGAGCGGGACAAGGACCGCGGCAGCGTCATCAGCGTCGAGCTGCGTTTCGGCTTCATGGAAGAGCCGAATGTCGAGCGCTATCTCGAAAGCCTGGCCCGGCACAAGGAGATCGATCTGCCGGCAGATACCCGGCAATGGATCGTCCATGTCGCCCACGAGAACCTGCTGCCGGCAAGGCAGATGAGTTTTTTCAGGCGGCTTCGCTTTCGCCTGTTTCTGTTCATGCGCCGGGTTTCTCGTCCCGCTTACTACGCCTACCATCTTGGTGATGAAGTACAGCTTTCGGCCGAGATCATGCCGGTCAGGGTACGCTGAAACGGCCGATACTCGCATTCATCATTGGTGCGTTGCGGCATGAGATTTATGCTATGAGTCCGCCCTCAAATACGGCGAAACGCTGCCTTGGACAGCGGCGCGTCGCAATCAGCAGAAGACGACAAGGGGAAACGCCTTGACCAAACCGAACCGTATGAGCGCACACTCGATACCCTCCTACTCGCCGCACGGCCTCGCCCTGTTGCGTGATCCGTTGCTCAATAAAGGCACCGCCTTCACCGAACAGGAGCGCGACGCGTTGGGCCTGCGCGGCTTCCTTCCGGCCGGCATCCTTTCGATGCAGGCGCAGGTCGAGCGCGTGCTGACCAATCTGCGCAGTCTGCCGAGCGACCTCGAGAAATACGTAGCGCTGAACTCGCTTCATGACCGCAACGAAGCGCTGTTCTTTCGCGTCGTTTGCGACCACATCGACGAAATCCAGCCGCTGATCTACACGCCGACGGTGGGTCTCGCCTGCCAGAGATACGGGTTGATTTTCCAGCGGCCGCGAGGCCTGTTTATTTCGGCCAACGATCGCGGACGGATCGCCGAAATCCTTTCCAGCTGGCCGTATCGGGCGAAGCTGATCGTCGTGACTGACGGCGAGCGCATCCTGGGATTGGGCGACCTCGGCGCCAACGGCATGGGCATCCCGGTCGGAAAACTGTCGCTTTACTCGGCCTGCGCCGGCATTCACCCCGAGCTCTGCCTGCCGGTCATGCTCGATGTCGGCACCAACAACGAGGAGTTCCTCAAGGATCCCTACTACATCGGCCTGCGCCAGAAGCGCATCACGGGCGCGGCTTACGACGAATTCGTCGACGAGTTCATGACCACGGCACGAGAGGCCTTCCCGGGCGTCCTGATCCAGTTCGAGGATTTCGCTAACCACTCGGCGTTCCGCCTGCTTCACAAGTACCGCAGCGAGACCTGTGTGTTCAACGACGACATTCAGGGCACTGCAGCGGTGGCATTGGCCGGCCTGTTCTCGGCGTTACGCGCAACGGGCGGCAAGCTCAACGAACAGAAGGTCCTTTTCCTCGGTGCGGGCGAAGCCGCAACCGGCATCGCCGATCTCGTGGTTTCCGCCATGATGGCGGAGGGCGCAACCGAAGCCGAAGCGCTCCGGCGCAACTGGCTGGTGGATTCCCGTGGCCTCGTGGTGAAGGGCCGCGCCAACCTCAGCGGGCACAAGTTGCGCTTTGCGCATGAGGAGGCGCCGATCAACGACTTCCTGACCGCTATCAAGACTCTCAAGCCCACCGTTATCATCGGTGTTGCCGCCGTTGGCGGCGCGTTCACGCCCGAGGTGCTGCAGACAATGGCCCAGCTCAACGAGCGGCCGATCGTGTTTGCGCTCTCCAACCCGACCTCCAAGGCAGAATGCTCGGCCGAAGAAGCCTATCTCCACACCGGCGGCCGCGCGCTCTTCGCATGCGGCAGTCCTTACGATCCGGTGAAGCTCAACGGCCAGACGTTCGTGCCGCGCCAGGGCAACAACTCCTACATCTTCCCCGGTGTCGGCTTGGGCGTCATCGCGAGCGGCAGCCGGCTGGTGACCGATGAAATGTTCATGGCGGCCGCACACACGCTGGCCAATTCAGTGAGCGAAGCAGATCTGAAGCAGGGCAGCCTTTACCCGGCGCTGCCGCGCATTCGCGAGGTGTCCGCCCAGATCGGCGCAGCGGTGGCGGGCGTCGCCTATCAGCGCGGGTTGGCCGACGGCCCGACGCCCAACGACCTCATCGGACACGTTCAGGCGCAGATGTACGATCCTCATTATTGAGGGGGCACGTCCCTCCCAATGTTTCGTGTTCGCGGACACGGGGAAGGGGCGCACCCAGCCTAAATCGCGACCTGCCTGCCGATCTCGACCACCTGATCGCTAGGCAGGCTGAAGAAGTCGCTGACGTGCTGCGCGTTGCGGTCCATGACCGCGAAGAAGCGCTCCTGCCATGCCGGCAAGCCGTTGCCGTCCTCACGGGAAATGATCGTTTCGTGACCGACGTAATAGGTCACGTCCGAAAGATCGATGGTGCAACCCAGCGCCCTGCAGCGCGCGAGCAGCTCGGGAATATGCGGGCGCTCCATGAAACCGTAGTGCGCGTGCACGCGCCAGAAGTTCGGGCCATCCTGCTCGATCCTCATCCGATCCGCGGAGGAAACCCAGGGCACCGACATCACCTCGACGCGCAGCACCAACAGGTGTTCGTGCAGGGCACGGTTATGCTTGACATGCCAGATCATCACCGGCGGTGTGCCCTGTTCGGTCCGGGTCAGGAACACGGCGGTGCCCGGCACCCGCGGCAGCTTCTTTTCGGCAATACTCGCCAGGAAATCAGGGACCGGAATGAGCGCTTCGCGCAGGCGCTGAGCGACAGACGCGGCGCCGCGGTGCCAGATCCACATCACGCCGTAGACGGAGACCGCCAGGATCAGCGGCACATAGCCGCCCTCGGCGATCTTGGTGAGATTGGCGAGAAAGAAGGCGCTATCGATGACCAGAAAGCAAGCGGCGACAGTGCCCGCCGCTAGCAGGCTCCAGTGCCAGATCTCGCGCATGGCAATGAAGAGCAGCGCCGAGGTCATCAGCATTGTCAATGAAACCGCGATGCCGTAAGCGGAAGCCAGATTGTCGGATTTGCCGAAACCAATCGTCAGCCCGAGCGTCACGATCATCAGCAGCCAGTTGACGACGCCGACATAGATCTGGCCATAGCCCTCGGATGACGTCTGTTTGATCTGCAGCCGCGGCAGCCAGCCGAGTTGGATCGCCTGCCGCGTCATGGAAAACGCGCCGGTGATGATCGATTGGCTGGCAATGATCGTGGCGACCGTGGCCAGCACGATCAGCGGCAACAGCAGGAGATCCGGGCATAGTCTGAAGAAGATATTGCCGTCTGTCGGGGCGCCCTCGATCACGAGTGCCGCCTGTCCGGCGTAGTTCAGGATCAGGCTCGGAAACACCACGGCGAACCATGCGAGCTTGATCGGCTTGGCGCCGAAATGTCCCATATCCGCATACAGCGCCTCAGCGCCGGTCACGCACAGAAACACGGCGCCCAACACCAGGAAGCCGGTGAAGCCGCCCGAGAACAGATAGGACAGGCCGTAGACCGGATTGAGCGCCGCAAACACTGTGGGATGCCTTGCAATGCCGACGATGCCCATGACCGCCATGGTCGCGAACCAGACTAGCATCACCGGACCGAACCAATGACCGATGGCTGACGTGCCCTGGGATTGGATGGCAAACAGCACGAACAGGATCGCGACAGCGGCCGGAACGACATAAGGCTGCAACGCAGGGGTTGCCATATTCAACCCCTCGAGCGCCGAAAGCACCGATATTGCCGGCGTGATCGCGCCATCCCCATAGATCAGCGCCGCTCCGAACAGACCGACCGCGATAATGGTCGGCCGGTGCTGCCTCTTGACGCCCAGGAGCGCAATCAGCGCGAGAATTCCGCCCTCCCCGTAATTGTCGACGCGCATGGCGAATGACACATATTTCACCGACGTGATGATGAAGAGCGTCCACAGCACCAGCGACAGCGCCCCAAGCACGGCGTCGGCATCGGGCGATCTTGGGCCGGTGACGAGGATAGTCTTGAAGGTATAGAGGGGGCTCGTGCCGATGTCGCCGAACACAACCCCCAGCGCAGACAGGCCGAGCATGGTCAGCTTGCCCTGCGGCCCTCGCCGCGTGATCTCGCTGCTCCTCATTGGCTGTTGTTCGCTCAAGGCCGCATCCCGCTCACATATGTAAAACTTATACTTCGGATTGCGACAGCCAAGCGACTGGCGATGTGTTGGTCCGAATCATTGCCAGCCTGTTCCCCATGCCGCAAGCTTTGACGAAGAACAAGACATGACCGCCCGACCGGACAGGCCTTCCATGCCGGGGCTGGATCGATGCCGCAAGCCCCGGCATAATCGGACAAAATGATCACGGGGAGCGCCATGGCCAAATCGTCCAGGATAAAGAGCATCGACATCCTTGCCTGCGATGCAGGCTGGCGAAGCTACCATTTCGTCAAGCTCGTCACCGAGGACGGCGCGGTCGGTTGGAGCGAATATGACGAAGGCTTCGGCTCTCCTGGCGTCGGCACCGCAATTCAGCGGCTCTCGACCCGTGTGGCGGGAGAAAACGTCTTCCAGCATGAGCGGATTTATGCCGAGCTCTTTGCCGCCACGCGGCCCGCCGCTGGCGGCGTCGTGGCGCAAGCACTCGGTGCGATCGAAAATGCGATGCTTGACGCCAAGGCGAAACTGTTGGGCGTCCCCTGCTACGAACTGCTCGGCGGCAAGATCCGTGACCGGATTCGGGTCTACTGGTCGCATTGCGCAACCTGGCGGATCAACCACCCGGCCTGGTACAAACCGGGAATCGAAAGTCTCGACGGGGTCAAGGCGATCGGCCGCGAGGTCCGCGAGAAGAAATTCACTGCGCTGAAAACCAACATCTTCACCTATAGCGGCGGCAAGCCCACCGGCTGGCGCCCTGGCTTCGGCTCGCCGTTCGAACCCGAGATCAACGTCGAGCGCAACGTGTTGCGCGATCTGCGCATGCACCTGGAAGCCATCCGCGACGGCGCGGGGCCGGACGTTGATATCCTGCTCGATCTCAATTTCAACGCCAAGACGGAAGGCTATTTGAAAATCCTGCGCGAGATCGCCAACCTCGACATGTTCTGGATCGAGATCGACAGCTTCAATCCGGAGGCGCTCGGCTACATCCGGCGACAGAGCCCGCACCCGATCTCCTCCTGCGAAACGCTGCTGGGTCTACGCGAGTTCTTGCCTTATTTCCGCGAGCAGGCAATGGATGTCGCGATCATCGACACGCCGTGGAATGGCGTTTGGCAATCCATGAAGATTGCCGCGGCCGCCGAAGCGCATGAAGTCAACGTCGCTCCGCACAATTTTTATGGCCACCTCTGCTCCATGATGAATGCGCATTTCACCGCTGCGGTGCCCAACCTGCGCATCATGGAAATCGACATCGACCGCCTCGCCTGGGACCACGAACTCTTCACGCACTTGCCCACGATCGAGGACGGACATCTCGTCATCCCCGATCGTCCGGGCTGGGGCACCGAGCCCAACGAAGAGGCACTGCGCGCACATCCGCCGAAGGTCAGCGGCGGCCTGTTAAACTATGGGCGGAAGGCCTAACCGTAGGCCGATCGGATGAAATGCCGTGCTCGCAAATTGCGAAGCGCAGCGCATGTTCTCGAGCCCGTTCTTGAAATCTCGGGCGCCGAGGCTGTCAGCAGCCGCTCATGCACGCGGGATTCTTGACATCGGGCCTGGGGTCGCCGACGAACTGGCCATGGTTCGGCATCTTGATCGCGGCGAGCGTCTTGGCATCGAGCGTTGCATCCGCCGGCAGCAGGCCGTTGAGATTGAGGATATAGGCGGAGACGGCATAGACGTCGTCATTGCTGAGCGATTGCGGCGCGTTTTGCGGCATCGCGCGGCGGATGTAATCGAACAAGGTTGGCGCGTAGGGCCAATAGCTGCCCACGGTGCGAACCGGGTGGGGTGAGCCGAGCGTGCCCTGTCCGCCGACAAGCCTGTCGCCGACGCCGCCCTGCCCCTTGTCGCCATGGCAGCTCGCGCATTGCTGCACGAAAACCTCGCTGCCACGACTGACCGTACCGCTGCCCGGCGGCAAGCCGCGACCGTCGCGCCCGATATCGATATTCCAGCCCGCGATCTCTGCGGGTGTGGCCGCATGTCCGATCCCATAAGGACCTTGCGCCCCGGCGCGCGCCGCGCACACCATCATAAGCGCGACGAGCGCTGCTGTCGGAAGCCTACGCATTGGCCGCATTGGTCACCTCTCCGTCACCGGCGATATGCCAGGGCCAGATCGCGTTGTTGTGATAGAAATGATTGTCGCCACGCACCGCGAGCAGCTCGGCCAGGGTGGGCTGCACGTAGCCGGTTTCATCTATGGCACGGCTCTGGATGATCGTAGGCTCGCCGTCCCAGTGCCAGGGCAGGCGGAAGCGCGTCAGTGCACGCGTCAGGATCGGCTCCTGCAGCTTGGCTTCTTGCCAGTTCCTGCCGCCGTCGACGGAGACATCGACACGCTTGATCCTGCCATGTCCGCTCCAGGCGATACCGGTGATCTCATGAAATCCCTTCGCGGGCAGTCGCTGACCGCCGGACGGACGGGTAATGATCGATTTCGCCTCCATGTAGAAGGTGAACTGGCGCGCCGTGCCATCCGGCATGAGGTCGGTGTATTTCGACGTCTCCTCGCGCGAATAGGTCGGCTCCGTCACAACATGCAGGCGCCGCAGCCATTTGACATTCATGTTGCCTTCGAACCCGGGCAAGATCAGCCGCAGCGGATAGCCTTGCTGCGGGCGGAGCCGTTCGCCATTCTGGCTATAAACAAGCATAGCGTCGTCGAGGCATTTCTCGATCGGGATACTGCGCGTCATCGCTGCTGCATCCGCCCCCTCGGCGACGATCCATTTGGCGCCGGGCTGCAGGCCCGCTTCCTGAAGTACGCGCTTCAGACTGACGCCGGTCCATTCTCCGCAGCTCAACAGACCGACGAGATCGGAGGCGGTCTTGCCAAACGGCTTCGTGTAGACCGGGTTTCCCGAGCATTCCAGGAAGTAGATGTGCGACTCCGACGGGAAGCGCCTGATGTCTTCCATGGTGAAGATCATGGGACGATCGACCAGCCCGTGCAGCATTAGCCGGTGTTGCGCCGGATCGATGGTGGGAACACCGCCATGGTGGCGCTCGTAGAACAACCCGTTTGGCGTGATGATGCCATCGAGATCCTGCAGCGGCGTTCGGCCCGAGGCCGAAAGATATTGCGGCAGATTTTTCGGAATGTTCTTGACGACATTCTTCTCGAATGGCGACGGGGTCCCGTAAAGCTGGCTGCCCATGGGATCGCCAGGCACCTTCATCCATTCGGGAACGTTGGGCGGAAGGTTCCCGGCCTCGGCGGCTGGGGCGTCCCTACTTCCGGCAAGGCCGCCCGCAAGAGCCGCTCCGCCGATCATGGCGCCTCCGCGCAGAAGACGGCGGCGCGATGCCAGGACGAGATTGTTGTCGTTATCGTTGTCGGTTGGCTCAGCCATCTTGCATTCTCCGCCTCGTGCGGGTGCATCAAATATCTCAAACCGGCGGATGGCAAATGACGCACAATCTTTCCAAAGCCACACGATTTTGGCCCATGCGTTTCCAAATCGTGATCGAGGAGCAAAAGTTCCTCCTCGTCCTGGCGCTGCGGACGCAGAATAGCATATTCCCGTCGCCATTGCCTTTCGAACAGGATGATGTTCGGATCAAACCGAGAATCCGCGCGTTTCTCCGTTAACGGAGCCAGCCCTCAAGGAGGAGCAGATGGCGCACACCGAGGTTCTGATCGTCGGCGCCGGTCCGACCGGTCTGGTGCTTGCGCTGTGGCTCGCAAAATTCGGCGTCAAGATCCGCATCATCGACAAGACGTCCGAACCGGGTACCACCTCGCGCGCGCTTGCGGTGCAGGCGCGCACGCTCGAACTTTACCAGCAGCTCGATTTGACGGAGGACGTGATCGCCCGCGGCCACAGGGTCCCAGCCGTCAATCTTTGGGTAAAAGGCGAAGCGGCGGCGCGCCTTGATTTCAGGAATGTCGGATCGGACCTGACGCGCTATCCCTTCCTGCATATCTTCCCTCAAGACGAGCACGAACGTCTTCTGATCGAGCGGCTGGCGGCGTTCGGCGTCGCCGTCGAACGGCGCACCGAGCTCCTGAACTTTGCCGAACGCGATGATGGCGTCATCGCCCGGCTGCGCGGGAGCGACGACAAGGAGGAGGATTGCGAGGCCATCTATCTGGCAGGCTGTGACGGCGCGCGCTCGCTGGTGCGCGAGAGTCTCGGCACCGGATTCCCCGGTGGGACCTATCGGCAACTCTTCTACGTCGCCGACGTTGAGGCGGCAGGCCCCGCAGTAAACGGCGAACTCCATATCGATCTCGACGAGGCGGATTTTCTCGGTGTCTTCCCGCTGGCGGGCGAGCGCCGGGCGCGCCTGATCGGCACGGTGCGAGACGAACGCGCCGAGCGCGCCGAAAGCCTCAAATTCGAAGACGTCAGCGGTCGAGCGATCACGAATCTCAAGGTGCAGGTCGACAAGGTCAACTGGTTCTCGACCTATCACGTGCATCACCGGGTGACGCAGCATTTTCAAAAAGGACGCGTTTTCCTGGTCGGCGATGCCGCACATATTCACAGCCCTGCGGGCGGCCAGGGCATGAATACAGGCATTGGCGACGCTATCAATCTGGCGTGGAAGCTGGCGGCGGTTATCGCCGGCCGCGCGGCCGCGCCGCTGCTCGAAAGCTACGAACTGGAGCGGATCGGCTTTGCGCGGCGACTGGTTGCGACCACCGACCGCGTCTTCACCTTCGTCACCGCCGCAGGCGGCGTCGCCGACATCGTGCGTACGAAGGTCGCGCCGGTGTTATTACCGTTCGCCGTCAATTTCGAGACGATCCGCGAGTTTCTGTTTCGCACCGTCTCGCAGGTCATGCTGAACTATCGGGACAGCCCATTAAGCCGCGGTGTCGCCGGGCACGTCCATGGCGGGGACCGCCTGCCCTGGGTAGCCGTTGACGGCGTCGACAATTTCGAGTCGCTGACGCGTATGGATTGGCAGGTGCACGTCTACGGCTCTACCGACGCGGAGCTTTCGGCCTGGTGCACGGCACAAAAGCTTCCGCTGCACGTCTTCACCTGGCGCGACCAACACCAGGCCGCGGGCCTCGCCCGCGACGCCTTGTATCTGCTTCGGCCTGACACCTACGTGGCCCTTGCCGACCCGCGGTGCACGATCGAGGCGCTCCATCGTTACCTCGCCGATCAACAGATCCGGCTGCAATAGACGCGGCCGGCCCCTATTCGCCCGGCGTGATCGCGTTGCTCGGTGTCGGCCGATCGGTGATCTGCTGCCCGAACAGGCTGCCGATCAGTTCGACGGCGGTGCGCGCCGTTCGGCCGCGCTCGTCGAGGAAAGGGTTGAGCTCGACAATATCGACTGACCGGACCAGTCCGGAATCGTGCAGCATCTCCATGATCAGATGCGCCTCCCGGTAGGTCGCGCCGCCCGGAACCGTGGTGCCGACCCCAGGCGCAACGGCGGGGTCGAGGAAATCGACATCGAAGCTGACATGCAGCACGCCATTGGCAGCCCGCACCTTGTCGATGACGCGACGGATCAGGACCCCCACTCCGAACTCGTCGATCTGGCGCATGTCGCCGATGGAAACGCGCCGTTTGCGTAACAAATCCCGTTCCAGTTTGTCGATCGAGCGCGTACCGAACAGCTCCAGGCGATCGGGATCGATTGAAATGCGCGCGTCCTCGCCCAGAAGTCCATCGAGCCCGTCTTCGCCGCACAGGAAGGCCGCCGCCATGCCATGCATGTTCGCCGTCAAAGTCGTCGCGGGTGTGTTGTAATCGGCATGCGCATCCAGCCACAGCACGAACAGTTCCTGCCCCAACTCCCGCCAATGGCGCGCCATGGCATTCACTGATCCCATCGATAGCGAGTGATCGCCGCCAAGAAAGATCGGAATCGCTCCGGTTTGCGCGATCTCATAGCAATGTCTGCTGAGCAGCCGCGTCCAACGCTGAATTTCCCGGTAATGCCTGGCATTCTGCGGCGGCGGGTCGGAGAGGTCGCCGATCGCGGCGATGGCCAGATCGCCGTAATCGATCACCTCGAATCCGAGCGCTTCGAGCACGGTCGACAGACCGGCCGTTCGCAGCGCAGCCGGTCCCATCAATGTGCCGCGCTGCGCAGCTCCCATGTCGATAGGCGCGCCCAGAAGCGCAATGCGTCCCGCCGGTTCCTGTACAGCGTTGGTCATGGCTGATCCTTATCGCGTCCCTTGCCAAGCGCCAATCTCAAAACAGTTTCGGTCCGCGCCGGTCCAACCTGGATTCCCAGGTCAGGAGCGTCGCCGCAGCAATCATCACAAAGATGCCTGCGAAACTGACGGCAGCCTGCATCGCCAGTTCGGCCGAAACGTCGGTGAGGATCACGTGGGCGACAAACGCCAGCAGAACGCCAAGGCAATAGATCGACAATGAATTTTCGCCGCACCTGATCATGGCCACCATCAGCGGCCTGATCGGCCCGTGCCAGTTCGGCGGCGTCAGGCGCGAGACGACGAGGGCAAGCGAGAGAAAGTGCAGCAGCCGGACCGGCGCAAGATGGCTCTTGTAGATCGGATAAATGAGTTTCGAAATTTCGGCAGGGATGAACCACTCGAGTGAATTGAACTGCCAGCTCAGGGCGATGAGGAGGTTGCAGGCGAGATAGGCGATTGCCACCAGCAGCAGCGCCCGCGACCGGGCGATCGAGAGCAGCCGGGGTGAGCAATGGCAGGAATACCAGGCGCCGATCACAAACAGGAACTGCCACGCAAAAGGATTGAAGTATAATTCGCCGGTCGGCCACGCCGGCAGATGCCAGCTGAATATCTGCACCATCAGATAGAGCAGGAACGACGCGCCGAGCGTGATGGCCGGGCCGCGCGTCATGAACCACAACAGACCTGGGAAGGCCACGTGCAGCAGCACGAAGGTGAGCAGGATGTCGGTGTTGACAGGCGCGAACCGCAACGTCAGCGTGTGAACGATGGTCGGGCCCGGCTCGCGGAAAAAGAAGCCGGTGTTGGTTTCGTCGAGGTAGCGGTCGCCGCCGCCGACGATCCAGACGAGAGCGACGTAGACGAGCACGAGAATCAGGAAGGCGGCATAGATCTCCCAACTTCGCCGCAGCGCACGCACCACGATCGAGCGCCAACCCTGCTCAAGCAGCCCGCCACCATAGGCCAGCATGCAGGTGTAGCCGGACACGAAAACGAAGACCTCGGAGGTGTCGCTGAAACCGTAGTTGCGCAGCGTCAGCCAGCTCAGGGCGTTGTCTGGAATGTGATCGATGAAGATGAACCACAACGCCAGCCCGCGGCAGGCGTCCAGCCGCAGGTCGCGATGGTCGCTATCGGCCGGAATGGCCTTGGCAGCGGCCGGGTGACGATCCGTCACGACCTCGATTGGCCCCTCTTGGCGGATAGTTTGAGAGGCGCATTTTGTTGCAGATTCGCCGGCAATTGTCTGCATTCGCCGCCTCGGAGACCTCGCCCACGGCCCTGTCGGCCACCTTTGACCCGCCCGGCCGCCGGATAGCTTGCCGAAAATTAATCTCCACGCCCGCCGCCGAGCATGGCTCTCGGTACGTTACCTCACCATGTCTTGAATTAAAATCATTGGGAAGGAACGATGAAGAGGGCTCTCGCGATCTTCGCCTGCCTGTGGGTGCTCGCTGGCGGCGAATATGTTGCCATCAGCAAATGGGCTATCCGGCACGAGACGCTGAACCTGTTCGACACAATACGGCAGCGCCCTGTTTCCGTCGATCTTGCCGTACGGCGCGACTACGAGATGAGGGCGAACAATGGTTTGTGGAAGCTCCCTATCGCCATCATCAGCAACGGCAATACGGTCAAGAACACCGAATATTCATTCCTTGCAAACGTCTTTGCTGCGCGCGGCTACATGGTCGCCAGCATCCAGCAGGATCTTCCAAGCGATCCGCCGCTGGTGACCAAGGTCGGCCTGCCCTATGTCGGGCGGCGCAGCGTGTATTTGCGTTGCGAGGCCAACATCCTGTTCGTGCTTGGCCAGTTGCAAAAGCGGCAGCCCAACGCCGACTATAGTCACCTGACACTGGTCGGGCATTCCAACGGCGGCGACGTGTCGATGTATGTCGCCAAGCAACACCCCGAACTGGTGTCGAAGGTGATCACGCTGGACAATTTGCGCGTGCCATTCGTGCTCAGCAGCAGGCTGAAGATTCTCTCCTTCCGATCGAAGGATCCGAATTTCCGGACCGACCCCGGCGTGTTGCCGACCCCGGCACAGGCCAAGGCCGACGCGATCGACATCATCAATACCGGCGCCCTGCACACCGACTTGAGCGATCGCGGTCCGGACGCGGTGAAGGAGAAAATTCAGGCGGCGCTGGGCAAATTCCTGGGCGACGCCGCTTCCAGCGATCTCGCGCCCACTGACACGACAGAGCCGATGATCGCCAATCCGGGCGACTACTAGCACCACGCCCGCTCCCGTTCGCTTGAGGCAGATCAAGGCGCCTTGACTGCATGCGCGCGATGGTGGCCACCAAGGAGAAATAAATGCGGGCAATTGCCGAAAATCTGCCGGCCGTTCGAGCCGCGCATCCAGTTCGCCCCATTCGCCGGATCTGGCGGCGCACGGTGAGGCTGGTGAAATCAATCGCGGCGCGGATCGATCTTTCGCATTTCCCGCGCTCATGCTGCGGATGACCTGCCGGCATGGCCGGCAGCGCTGCGAACAACACAGCAGAAACACCTAAATCGCTCCGGCAGACGCGGCAAAGTTCTGCAATTGCAGCGTCAGCCAAAGCCCGCGCATGGCAACCTTGCGCCTTTGCCATCGGAGGGCGAAGGCCGATACTGGGAAAGCCACGGCTTGACGTTGACGCGGATCAATCGATCCGGTCCTCAAAATCCTATTGTCAGCGCGACTCGGAAGGGAGCACCGGATGCGCGCAGGTTTGAGAAAAGTTCATGTTCTGATTATCGCCGCTATAGGCCTTGGCGGGTCTCAAGCCATGGCCGCCGACGCCTTTCATGGCGGCGAGATTGCGAGGCGCTGGTGCGCCGCCTGCCACTTGGTAGAGGGCTCCCAGAAGCAGGCTAACGCCGACGTCCTTTCCTTTGCCGAGATCGCGCAAAAATCGGATTTCACGCCAGAGAAGGTGGCTTTCTTCCTGCTCGATCCACACCCCAAGATGCCGAACTTCCCCTTGAGCCGCACCGAGGCTGCGGACATCGCGGCTTATATCGGCTCACTGCGCAAATAGGCTCCTCCGAATCAGGCTTTATGATTTTCCTTTGCCTGCGGACATGATCTTCGTGCTGATCTCCCGCATATGATCGCCGGCATTGGTAAACTGGGTTCTGAGGAATTCCGACTGCAGCCGCATCGCCTCCTGAAGATCGGACGCGTGCACCAGCTTTCGAGCATGCTCAAATGCCGCCTTCATATTGTCTTCGGTGAAGGACAGGGCCTGCTTCGAAATCTCCGTGTTTCCGCCGGGCATCGAGGCCATCGACTTGCCCGCGGCGTCGAAGAACATTTCGAATGCTTTTTCCGCCTGGTCGATGGTCTTTTCGGCCAGCTCGCGCAGTTCGGCAGGCACTTCCAGTTTCGATTCAGCCATGGTCGCCTCCTCCGGTCATCCGATCATCCTAGCACATAGGCTTAGCGCGTCTTTCGCGGAATCGACCCGGCAGTCGGCAACGCCAATCCTGATCGAAGATCATGATCCGGACGAACCCCAGCGCAAGGCCTTTCGTTCCGGCCCCCTCGGGTGACGGGACGCTATTGGCGACCGCCACGCCCAACCACTGCGCTTTGCACGCCCGCGGGCACACCTCACCGGTCCAAGACTTTGCAGGGGGAATAGCGATCTGCACGACCAGACGCCGTTCAACGGCCAGCTTGACAGCCTGCAGTTGAACGGTGGACGCCGGTCGTCAGGACAACGGACGTTCGGGGACGGATGAGGGATCGGTGGCAAGACGCTCGACGAGTTCGATGATTTCGAAGCGTCGACTGGGTGCGAGCCTGAGAAAAGCTTTCAAGAGGCGCAGGCTTTCGACGGTTTCGGTCGCTGGAGCCCCGAGCTTCTTGCGCAGATGCGCATTGAACCTGGGATTTTTCATCTCGCACCTCTGACAGGAACGGTAATGTCATTTCAAAACGCGAGAATCTTGCGCGACAGGTCGATATAGCCATCGACACGGCTGATCGTCTCAGCCCGATGACAGCCACTTGAGTCTTCGAACGGCACGCCAGGAAATAAATCGGTCCGAACCCGATGAGGTTGAAAGTATGCCAAGGAACAACCCCTGCAGCAAGTTAAACTGACGTTAGAATTCGGATCGATGGGCAGCAGGGCTGATGCAAACGCTGCAGCACTGAGCCTCGGCGTTCGGGTTCCCGACTGCCTACCAGACCCCCGGCAGCAGTCGATAGCGCACCCTGCCCTGATATTCGGTATAGCCCGGCAGATTTCTCGCCAGGAATTGCTCCTCGTCGAGCATCCGCCAGACAAACACCGGCATCATGGCGACCACCACGAGCACGCTCCACCAAGAGCCGAGTGCAATCGGCATGCCAAGCAGCATCACCAGCGCGGCTGCGTACATCGGATGACGAACAAGGGCGTAAGGGCCGCTGGAAATCACCCGCTGGTCCGCGGCGAGTTCGATGGTCGAGGAGGTGAAGCTGTTTTCCCTGAAAACGAAGAAAATGCCGACCCAGCCGAGCAGGACGAGAACATTGCCGATAATGACGGCCGCAGGCGACATGTCGGACCAACCCAGGCGATGATCGATGCCCGGCAAAACGACCAGGACGATGAAGCCGAGCGAGACGATGGACATGATGACCTTCTGGGCCGGCTCCCTCTCCGCGAACGGGCCGCCGCGCATCCTGCGCGCCAGAAGCGCCGGATCACTCTCGATGAGATAGAGCGAGATCGCAATCGATGCGGCGAAATAGACGGCAAGAAACGTCCACCCCTGCCAGTAATGCAGCGTGCCCGCCGCGACAAACAGCAGAAAGGCCATTACCAGGAAGAGGATTGCGAGCCCGACGAGCGCCCGTTTATGCAGTGAGGTCATTCGGGCATATTAGCACCTCAAGGCGGCTACTGGCTCTGGCCGCGCTGCATCGCTCTCACTGCTGCTTCTCCCAGAACGAGAGCAGCCCCTGCGAAGCGGAACCGCCGATCACGCAGGGAATGCCGACCGCGACCTGGCCGAGCGCCGCCGCCGACACGCAGCCGAGCGCCACGGCGCCGACTCCGACCTGCCCCCAGAAATCGAGGTTGCGGCGCGCGTCTGAGCCTTTGGTCTTGAGCTCCTCGACAGCAGCGAGCGCATCCTTGCGGACGGCGGCCAGTTGCACGGTGTCGGCCGCCTCGATCACCTCCGCAAGCGGCCCCTTGATCGGCGCCGGCTGGTTCGGCAGTTCGCTGTGCAGGAACTCGCGCAAGCTTGCATCGCGAACCGCATAGCTTGCAAGCGTGTAGCGGGCCATACTGCCGACCGTCAGCTTGTCGATGGTGTCGCGGCTTTTCGACCACGGCAGCATCTGCATGATGCGCAGGATCGGCAGGTGGGAGCCGGTCGCGAAATAGTAGCCCCATAGCGTATCCAGCAAATCCTGATTGCCGGCATAGCTCAGCTTCATGTTGAGCTTCTTGTCTTCCTTCTTGAAGGGATTCTTGGTGAAGACGCCGCGCAGCCTGTCGAACATCCCGGGCTTTTGCTCTTCCAGCGGAATGTCGAACAGGGTCGGCAGCTTGCTGGAGAGATAGGCGTCGATCATCACACGCCGCGCCGGCATTTTCGGCTCGATCTTGCGCAGCAGATTGCGCCAATCCGGCAGTCCGGAATAGGCGATGGCGCGAACGATCACCCATTCGTCTTCGGGCGGCAGGGGAAAGAGACTGTTGACGAGTTGTTCGGCCTTGGCGGGATTGGAGGCGATCGCTCCGGCGATGAAGCCGAGATAGATGCCGGCATTCTCCGGTTCCCGGAACGTCTGCGAGTGGAACAGCACGCGCACCGCCGCCGGCACGTGGGCATAGTCCGGCTTGGAGCGGTAATTGTAGATCCACTGCTGAACGACGCCGAGCGAAGCGCGTGGATCGATCTCCGGGGTGACGGCGGCCGACGCAGGCGTGCTGAGGGCGAGGAGGACGGCAACCAGGGCCACGATACGCATGTGATGCTCCCAACAAGGCGTTCGCCGGCCTGCAAGGGTCGAAAAGCCAACGAAGCCAGCCGCTTGGCTAATCGGCATTTGAAGCAGCTATGCGAATGATTCTGGGAAGGGACGGTTCGGCAACGGGTCGAAATTGTGGCGAGATTGATGATTGGCCCGCAACTCTCCCCAGCTCCGACATTCTTTTGCCCCGCGCAGACAATTCGATCCCGCCCCTCAGTTAAGGACAGAGGGACGTGACGAGTAACGGCGAGTTCCCCGGCCGGCGGCGGCGGTCGGGTTTGGTGGCAGCGGTGGTTGCCGCAGCGATGGCCGGCCTTCCGGCGTCGCTCGCCGCGGCCGAGAACGGCAGCGGCGCAGCCGCGGAGATCGCGGTGCAAGGCAACCGCCGCATCGACGCCGACACCGTCCGCTCCTATTTCCATCCCAATGCCGAGGGGCGCTACGATGACGCCGCCCGCGATGCGGCGCTGAAGGCACTGATCGGCACCGGCCTGTTCGACGACGTGAAGATCGAGCGCGCGGGGAAGGCGCTGGTCGTGCATCTGACCGAGGCGAAGGTACTCGGACGCGTCGCCTTCGAGGGCAACAAGAAAATCAAGGACGAAAACCTTTCCGCCGTCGTGCAGTCCAAGCCGCAGGGTTCGCTGCAACGCGCCACGGTCCAGGGGGACGTCGAGCGCATTGTCGAAGCCTATCGGCACGTCGGACGCGACGACGTCAGCGTCAAGCCCGAGATCATCGACCGCGGCAACGACCGAGTCGATCTCGTCTACACCATCCTCGAGGGCAAGAAGACCCCGGTGAAGCAGATCAGCTTCGTCGGAAACCACGTCTTTGGCGATCGTCAGCTCAACGCCGTCATCAAGACCTCCGCGTCATCGCTTGTGACCCTTCTGACCGGCGGCGACGTTTACGATCCCGATCGTGTCGACGATGATCGCGAGCAACTCCGAAACTACTACCGCAATCACGGCTATGCCGACGCCAGCGTGCCCGACGCCCACGCCGTGTACGATCCGGCCACCAAGAGCTTTACGCTGACGTTCACGATCGACGAGGGACAGCTCTATCATTTCGGCGACGTCAGCATCGCGAGCAACGTGCCGGGGCTGGATTCGGAAAAGCTCCGCCGGCTACTTCTGGCGCGCAGCGGTGCAGTATTCGACGGCAGCGCGCTGGACAAGACCAGCGAGGCGCTCGCCGTCGAGATGGCAAAGCTCGGCTATCCCTTCGCACACGCAGCGCCCCGCACCATCCGAAACACCGCGACACACCGCATCGATGTGGCCTTCGTGATCGACGAGGGCGCGCGGGCCTATATCGAACGCATCGAGATCCACGGCAACACGCGCACCCGCGATTACGTAATCCGGCGCGAGTTCGACATCGCCGAAGGCGACGCCTACAACAAGACGCTAGTCGACCGTGCCGAGCGCCGGCTGAAGAATTTGAACTACTTCAAGAGCGTCAAGATCACGACAAAACCCGGCTCGGCATCCGATCGGGTGGTGCTCGACGTCGAGGCCACCGATCAGGCCACCGGCGACTTCACCGTTTCCGGCGGTTATTCGACCACCGACGGCTGGCTCGGCGAAGTCAAGGTCGGCGATCGGAATTTCTACGGTAGCGGAAACGCCGTCCAGGCGTCGGTCAGCTACGGCCAATATGCGCAAGGCGTGCAGCTGTCGGCGACCGATCCGGACCTGTTCGGCAACCATGTCTCGGGAGGGGGCCAGCTGTTCTACCGGCAGTCCTTCGCCAGCCCCTACCAGTCCTATGGCACCAATACCTACGGGATGGACCTGTCGCTCGGCACGCCGATCACCGAACAGACCAGCGTGCTGTGGCGCTATTCGCTTTACGACCAGAACATCACGCTGTCGCCAGACGCAACGAGCGCGACCGTCTCACTGCCGATCCAGCAGGCCGCATCGACCGGTCCGCAGCTTGTCTCGGCTGTCGGCGATACCGTCACCTACAATACGCTCGACAACAACAAGCTGCCGACCAGCGGCGCGATTTCACAGCTGCGCCAGGATCTCGCCGGCCTGGGCGGCGACGTCAAATTCCTGAGAACATCGGAGGATGTGCGCTACTACCAATCGCTTGGCAACGACCTCGTCGCCATGGTCCGCGGTCAGGGCGGCTACATCACCGGCTGGGGCGGCCAGCAGGTGCCGCTGCTGAACAGCTTCTTCGGCGGCCCCACCATGGTGCGCGGCTTCGCGCCAAACGGATTTGGCCCGCGCGACCTCACTCCCGGCTCGACCATGGATAATGTCGGTGGCAGCCTGTACTGGGCCACGACCGCCGAATTGCAGAGCGGCATTCCCGGCGTCCCGCAGGAGTATGGTCTAAGGGGCTCCGTCTTTGTCGATGCCGGCAGCGTCTTCGGCTACAAGGGGCCCACCACCTTTTCCGGCCAGACCGCGCAAATCGCCAACGACAACGTCCTGCGCTCGTCGGTCGGCGTGGGCCTGACCTGGGCTTCACCCTTCGGCGCTCTCACGGCGAGCTACGCCGTGCCGGTCAGTAAGGCGGCCTACGACACGGTGCAGCCGTTCAATTTCTCGGCCGGACCGACTTTCTAAATCCTGCCGAGTTGCTTGGTCCAAAGTCTATCCAGTTGCTGGTTTCGTCGGCGGAACTAACCGGTGTCGCCACCAGTTCTCTTCATGAGCGTCTCGCGGAGGAGATCGTGTCATGAGGAAATGGCAGCGCGAATCCGTCTTGGACATGTACAACCTGCTGCTTGCGGCGGTGCTGCTCGTATCCCCCTGGCTGTTCAAGCTGACCAACAATTCGGGAAGAGCCGATTTGTGGGCCACCGGCGCAGTCATCGCGGTGATTTCACTGGCAGCTATCATTGCCTATGCGGATTGGGAGGAATGGGCGAACTTTCTGGTGGGTCTCTGGCTCATAGGTTCGCCATGGCTGCTTGGATTTGCCCATACCACTGCGATGCATCTCAGCACCGCAGTCGGCGTCATAGTGGCCTTCCTGGCCCTGCTCGATCTGTGGCTGCACTACGACGCGGAGCATTTCGGGCCACCCCACCAGGACAAGGCGCCGCCGCAACAGCATTGAGGGTGCCGTTTGGGGCGCCCTCAATGGTCCGCAGCGCGATGTTCGGAAGAAATCCGTCAGATCGGGATGGGCGTCAATCGCCGTCAGGAATCAGGCGGGCCCGCCGGCCGATCGTGTCGTTGGCAATTTTTCGAGTGTTCGCCGACCTTGGCTGTGGCGCTCGGTGGCAAAGCCGTAGATCAGCGCCAGGCGGTCGAGGCATTCGCGGAAGCGTCGCGCGAAATAGTCGTTCCAGCGCTGGCTGCGCAACCCGCGCCGCTGGCCCACCTGCTCCATGGTCATGCCCCTGACCAGGACGTCGTGCACCAGGGCCGAGCCGTCGGCGCCGAGTTCGCGCTCGCACCTGTTGAGCCGTAACACGGCCTTGCGCTGGCTCTCGGTGATCACTTCGCGCGTCTGCACGCCATCGACATATTCACGTGTCGGATCGACGGCTTTTGGCCCGCGCTCCGCCCGTTCCCAATCGGTCTGGAAGGCCCGGCCGCCCTGATATTGTGCTTCGTCGATCTGACGATGCGAATGGAATCGCCCCAGAGGATCGTTGCGGATCGAGCGCAGCGCGATGATCTTCTCGCCGGGCTCCAGCGCGAACGGATCGTCCACTTTGACCGTTGCGACCTCCGCATGAAGCGGCAGGTCGCTTGAGCGCCGGTCGTGAAGTTTCGTCGACCGGTGTGACTTATTGCGTTTGGCTCTCGCCACGTTGCCTCCTTGCATGGTTGGAAATGGATGCGTTCGTCCAGGGACGGTCACGCGGCTTGCACCAGCCGCAGCACCACAGGGCCGGCCATCCGTTCGGATTCCACGTCCGGCCCTCGCGTGAGATGAAAGTGCGGCGCGCAATAGCTCGACCCCGCAAGCCTCGGGTGGCCGCAGAATGCGATCGGCTGGTTCTCCTTGTCGCCGCCATAGGGATAGCGGCAATCAGAGGGCCCGAGTTCAAGGAGCGAGAGCAGACGCGGCCTGATCCCGACACAGCGGAGCTTGATGGGCTCGGCGTGCATCGGCGGCTTGACGCGTCCCGGTTCTGCGGGTTTGGGCTCGCGGCGCTTTCGCACCTCGGCGACTTTGGGTTTGAGCGATGTCTTCGGTGCCTTGCGTGGATGCCCCGGTGCGTCGAGGCCCATGCGCCTGCTCCGCCCGATCGCGGCGTTGCGCGTATAGGCAGTTCCGAACTTCGCGTTGATTTCCCGCGCGATCTCCGCATAGGACATGCCGAGAGCCAAATATCCGCGCAGCGCCTCGCAATGTTCCGGCGCCCAATCACTTGCCTGCATATCTTGCCTTTCCAGTGGCGCATCGACCCGTCGGGGTAGAATCATGCGCACTCCGCCAATTTCTGATATTCGGAAATTCAAGTCAAGCTTGATTTCTGATAATCGGAATTGCTATCCTTTCGGAAATTCGACAAAGGAGTTGGCCATGCTGGATGTCGCAATGATCGAGCGGGGACTTCAGAAGCCGGGCAAGTCCAAGGGCGGGCTTGCGCGCGCCATGGGCGTTCGCCCCGGCGCGGTTTCGGAAATCCTGGGCGGCCAGCGCCTGATCAAGGCCTCTGAGATCGAGCCGATCATGGAATATCTCGATCTCAATTCGGTGCCGATCATGGGCCGGGTCGGCGCCGGAGCCGTGATCGAACCGGACAACGAGCAGGTTCCGCCGGAGGGGCTGGGTGAGGTCGAACTGCCCTTCCCGATTCCGGAAGAAACCCTCGCCTTCGAGGTCGCCGGCGATTCCATGCTGCCAAAATACGAGAATGGCGACGTGATCGTGGTCTATCGCGAGCAGCGCCATCCGCTGGCCAGCTTCTATGGCGAGGAAGCGGCGGTGCGCCTGAAGAGCGGCGAGCGCTATCTGAAGACGATCGAGCGCGGCAAATCCCCGAGTCTCGTGAACCTGACCAGCTTCAACGCCAAGCCGATCAACGGCGTCAAACTGGAATGGATCGGCGAAATCTGCGTGACCCTGCCGCGGGCCCAGATCGAGCGGCTGCGCTCGCGGGCAGCCGCCCGCGCCCGCAAGGCGGCAAGGCCGCAAAACGCCCGCGCTAGCGAGAAATAAGGCCGGCCCCAGCCCGGAAACCGCGTGATTCTCCAACGCCGCCCGCCGGAACGGCGCGCGGCCGTCGCAAATTTCCGATTATTAGAAAATCGACCCTTGACCAATTTCTGATTTTCAGCAATAATACGACGGCCATCGATTCCCTTGACCGAGGTTTTCCGAAAACCGCATGCAATATTTCGTCGTGATGATCGACTACGGTCGCCGCGGCCGTGAAGCCGTCGTCGATCCCGAAATCACCAGGCGCGAGGTCATCGCGCGCGTTGCCTCCGGCGAATACAAGAACATCAGCTTCATTCATGAAATCGCCGATCGCGCAGTCGTGGATGTTACCGAGGACATCCTGGCTGAAGCCGCTCTCCCCGAGATCGCGGACTCCCGGACCGATCTGCAAGCCAGCAGCTTCGACCACGCACGCGACCTCCGCAAGCACGAGGCGGTCTGATGTCTCCTTGAGGCAACGACAAGTTGTTGCACCGCACCCAACGGCAGCGTTCTTTCACAATGGCGTCATAGGGCGGTGGGTCCGGAACTCCGGTGGCGGCGGCGTGTTTCGCAATCAAATGCACGCCCAGGAAATCACTCCGCAGGAAATCGGCACCCTCACCAAGGTCACGAAGCGCCTCGTTCCGTTCCTGATCGTCTGCTACTTCGTCGCCTATCTCGACCGGGTCAATGTGGGCTTTGCCGCCCTCACGATGAACCAGGACCTGGGTCTTTCGCAAACCGCATTCGGGTTTGGCGCCGGGATATTCTTTCTCGCCTATTTCGTCTTCGAGGTGCCGTCCAACCTGTTGCTCGAGCGCTTCGGCGCGCGCAAATGGATTGCGCGCATCATGCTGAGCTGGGGCATTCTCTCCGGCCTGATGGCGTTCATCCCGAACATTGCTCGCGGCACTGGGCTCAGCAACGAAGGCACCTTCTATCTGCTGCGCGTGCTGCTCGGCGCCGCGGAGGCCGGTTTCTTTCCCGGCATCATCTTCTATCTGACGCTGTGGTTCCCAACCTCGTATCACGCGCGCATCGTCGGCTATTTCATGGCCGCGATTCCGCTTTCGACCGTGATCGGGGCGCCGATCTCAGGCGCGCTGCTTTACCTGCATGGAGGTCTGGGCCTCGCCGGCTGGCAATGGCTGTTCCTCATCGAGGCCATTCCCGCCATCATCCTTGCCGTCGTCGTCTTCTTCTATCTCACCGACCGGCCGGCCGATGCCACCTGGCTCGCCGCCGACGAGCGCAACTGGCTTTCTGACAAGCTCCTTGCCGAGCAGCGTCAGCGCGAGGCGGTGCGCGAATACACCGTGATGGAAGTTCTGTTCAATCCCAAGGTCATCGGCCTCAGCCTCGTGTACTTTGGCGCGGTCGCGACCAATTACGGCCTGAGCTTCTTTCTGCCGCAGATCGTCAAGGCGTTCGGCCTCAACACCTTCCTCACAACGCTGGTTTCAGCCGCGCCGTATCTGGTCGGCGTCATCGGCATGATCTGGTGGGGCCGCCGCTCCGACCGCGTCGCTGAACGCCGCTTCCACACGGCGATTCCGCTGTTCATTGCCGCCGCCGGAATCGCGATCTCGACGATGCTCGACGATCCCACGCTGAAAATGATTGCCCTGAGCATTGCCGGTTTCGGCATCTTCGCCTGCCTGCCGGTGTTCTGGGCGCTGCCCACGGCATTCCTGTCCGGCGCCGCAGCGGCCGCGGGAATCGCCGTGATCAACTCGATCGGCAATCTCGCCGGCTTCGCCGGCCCATTTGCCATGGGCTGGATGAGGGATCACACCGGCAGCTACACCAGCGGCCTGCTGCTGCTGGCGGGGCTCGGCATCATCGCCATGGGAATAGTGCTGACGCTGGGCCGCGACGAAACCATGGAGCACGTGCCGAAGCCCCTGCTGGAGTAGGGCATGATCCGGAAAAGTGTGTAGCGGTTTTCCGAAAAGATCATGCCCAATCAAAAAAAGCTAAAGCGCGATGGCGACTCAACCTCATCCCATCGCGCTTTGGATCTCAAACCAGCAGCACGGTGGATCCCGTGGTCTTGCGTGCCGCAAGATCGGCATGCGCCTTGGCCGCGTCCTTCAGCGGATAGGTCTGCCGCACCTCGATCTTGACCGCGCCTGACTGCACCACCTCGAACAGTTCTTTCGCCATCTGCACCAGGTTTTCGCGTTTTGCGCCATAGGTATTGAGCGTCGGCCGGGTCACATAGAGCGAGCCCTTCTGCGCCAGGAGACCGAGGTTGAGCGGCTCGACCGCGCCCGAAGATTGGCCGAACAGCGCGGCGACACCGAGCGGGGCCAGGCAATCGAGCGATTTGAGGAAGGTATCCTTGCCGACGGAATCATAGACCACAGGCACTTTCTTGCCGCCGGTGATCTCGTCAACGCGCTTCACAAAATCCTCGCGCGTATAGACGATGGTGTGGGCGCAGCCATGCTCCCTGGTGAGCTTTGCCTTCTCGTCGCTGCCGACGGTGCCGATCACGGTCGCGCCGAGATGCTTTGCCCATTGCGAGAGAATGAGCCCGACGCCGCCGGCCGCGGCGTGCAGCAGGATGGTGTCGCCGGCCTTCACGCGATAGGTCTGGCGGACCAGATATTGCACCGTCAGGCCCTTCAGCATCATCGCCGCCGCGGTCCTGTCGTCGATGCCGTCGGGCAGCTTGAGCAGGCGATCGGCGGGGATCAACCGTACTTCGGAATAGGCGCCAATCGGGGCTGCGCCATAGGCCACGCGGTCACCGGGCTTGAGGTCGGTGACACCGGGGCCGACTTCCTCGACCACGCCAGCCGCCTCGCTGCCGAGTCCGCTCGGAAGCTGCACGGGATAAAGTCCGGACCGGTTGTAAATATCCAGGAAATTCAACCCGACCGCGGTATGGCGGATTCGTGCTTCGCCGGGACCGGGCTTGCCGAGGCTGACTTCCTCCCAGACCAGAACTTCCGGGCCACCGGTCTTGTGAAAGCGGATGGCATGAACCATGGCGTTACTCCCTCGAATTGAGATGAATTGATCAGGTGAAAGGATAGCTGCGTTCGCTACCGTCGGAACGCCGCGGTATCAGGCGTCGATGGCATCCTTGATCCGTTTTCGCGTCAGAGGCAAGTTCCGCAAACGTCTGCCGGTTGCGTGAGCGATCGCATTCGCGATCGATGCCGCCGCCGGCCCCTGCCCGGTCTCCCCGCTGCCGAGGAAGGGTTGCCCCGGCCGGTTGATGATGTGCACATCGATACGATCGGGCACCGCATCAAAGCGCAGGATCGGATAGGTCTGCCAGTCGATGCTGGTGATCCGCTTGTCGTCGAATGTCACGCTCTCGTAGAGCGTCCAGCTCATCGATTGCACGATGGCGCCCTCGATCTGGTTGGTCAGCCCGTCGGGATTCACCACCTGTCCGCTATCGACGGCGGCGACCGCGCGCACCAGCCGCGCGCGGCCGGTTTCCCGGTTGATTTCCACCTCGCTCGCGACGGCGCAATAGGCCGCAAGGTTCTTGTAGCGTGCGAAGGCGAAGCCGAAGCCGTGATCGCGCGGCGGTTTCTGGTCTCTCCTCCAGCCAAAGCCTTCCGCCGCCTTCGCGATCACCTCGCGCCCGCGCGGATCGTCCAGGTGCTTGAGCCTGAACTCGATGGGATCGGCGCCGGCAAGACCGGCGAGCTCATCCATGAAGCTCTCGATCGAGAACACGTTGTGATAGGCGCCGAGCGCGCGCATGGCGGAAATCCGCAGCGGCATGTCGGGAAGGAAGTGATGCACCACATGCGCATTGGGGAAAGTGTAGATCGGGATCGCGTTACGGTCGCCGCCGCCCTCCGGCAAGGGAAGAGGCTTTGCCGGCGGCACCGGGAAGGATTGCGCCATGTGCTGTGCGGCGAGCAGGCTGCCTGCGCCGCCCGGTCGCATGGAATGGGTGTTGCTCCACACCTCGAAATTCCAGTCGGCGATCTTGCCGTTGCCATCGAGCGACGCCTTCAGCCGGGTCACCATTGCAGGTCCGAACGGCTCCCAGGCGTGTTCCTGCTCGCGCATCCATTGCACGCGCACCGGCGTGTCCGGCACGGCGCGCGCGATCAGCGCGGCATCAGCCGCCGCATCATCGGCGCCATTGTGGCCATAGCAGCCGGAGCCTTCGACCTGAATGACGCGTACGGCTTCCAGCGGCATCCGCAGCATTTGTGCGATCGCCTGGCGGTCGGGATAGACCCCCTGCGTGTGCGACCACACCGTCATTTTGCCGTCCACAAAGTGCGCGACCGCACAGGACGGGCCGATCGAACCATGCGACTGATAGGGACGCGTGTAGGTGGCTTCGATCGTCCTTTCACCGATCGCCGATGGATCGCTGCGCTGGAAAATCGTCGAGTCGTGAGAGGGCAGCGCAGTCACCATGGATGCAAGATCATCCTGGTTTGGCAGATGCGCGTTTTCCTGCCACCTCGCTGCAGCCGACAGCGCATTCATCGCCTTGATCGATTGGAATTCCTTTGTGGCGACCACCGCGAGGAAATTGCCGTCGCGAACGACCTTGATGACGCCAGGCATTTTTTCGACGGAAGACGCATCGCAGCCGATCAGTTGGGCGCCATAGCTCGGCGGCCGTATGACCCGCGCGTGCACCATACCGGGCGGCCGCATGTCCTGGACATAGGCCTCGCCTCCGGTGACCTTTGCAGGGATATCGACGCGCGGCACAGATCGGCCCATGACCTTGAAAGTCGCGGGGTCCTTCAGCTGCGACGTCGACTGCGCCTTGACGTGCAGCATGTTGGCGGCAACCAGTTCGCCGTAGCCGAGCCGTCGCCCGTCGGGCGCGATCACCGCCCCGTTCTCGGTTTCGAGGTTCTCGGCCTGCAGGTTCAATCGCCTGGCGGCTTCCGCGACGAGAAGCGCGCGCGCCTGGGATGCCGCGTGCTGGATCGCGGTGCCGCTGTCCTGCGTGGAATGGCTGCCGGCGGTAAACCCTTCATTCGCAGTCAGGCCGGTGTCGGCCGTGATCACCTTCAGCGACTCAAAGGGAACGTCGAGTTCTTCGGCGGCGATCTGCTGGAACGCCGTCTTGAACCCTTGCCCCAGTTCGGCCTTGCCGGTGAACACGGTGATTGCGCCGTCGGCATCGATGCGAATCCAGGAATCAAGGTAGGGCGAGATTTTCAGGCTCCCCGGCGGATTTGACGCTGGGGCCGGGGGCGGAGCGGTATGGTCCTGCGCGAAGGCGCCCGCGAGCGAAAAACTGACAATCAGCGCGCCGCTGCCGACGAGCACGCGTCTGCGATCGAGAATGACCGGGGCGTTCATTGGGCCCTCCCTTGTCCCGCATGGGAAAATTCGGCCGTATCCATCAACCGCGTGGCCCGCTGTACTGCGCGCAGGATCCGCATATGCGTTCCGCAGCGGCACAGATGCGGCGCAAGCTCGGCACGAACCTCTTCGTCAGTCGGTTTCGAATTCCGCTGCAACAGCGCCTGCGCCCGCATCATCATGCCGGCGATGCAATAGCCGCATTGCGCCGCCTGCTCCTCAATGAAGGCTCGCTGAATCGGCGCCGGCGCTTGAGCCGTGCCCAGGCCTTCCAGCGTCCTCACCTGCTTGCCCTCTACGAGGACGAGCGGCGTCACGCAGGAGAAGATGGCGTCGCCGTCAACGATCACCGTGCAGGCACCGCACTGGCCCAGCCCGCAGCCGAACTTCGCGGCGTTGAGTTTCAAGTCGTCCCGAAGCACATAGAGCAGCGGCGTATCGGGATCTGCATCGACCTGGTGCTCGTGACCATTAACCTTCAGTGTCATCATGGCTTGTCTCGCTGCGCTGCATCGCCGGGCGCACTGCGCTGGCCCGCCGACGTCTGGAGAAGCACGGTCTGTGTCCGCCTCGCTTCGCTGACGGTCTTGTCAACGTCAGTCCATCCCGGCCCTGTTGTGAAGCGCGACCGCAGATAGTTCATCAACGCCGCAATCTGCCGGTCGTTCATGCTCGGCGCAAACCCCGGCATGATCGGGCTGCGCTCGCCCTCGACCGGCCGCACCCCCGCAAGCACGATATTGGCGACATTGCGCGGGTCCGGACTGCTGATCGCGCTGCTGAGCGAAAGCGCAATGCCGCCATAAGGCGGCGGCCGTCCGCCTTCATGGCAGGTGGCACAGGCCGCCGCATAGATCGCTTCGCCTTGCGGTTCCGCCCGCGTGGCTTTCTCGGCGGCCGACATCGCCTGAGCCAGCACCTTTTCGCGGCTGCGCTCCGGCTCAGGCGCGCCGAACACGTCGGCCATGTAGGTGGCGATCGCATGGACATCGCTCGCCGGAACGGACGACAGGTTGCTCACGACCTGCGCCATGGGACCGCGCGCGGTGCCGTGGTCGGGATGCCAGCCATTGCGCAGATAGCCATAGAGTGCCTCGGCATCCCACGGGACCGGCGCAGGCGATTGCGTGTTGATCGCGTAGGCGCTCCAATAATCGGACTCGCCGCCGGCAAAGGATGCGCTGCTGCGTTCGGCGCCAAGCGCATTGCGCGGCGTATGACAGGCGCCGCAATGGGCGAGCCCCTCCACCAGGTAGGCGCCGCGATTCCACTCCGAGCTCTTTGTGGCGTCCGGCTGATAGGTGTCGCTACGCAGGAACAGGACCTTCCAGCCGGCAATGACGAAGCGCTGGTCGAGCGGGAATGGCAACTCGTTCGCGCGTGCCGGTGCGACGATCGGCTCGCGCGTCATCAGGAAGGCATAGAGCGCGCGGTCGTCCTCTTCGGTGACATTGGTGAAGTGATCATAGGGAAATGTCGGATAGAGGTGACGGCCTTCGCGGTCGACGCCCGCACGCATGGCGCGGCGGAAGGCCGCTTCAGACCAGCGGCCGATGCCGGTCTCCGGGTCCGGAGTGATATTGGTCGAATAGATCGTACCGAACGGCGTCGGCACCGGCAGGCCGCCGGCGAAATTCTTGCCGCCCCGCACCGTGTGGCAGTCATTGCAATTGCCGATCGCCGCGAGCTGCCTGCCGTGCTTGACAATCTCGGGATCGAAGGATTGCGGCACCGGCGGATCGATCGCGGCGATCGCCGGACGCCACGCAATCATGAAGGCAACGGCAGCGCCGCCGACAACCAGCGCAGCAATGACACCCCCGATCATTCGCGGTCTTGTCATCCGTCCAGCGGCCTTTTTGAGGTTCCTAGCACGATCGCCCGGCTCTTGCCGACCGCGCCCCGGCCCCCTCACCGCCTGTTGATCTTCTCGCCAGGAGGATCAATTTGTGCGGAGGATCAATAAATCCCGACCTCAAGTGGAGGCTCATCGGCGATGCTTCTCAACCGTTCCGCGTAGGCGGCCAGCAATTCCGTCCGCTGTCCCTGCTCCAATCTCACCGGACCATAGGCGATCTGCGGCGCCAGCACCTCGAAGCCGACGAATTGCAGGATTCCTCGGTGGACCGGGCGCAGGATCGCCTGGATGTCGCCATTGGCGCCGCCCTTCGCATAAGACTGCATCGGACCGCCGGTGGTCAGCGACAGCATCGCGCGCTTGCCCTTGAAGACGCCATTGGCATAGCGCCGATCTCCGCCATAGGTCCGGCCCATCGCGAAGACCCGGTCGACCCAGCCCTTGAGCATTCCCGGCAGGCCGAACCACCACATCGGAAATTGCCAGATCATCAGGTCGCACCATTCGATCTTCTGTATCTCTTCCTCGATGTCGTCGGCGAAACCGTAAGCCTCGGTGGCGTGCATCTCCTCGAGCTGCTGCTTGAAATAGTTCTGATCGTTGACCGTGATGAAGTTGTGCCTGCCCGATACCGAATTGAATTGCATCGCGTAGAGATCGGAGATGCGGACATCGTGGCCGCCCTCTGTCAGGACATCGACCGCCGTGCGGAACATCGCCCCATTGAAGCTCTGGTGTTCCGGGTGAGCAAGGACGATGAAGACGTTCATGGCAATAGCCCCTCGAGCGCAGTCCGACGCGACCGCCTGTTTCTTCGGCGCGAAATCATATTCATCGCGCAACCATCGGCAGCGCTGTTGCTAGGGTGTGCTGTGGGACGCCAACAAGCCTGGTACGAACAAGCTCTAACGGGGCGCCGATGGCATGTCGGCGGAATCGAGATTGCACTCGCGGAAGTGATACGCGATTTCGTCGAGCGCCCGCTGCTCCCACTCTTCTGCCTGCGCCAGCCAAAAAATTCGGCGCTCGGAATCCAGCGCGGCGCGCTCCCGACACAAAATCTCCTGGCTGCGTATCTCGACGAGCCTCTTCATGACCTCCACTCCGTGGTGCGAAGCCAATTCGCCTCGATGACCCTACCAGAAGCAGGCGCGGCCTGTCTCGGCATGAATTCGACAACGCGCAGCATACTGTATCTGCGAAGACGGCAGGTGTCGCAGCGCAGCATCAACACCGGAAATCCCGATGCTGTAAGTTTCGTGTCAGCGTCGTACATAGCAATGGAAGCCGCCATACATGCCCGATCGGTCCAACTCATAGCCGATCTCGCTGCGCTCCTCGTCGCGCAACCAGAGTTGCCGCAAGGATGCCAGTTCGTCGCGTTCCAGCGGCGATCGGGTCCCCGCGGTTCGGAAGATCACGCGAACGTGCTCGCTGCCGGCACGATCGATGGCGTCCCATAGCGCGCGAATGTCGTCGGGCGTCATCCAGTCCTGCGAGTCCAACAGCACGACCGCGTCGACCTCGCGCGCCGGCAGGCTTTCCAGGAATTGCCGGAGATCGGCGTGAACGGGGATGATGAGGCCGGCATCGTTGCGCATCCGCGCGAATTTGCTCTTCTGCAGGTAGGGCGGCAGGCAACGGTCCCCCGGCCCCGGATAACCGCGGCGCAAGGCCTGCCAGGCAAAATAGTTGTCGTCGTTGGGGTGGGCGTTGATCAGTCGCAACAGCCGCCGATAAAGCACCTCGTTGAGAGGCGCACCGTCTCCGAGCTGCGCCCGCTGCCGCGGCGGAATGCCAAGGCTGAACAGCAGCGCCGGCGTCCTGGTCAACAGGCGAACCAAACGCGACTGGAACAGTCGATCGAGGCGCGCGAGCGCGTCAATGCGTTCCGGCGAGTCGTGCTCGCCGGTCAACAAGACGGCGAGATCGATCCCTGCAAGTTTCGCCACGATATGCGCAAACCCGATGAAGCGGCCGAGCATGCCATGCCGGTAGAATCCGTTGGTGAAGTAGGCATACCGCGGCCGACCGATGCTGTTGCGCTTGTCCCAATAGGCTCGCGTTTTCGCATCGAGCAGCGGCCGCAGCCGCTCGCGATAGAGTTTGGCGTTGGCGGGCGAGGCGCCTTCACCGAAAAACTGCCAGAATTCCGAATAGCTGGAGAAGGCCCGAACGCCCGCAAGCTTGAGCTTGAGCAACGAAAGGTGCGCCTCGTTGAGGTCGACCGCGTAGACCTGGGCCGGTTTTGCCGTCAGATAGGACAGCACATTGCAGCCGCCCGAGGAGATGGTGACGATCGTCGACCCCAGCGGCAACCGCAGTGCGGCGAGGTCCGCCTGCGGATCTTCCCATATCTGAGTGTAGACGAGGCGGCGGAGCCAGAAGGCGACGATCCTGTCCCAAACGGTCGGCTCATCCGGCGCACTGCTGTTGCGCGCGGCATCCGCGATCAGCTGCGTATTCATCCGTGCCTCGACTCAGCGAATGGCTACGCTATCGCCACAGCACTGCAGTTTTGCGACAACTGCCTGGCCGAAGGCTTGTAAGCGAGCTTGTCACATGGCTGTCGCGCGAACATCGCAAGGAGGATGTGGAGACTCCGTTCAAGGACGCGTGAATGTCGGCACGTTCTCTTCAAACCTGCAATGATGCTGTTCCATCGCTCGAGGCGAAGCGCGGCGGGAACCGCGACGCGAAGGCGCCGATCACCGAGCCGGTGAAGCCATGAGCGCGTGGCTTGCCCTGCTCGGCGCGGGACTGCTCGAGATCGGCTGGGCGCTCGGACTCAAATATTCCGATGGACTGACCCGGTTCTGGCCGACCGCAGCAACCGCGGCCGCGATCATACTCAGCTTCGCGTTGATGGCGCTGGCACTGCGTTCACTGCCTTTCGGCACGGCCTACGCGGTGTGGACCGGTATCGGCGCCGTCGGCAGCATTCTCGTTGGAATGCTCCTCTACAGCGAGCCCACCGATCCGTTTCGCATTATCTGCCTGACGCTCATCGTCGCCGGCATGATCGGATTGAAGCTCAACTCGCCTGTCTGATGTCGCAGCGTCAAATTGACGCTCGCAGATTCGGCGGCCATCAAGCGGTCGCTTTGCCACGCTGATGTGACAGATGCGTTACCGGTCCTGCGATTTGGTTAACGAAAAGTTTTCAACAATCCTTGTTCCCCGGGCCGAGATTGGGACTCATTGCAGTCGCATGGTTTTCACGCTCGCTTTGTAAGAGACCGGCAAATCAACGATCGCCTTCGAGGCAGCATGGACGCGGAATTGGATTACGATCTCACCCCGGATCAATGGGAAACGCTGAAGGCGCTCCGCCTTCCGGCACATGAGCGACGCGCCGTCAGCCGGCTCGTTCTCGCGCAGCTCCTGACAATGGGGCTCGCAGTATTCAGGGACGAATCACCCGCGATCACCCCGACCGGGCGCAAGGTGCTGATCAGAGGCTCCTCCAAGCTGCTGGACCTCGCGGCCTGACGGCTCTTGCGGGTATCGTCACCACATCGATTGCCGCGCCCGCTCCGGCCAGGCGCGGTCATAGTCTTCGCCGCCGATCCGGTCATTGCTCATTTCGGCGAGAATCCGCCCGGGCGTGGGCAGGGATTTGGGATCGACCCGCTTGTCCGGATTCCAGAGGTCGGAGCGCACGATGGCGCGCGCGCACTGGAAATAGATTTCATCGACGTTCATGACGATGACGCTGCGTGGCGCCTTGCCTTCCATCCTGAAGGACGCCAGCAGTTCCGCATCGACCGATATCTGCCCGCGACCGTTGACCCGCAGCGTATTGCCGCACCCCGGAATCAGAAAGAGCAGCGCGACCCTGGGTCGCGCACGATGTTGCGGAGCGAATCGATGCGGTTGTTGCCGCGCCGGTCCGGCATCATCAGCGTCGTCTCGTCGTGGATCCGCACAAAACCGGGCACATCGCCGCGCGGCGAGCAGTCCAGCCCTTCGGGCCCCGATGTGGCAAGCGCAGCGAACGGCGATTTCTCGATCAGCGCGCGATAGGACGGCGTGATCCGGTCGGCGACCTTGACGGTGGAGGTTTCGCCGGGATGGCCATAAATCGCCTCGAGCTGCTCGATCGTGGCAATCACCGACATGGCTGCTTCCTCGCCTCTATTCGTCAAGCCGCCGTCCCCTGATGATCTGCACCAGTTGACGTGCATGAAATGCGGCGCTGCCGACATTCACGATGGTCTTGTCCGGCTCCGGGCTTGCGGCCGCCGCGCGCTCGAGACGGCGCTCCAACGCGCCGTCGCTCTTTCGCGCTCGCATCGCCAGCCGCTGGGCGAGAACCTCGGACGGAGCGGTAATCGACACGACGACAACATTGCCATAGGCGCGCCGCAGCGGATCGATGACCGTGCGGGATACGTTGGCCACGACCGTGTGCCCCTTCCGAATATCGTCGTCGATCACGCGCGCCAAGCCATAGCGATGGCCGTGAGCCTCCCAATGGATCGCAAAATCGCCGCGCTCGACCGCCTCTTCAAAGGCCTGCGCAGAGAGCTGGTCGTTGTCTTCGAAGGAGGAGGCCTCCCGCGTCACCACGCGCCGCGCAAATACGATATTGCTTTCGCCGGCGCACGCGGTTCGGGCAAGACCGAGCAAGGTATCCTTGCCTGCCCCGCTCGGACCAACCACCAGGATGAGTCGGCCCGGTCCGATTGTCGCCGGTTGGCCGGTCGATGTTGCCGGTGCTTCGCTCATGCGACCCGGTGCCCCTCGCGCCAGACGCTGCGCACTACCGGAAGGTCGCGCGCGATATGGACACGGATGAGGTCGGCCCGCTTGCCGGCAGCGATCTCGCCGCGATCGAAAAGGCCGACTGCTTCGGCCGGCGCCTTGGTCACGGTGCGGACCGCCGACGCGAGATCGATCGCGGGCACGCGCTGCGGCAGTTGCAGTGCCGCCATCAACAGGCTGGATGGAATGTAATCGGACGACAGGATGTCGAGCAGCCCTTCACGGGCGAGATCGACCGCGGCGATGTTGCCGGAATGCGAGCCGCCGCGAACCACGTTCGGCGCGCCCATCAGGATGCCGATGCCGGCCCCGTGCAGGCCGCGCGCGGCTTCCATCGTGGTCGGAAACTCCGCCACCGACACGCGGTCCCGGATCGCGTCGGCGACGTTTTCATCCGTCGTATCGTCGTGGCTGGCGAGCGGAATCTCGTATTGCTTGGCCAGCGCCACGATGGCGCGCATGTTATCGGCGGCATAGGCCTGTTGATAGGCAAACCGCTTCTCGAACAGCACGTCGAGCTCGGCATCGGTCTTGCCGCCACCCTTGCCGCGATAATAGTCGCGCAGCTTGCCTTCGTCGCGAAACTGGCGCTGTCCCGGCGTATGGTCCATCAGAGACATCAGCCTCACGTCGGGCCGGCCGACCAGTTCCTTCGCCTCTTCCACGACGCTCGGCATCGGAATTTCGCAGCGCAGATGCAGGAAGTGATCGGCGCGCAGCAGATTGGACTGGCGCGCTGCAGCGATCGCATCCGCCAGCAAACCGGCCCGGCCGTCGACCTCCTCGGCGCCCTCCTCGCGCCACACCCGCAAGGAGTCCAGAACAGTCGTGATCCCCGAGGTGGCCAACTGCCCGTCATAGGAGACCACTGCCGCGACCGGATCCCAGAACACCTTCGGCCGCGGTACGTAGTGCGCTTCGAGATGGTCGGTGTGCAATTCGACCAGCCCCGGCATGATCAGGTCGCCGCCGGCGTCCGCACTTGCCCTTGGCGAGCGCCCCTCGCCGACTTCGGCAATGCGGCCTTCCGCAAGCGCAATCCAGCCGTGCTCGATCACCCGCTCCGCCAGGACGATCCTGGCGTTGCCAATGACGGTCTCGGAGCTCGTCGTCATCTCAATCTCTTTCCTCATGCCGCGGCGGCGAACGCCGTGACGTCAACGGTACGGTCGGCTATCGCCTCGCGGACCTCATCATCATGCACGATGGCGACAATCGCGACGCCGGCGCGCTTCTTCTCCCCGATCAGATCGACGACGATCTTCCGGTTGATCGCATCGAGCGAGGCGGTGGGTTCGTCCAGCAGCAGGATCGGGTGTCCGGAAATGAAGCCGTGCGCGATATTGACCCGCTGCTGTTCGCCGCCGGAAAACGTCGACGGCGGCAACGACCATAACCGTTCGGGAATGTTGAGACGGCGAAGCAGTCGCGCTGCCCGTTCGCGCGCCTCTTCGCGCGGAACGCCGGTCACGATCAGCGGCTCGGCCACCACGTCGAGCGTCGGCACCCGCGGCACGGCGCGCAGGAACTGGCTGACATAGCCGATCGTCGAACGGCGGACGCTCAGGATCTCACGCGGCTCGGCTTTGCAGAGATCGATCAGGACGCCCTGATGCCGGATACTAATGAGCCCGCTGTCGCAGCGGTAGTTGCCGAAGATCATTTTCAGGATCGACGACTTTCCCGCCCCGGAGGGCCCCGCCAGCACCACGCATTCGCCGCCATTGACCTGGAAGGACACCCCGCGAACGACCGGTAGCCTCACCCCGCCCTGCAAATGCATGGTGAAGGTCTTTTCCGCGTCGCTGATCTCGATCATCGCAGTCATTGGCGCACTCATAGAAGGACTCATGGGGGCAGGATCGATGAGACGAGAAGCTGGGTATAGGACTCGCGCGGATCGTCGAGCACCTGATCGGTCAGCCCGGTTTCGATGACGCGGCCGGCCTTCATCACCATCACCCGGTGCGACAGCAGGCGCGCTACCGCGAGGTCGTGAGTCACCACGATCGCCGCCAAGCCGAGTTCGGCCACGAGACTGCGCACCAGATCGAGCAGCCGCGCCTGCACCGAGACGTCAAGGCCGCCGGTCGGCTCGTCCATGAACACCAGGCGTGGCTCGGTGACGAGGTTGCGCGCGATCTGCAGGCGCTGGCGCATGCCGCCCGAATAGGTGCGCGGCGCGTCGTCGATGCGCGCGGTATCGATTTCGACCCGCTCCAGCCATGACGAAGCCGTCTGGCGAATACGGCCGTAGTGATTCCAGCCGACCGCCATCAGCCGCTCGCCGACATTGGCGCCGGCGGACACCGCCATGCGCAGACCCTGCGCCGGGTCCTGGTGCACATATCCCCAGTCGGTGCGAAACAGGAAGCGCCGCTCGGCTTCGCCGAGCGAAGCAAGATCATGCATCGCCCCGTCGCGCATCCGGTAGGAGACGCGCCCCGATGTGGGCGCGAGTTGCGCCGACAGGAGCTGCAACAGCGTCGACTTGCCCGAACCGGATTCGCCGACAATGGCCAGCACCTCGCCGGGATAAAGCGCAAAGGAGATGTCGCGGCAGGCGATCAGCCGGCCGTAGTTCTTGCCCAGGCCATCTGCAACCAGGAGCGGCTGATCGCCGTGGAGCAGGCCGTTCGCCTCAGCCATGCGACGCCTCCTTGTGCGGGGCGCCGTTTTCGCTGCCGCGATGACCCTGGGCCTGGCGGCTCTCGCAATAATCGGTGTCGGAGCAGACGAACATGCGCCCTCCCTGATCGTCGGTCACGATCTCGTCGAGATAGGCATCCTCGGCGCCGCACAGCGCGCAGGGCGCATCGAAGCGATAGCGGCTGAAAGGATGGTCCTCGAAATCGAGCGACACCACCGACGTATGGGGCGGCACGGCATAGATACGCTTTTCGCGGCCGGCGCCGAACAGTTGCAGCGCCGCGCAATTGTCCATCTTGGGATTGTCGAATTTCGGCGTCGGCGACGGATCCATCACGTAACGATCGTTCACCTTCACCGGATAGGCATAGGACGTGGCGATGTGCCCGAAATGGGCGATATCCTCGTAGAGCTTGACATGCATCAGCCCGTACTCGCCGAGCGCGTGCATGCGACGCGTCTCGGTTTCGCGCGGCTCGAGAAAACGCAGCGGTTCCGGAATCGGCACCTGATAGACCAGCACCTGTCCCGCATGCAGCGGCGTCTCCGGGATGCGATGCCTGGTCTGGATGACGGTGGCCTCTTCGGTCAAGGTCGTGGTCTGCACGCCGGCCGTCTTGGCGAAGAATTTCCGGATCGAGATCGCGTTGGTGGTGTCGTCGGAACCCTGGTCGATCACCTTCAGCACGTCGTCAGGCCCGAGGATCGCCGCGGTCACCTGCACGCCGCCGGTGCCCCAGCCATAAGGCATCGGCATTTCGCGGCTGGCGAACGGCACCTGATAACCCGGAATGGCGATCGCCTTCAGGATGGCGCGGCGGATCATCCGCTTGGTCTGCTCGTCCAGATAGGCGAAGTTGTAGGCCGGCGCATTCATTCGGCGGCCTCCTTCAAGGCCTGGTCCGCCCCGGCTTCGAAAAACTCCTCGCGCAGCTTGCGCAGCAAGCCGAGCTCGGATTGGAAGTCGACATAATGCGGCAGCTTCAAATGCTCGACAAAGCCGGTCGCCTGCACATTGTCGGAATGCGACATCACGAACTCTTCATTCTGCGCCGGCGCCAGCACGTCCTCGCCGAGTTCGCGCGCGCGCAGCGAGCGGTCGACCAGCGCCATCGACATCGTCTTGCGCTCGCTCTGGCCGAATGCGAGGCCGTAGCCGCGGGTAAAGCACGGCGCTTCGGTTGCAGAGCCCTTGAACTGATTCACCATCTGGCACTCGGTGAGCGCGATCGATCCCAGCGGCACCGCGAAGCCGGCATCTTCGGCGAAGAACTCGACCTCGACCTCGCCGAATCGGATTTCGCCGGCGAAGGGATGATTGCGGCCATAGCCGCGCTGCGACGAATAGCCGAGCGCCAGCAGAAAACCCTCGTCGGCGCGCGCGAGATTCTGCAGCCGCAGATCGCGATCCGCCGGAAAGCTCAAGGGCTCACGCGTGAGATCGCCTACGGGTGTCTCCGCGTCCGCCTGCGGTGACGGCTCGATCAGCCCATCGCGGCCGAGAATGTCAGTGACGCGCGGGGTCGCGGCTTCCGCGACGTCTGCTGTCGCGGGCGCCTCCGAAGCAAAGCCCTCGGCAAGCTGCGGGTCCAGGAGGCGATGGGTATAGTCGAAGGTCGGTCCCAGAATCTGGCCTCCCGGGATATCCTTGAACGTCGAGGAAATCCGCCGCCGCACCCGCATCTGCCCGGTATCGACCGGCTCGGTGGCGCCGAACCGCGGCAGCGTGGCGCGAAAGGCGCGTGCCAGAAAGATCGCCTCGATCATATCACCGCGCGCCTGCTTGATCGCAAGCGCGGCAAGCTCGCGATCGTAGAGCGAGCCCTCGCTCATCACCCGGTCGACCGCAAGCGCAAGCTGTTCGGAGATTTGCGGAAGCGTGACGTCCGGCACCTCGCGATCACCACGCCGCTCGTTTGCCAGCAGCCGGTGGGCGTTCTCGATAGCGCGTTCGCCTCCCTTGACGGCAACATACATTATTCAACTCCCGTGACGGATACAGCGCGTCGTACGCGGGATCGCGACGATGCTGTGGTCGGCGACGAGCACGACATCGACGCCGCGCGGAAACAACGCGGCATTGACGGCGAGCCGCTCGAACAGATCGAGAGGCTCGATCGTGGCGCGCAATAGCGCGCTGCCGTCGATGCCCGGTCCGCGCAATTCGTATTCCGCGCCGTGCGCGAGGCTTTCGACCTGCAGGATCAGCGTCGTCGAGCGATCCGGATATTCATTGCTGCCGAACGAAAAGCAGTCGAGGCGAGGAAGCGCGCTCGCCTCGCTGACCAGGGCAAAGCTGCAGATCGACGGATCGGCGATGACCGGGGCGCCGCTGTGGAATTTGAGCCATTTCGTCACATCCCTGGTTTCCGACAGCGGTCCGTCGAGCCAGATCGGCGTGTCATGATCGAACAGGGTGAGCGCAATCGCCGCCGTGCCGCGCATCAGGTGGGGCGGGGCCTCGACTGAAGCCGTGACGCGCTGGACGCTGCCCGGCCGTGCCATCGCATCCATCACCGAGCGGAAGGTCGATTGTGCCGACAGCACCTTGTCGGCGAAACCTGCTGGCAGTTCAGCGATCGTCGTCATCACGTCAGCCCTCACCGCGGACCATGGTGTAGAAATCGACTTTGGTGGCCGCGGTCTGCGCGGCCTTTTGCTGCCGCGCAGCGAGCAGGGCTTCACGCAGCGGCGCGATCACCTTTGCCTCGACGAGGCCCGCAAATTCCTGCGATTGCACAAGCGCATCGCAGAGCGCGATCATCCGCGCCTTCGCCTTGTCGCGGCCGAGCGTATAGCCGAAGCCGACCTCGCCGCTCGCAAGCCGCACCGCCGCGCGCGACACGGTCGCCTCCCCGAGATTGAACGGCGCGCCGTCGCCGCCGATTCGGCCGCGCACCATCACGAGCCCGTTCTCCGCCTCCCGTAGATCCTCGTAGGTCGGCAACGCGATGGCGCCGAGATGCGCGGCGATCTCCGCGGCCGCCGAATGCGCAAGCACCGTCATGGCCGCCTTGCGGCCGGCAACCGCGCGGCTTTCTCCTGTCTGGAGCTGGTCCTCAGTCCTCATGATCGGCCTTGTCCGATTCAACTTGTCTTGCCGGTTTCAAGTTGTCTATATTACTAGACAACTTGATATTCAAACGCCATGACCGTTTCGTGACAGACGCATGATTTTTCCGATGCAGGTTCCGGGTCTCCCGCGATGAGCATGCAGGACGCGGCTTCCGGAGTCGCACTCTGGCGCCAGGTTGCCGACGGCATCGAACGCGGCATCGCCGAGGGGCGTTTCGCTGCGGGCGAGCGGCTTCCCGGCGAAACCGAGATCGCGGAAACCTATCGCGTCAATCGCCACACCGTCCGTCGCGCCCTGGCGGTGCTCGCCGAGCGCGGGCTGGTACGCGCCGAGCGCGGCAGCGGCACCTATGTGGAGGCGCCGCGCCTCGCCTATCCCTTGCGCTCGCGCACGCGATTCTCGGAAATCGTCGGCGCGGGCGGACGCGAGCCGCGCGGGCAATTGATCGCAGCCGCGCAAGAGCCGGCGACGCGCGAACTGGCGCGGCTCCTCGCCTTGAAGACCGGCGCACCGCTGGTCCGGATCGAGGCGCTGCGGTTTGCCGACCGCACGCCGATCTGCATCAGCACGAGTTGGCTCTCGGCCGAGCGCTTTCCGGATGCGGGCCGCGTCTTCGCCGGCGTCCGCTCGATGACCAAGCTGCTCGCCCATTACGGTGTGCGCGACTATCGTCGCGGGTCGACCCACATCACCGCCGCCATCGCAGAAGCAACCGACGCCGCGCGGCTCGACCTTGCGCTTGGCCGCCCCGTCCTCGTGGTGGACAGCACAGACGTCGATGCCGACAGCAAGCCGCTGGTGACCAAGCGCTCGCGCTTTGCCGCGGAACGCGTCGAGTTCGTGGTCGAGAGCGGCTAGCGCGAGAGGGGTGCTGAGCCGTCATTCCGGGGCGATGCGCAAGCATCGAACCCGGAATCCAGAAGTTGTTTGCAGATCGAGATTCCGGGTCCGGCCCTTCGGACCGTCCCGGAATGACGGGCGCAGACCCGCATTCTCGCGGCGCAGTTGGCGCCCGAGGCCTGCATCAGCATCACCCTCGTTAAGAACAGAGGGCGCAGGGTAGACCGGGTGCCAGATTGCACCCTC
>CAYVVB010000373.1:0-13589 GCA_964454955.1 uncultured Bradyrhizobium sp. | reverse complement strand
CTCGTACACCGAATTGAGAATGTCGCCGATGGATTTCTTCACGCTTTCCGGCGTGATGCCGTTGGCCTCGTTATAGGCGATCTGCTTTTCGCGGCGGCGGTCGGTCTCGGCGATGGCGCGCTCCATCGAGCCGGTCATCTGATCGGCGTAGAGGATCACCTTGCCGTCGACGTTGCGTGCGGCGCGGCCGATGGTCTGGATCAGCGAGGTCTCGCTGCGCAAAAAACCTTCATTGTCGGCATCGAGAATGGCGACCAGCGCGCATTCGGGAATGTCGAGGCCCTCGCGCAGCAGGTTGATGCCGACCAGCGCGTCGAACGCACCCAAGCGTAGATCGCGGATGATCTCGATGCGCTCGATGGTGTCGATGTCCGAGTGCATGTAGCGCACGCGAATGCCCTGTTCGTGCAGGTATTCGGTGAGGTCCTCCGCCATGCGCTTGGTCAGCACCGTGATCAGCGAGCGATAGCCCTTCTGCGCCACCTGCCGCACCTCGCCGACGAGGTCGTCGACCTGCAGCCGCGCCGGGCGGATGTCGACCGGCGGATCGATCAGCCCGGTCGGGCGGATCACCTGCTCGACGAACACGCCGCCGCTCTCGTTCAATTCCCAGCCGCCGGGCGTTGCGGACACCGCGACCGTCTGCGGCCGCATCATGTCCCATTCCTCGAAGCGCAGGGGGCGGTTGTCCATGCAGGAGGGCAGGCGGAAGCCGTATTCGGCCAGCGTCGCCTTGCGGCGGAAGTCGCCGCGGAACATGGCGCCGATCTGCGGAATCGTGACGTGGCTTTCGTCCGCGAACACCAGCGCGTTGTCGGGCACATATTCGAACAGCGTCGGCGGCGGCTCGCCCGGGCGGCGGCCGGTGAGATAGCGCGAATAGTTCTCGATGCCGGCGCAGCTTCCCGTGGCCTCCATCATCTCGAGGTCGAAGGTGGTGCGCTGCTCGAGCCGCTGCGCTTCCAGGAGCCGGCCCTGGTCGTGGAGCTGGTCGAGCCGCTGCTTCAGCTCGAACTTGATCGCCTTGATCGCCTGCACCAGGGTCGGGCGCGGCGTCACATAATGCGAATTGGCGTAGACCTTGATGAACTCGAGCTCGTCCTGTTTGTGGCCGGTGAGCGGGTCGAACTCCTCGATGTTCTCGACCGTGTCGCCGAACAGGTTCACGCGCCAGGCGCGGTCCTCGTAGTGCGCCGGGAAAATGTCGATGATGTCGCCGCGCACGCGGAAGGTGCCGCGGGAAAAATCGGCCGAGGTGCGCTTGTACTGCAGCGCGACCAGGTCGGCGATCAGCTGGCGCTGGTCGATGCGCTCGCCCTTCTTCAGGGCGAAGGTCATCGCGGTGTAGGTTTCGACCGAGCCGATACCATAGATGCAGGAGACGGACGCGACGATGATGACGTCGTCGCGTTCGAGCAGCGCGCGCGTCGCCGCATGGCGCATGCGGTCGATCTGCTCGTTGATGGAGGAGTCCTTCTCGATATAGGTGTCGGTCCGCGGCACATAGGCTTCGGGCTGGTAGTAGTCGTAATAGGAGACGAAATACTCCACCGCGTTGTCCGGGAAGAAGCTCTTGAACTCGCCATAGAGCTGCGCGGCGAGCGTCTTGTTCGGCGCGAGGATCAGGGCCGGGCGCTGGGTGGCCTCGATCACCTTGGCCATGGTGTAGGTCTTGCCCGAACCGGTGACGCCGAGCAGCACCTGCGTGCGGTCGGCGCGGTTGATGCCTTCGACCAGTTCGGCGATCGCGCCGGGCTGGTCGCCCTTCGGCTCGTAGTCGGACTTGATCTCGAAGCGGACGCCGCCTTCGGTCTTTTCCGGGCGCGGCGGGCGGTGCGGCGTCCATACGCGCATGGAGCCGTCGTCCTTGCGGAATTCCGGACGGCCCTCGCGGATCAGCGTCTCCAGCGCGTCGGCCGTCGCCTTCACCCCGAGCGCCTCGGTCCTGCTGCGCGGCGGCCGCGCCAGCGCCTCGGCATCGTCTTCCTCGGTCGGCAGGCCGAGCTGGCGCGCGAGCTCGGGATCGAGCGTCGGCACCGTCGCGGTGGTGCCGTATCTCGCCTGCGGCGCTTCGGAGAGGCCTTCGGCTTCGCTCGTCGCTTGTTCGCCTGCGTTTTGGTCGGAGGCGTCGCGCCGGGCGACATCCTCGCTCTTGCCGCGCGTCGAGGCGCGGGCGCGATGCGCGGCCGCTTCGCCGCCGGTGCGGCGATCCCAGGAATTGTCCGGCGGCGGCTGCAGTCCGGTGGACGAGCCGATGCCGCTCTCGCCGCGATTGATTGCGGGATTCAACAGTTCGGCCAGCGCCGGCCCGATCGGCAGGACCGGAGGTCGGTGGGCTTTGGATTTCGGGGTCTTGCCGGGCTTTTTCGGCCGTTCTGGAGTCTTCGCCATGAGGCGAATATGGGCCGAGTCAGGCTGACATGAAAGGGTCAAGGATGGTGCGCGGAACCGGCGCGCTGCTGTCAGCAGGTGGCAACAACGCGGGCGCTGGCGCAGGGTTCACCTCTCCCCAATAGGGAGAGGTGAACCGAATTCGCGGCTGTCATCGGGTGACTGTCAACCACCCGCCGGCGCGACGATATCGAGATGGATGCCGCCGCAGCGGATGCAGCGCTGGGTCCAGTATTCGGCGCCCGCGCGCCCGCCGATGACACGCAGGATCGCAAGCTTGCCGCGGCATTCGGGGCATTCGGAGCGGACCGACGAGGGAGAAAGCGGAGGCTGGATGCGTTCGGCGTTTTGCATTTGGTTCTCCACTTTCGGCCTCCGCGCTCATAAGAACGGCTGCATCTCGCACTCGAGCTCTTCGGGCTCTGACCAGTGATCCTTGCAGCGATCGATGTGCTTCTTGGCGTCCGCGATGGCCGCATCCCGATCCGGCCAGGCAAAGCCGATTTCGACCTTGGTAAACAGCGCGCCGTCGATGATCAGCGGCTTGAGGTCCGCACGCCGGATCCGCGCGTGCCACAGTCCCCGGCCAGCCTCGAAGGACTCGATGTTGTAACCCTGGTAATGGAATGTCATTGGCGGCCCCGATTTGAGGGTGAAGGGGACCACAAGTTCGCCAATCGTCCTGTGAAGCCGTTCACAAAGCCGCGGTCTTTTTCGCGGAGCGAACGCGCTTGCGATCACGTTTGCGCGCCTGCCCGGCAGGGTGCCATTGACTTGCGCGTGATCCGGCGCGAAATTCATGCAGTCGCATCTTTTTGCGATGCTTGAAAAATCGCCAGCCAGGAACGCCGCCAATGATCGACCTTCACTACTGGACCACGCCCAACGGCCACAAGATCACGATGTTCCTCGAGGAGACCGGGCTCAAATACAAGATTTTCCCGGTCAACATCGGCAAAGGCGATCAGTTCAAGCCGGAATTTCTCGCCATCGCGCCCAACAACCGCATCCCCGCCATCATCGACCACGAGCCCAAGGGCGGCAACAGGCCGCTCTCGATCTTCGAATCCGGCGCCATCCTGCTCTATCTCGCCGAGAAGACCGGCCAGTTCATCCCCACCGATGTTTACGGCCGCTACGACGTGATCCAATGGACGTTCTGGCAGATGGGCGGGCTCGGCCCAATGGCGGGGCAGAACCATCACTTCCGCAACTACGCGGTGGAAAAGATTCCCTACGCCATCGACCGCTACGTCAACGAGACCAACCGGCTCTACGGCGTGCTCAACAAGCGGCTCGCCGATCGCCCGTTCATTGCCGGCGAGTACTCGATTGCCGACATGGCCTGCTATCCCTGGGTCGTGCCGTACAAGAACCAGGGCCAGGACATCGAGCAGTTTCCGCATATCAAGCGCTGGATGGAGACGATTGCCGCGCGGCCTGCGACCGAACGCGCCTATGCGCTGGCCAAGGAGGTCAATCCGAATTTCGGCCAGCCCGGGATCCGCACCGACGAGGAGCGCAAGCTGCTGTTCGGCCAGACTGCCGCGGTGGTGAGGTAGCTACTTGCTCCGTCATTCCGGGTTCGATGCTGCGCATCGCCCCGGAATGACAGTACATGAAATGCCCGCGGGGCATGACAACTGAACGTGTGGGGCAACGGCAATGTCATTGAAACTCTTCGAACTGGTCGGCACTGACGCAGGCCGTCCGTTCAGTCCGTATTGCTGGCGGACACGGATGGCGCTGGCACACAAGGGGCTGGAGGCGGATTCGATTCCCTGGCGCTTCACCGAGAAGCAGGCCATCGCGCCGCATGGCTCGGAAAAGGTGCCGGTGCTGCTGCATGACGAGAAGCCGGTCGCCGATTCCTGGGCGATCGCCAACTACCTGGAAGACACCTTTCCCGAGCGGCCCTCGCTGTTCGGCGGCGAGGGCGGGCGCGCCTTGATGCGGATGCTGAACTGGTGGGGCGACATCGTCGCGGTCGGCGGCATGTTCCCGCTGATCGTCGCCGACATCCCCGCGCATCTTGCGCCTCGCGATGCCGCCTATTTCCGCGCCTCGCGCGAGGCGCGGCTCGGCAGGCCGCTGGAGGAGGTGAGCGCGGCGCGCGACAAGGCCGTCGCGGCTTTCCGCAAATCGCTCGATCCGATGCGGCTGACGCTGAGAACGCAAGCCTATCTCGGCGGCGCGGCGCCGAACTACGCCGACTACATCGTGTTCGGCGGGTTTCAATGGGCGCGCGTGGTGAGCCCGTTCAAACTGCTTGAACCGGACGATCCGGTTTATGCTTGGCGCGAAAGGCTGCTCGACGCCTTCGACGGCCTGGCGCGGAAGTCGCCGGGATTTGACGTGTAGGTTTTTAATTGAGCATGATCTTTTCGGAAAACCGCTACCCACTTTTCCGGATCATGCTCTAGCCCTTCGGAAATCCCACGGTCTGCGAGAACAGCGGTTGCTGGTCGTGGGCAAGGCCCAGCGCATTGGCGATCGCCTCGCGGTCGATCCAGGCGCGGATCACCGTCGCGAGTCCGTTCGAGGCAGCGAACAGATAGACGTTCTGCGTGATCGCGCCCGCCGCGGCGGACGCGAAGCTCTCACGCTGGGCGACCGGCACCAGCTTCATGCGGCTGTGGTCGGCGACGTAGACGAGATCGAGCGGCGCTTCGTCGACGAAATCCTGGTAGCCGGTCACGCGCCGCACGTCGGCGCCGGCCACCAACTGCAGCTCGTTGGCGTGCGCGTCGTAAAGATAGGCGCCGGACGGAAGCGCGACATAGATGTCGATTTCCTGCGCGTTCATGGCCGAGGGCGCGGTGCGATGGCCGTCCGCGCGGTTGATGCCGTCCGCTGCCCACAACAGGCTGGACAGCATCGGCAGCGGCAAATCCTTTTTGGCGAATTCGCGAGACGAACAGCGCTGCGCCATCGCCTGCATCAGCGGCAATCCGCCGCTTTTTTCCGGCGCGGGCAACACAAGTTTCGGCGTCGCATCACCTTTCGCCGGCTTGGGGCGCAACCGGCCCATCGCGCCAAGCGCGAATTTCGTCAGGGTGTTCATGGTCTGCCTCCTTCCGCGGTCTGCGAAGCAGTCAAGCGCAGGATCGGCCGGCGCATCTTGTCCTGGATCAAGTTTTTGCGGTCGCCTCCGCCGCCTTCCGCAGGCAGTCGCGGCATAGGCAGTCCGCGCCTTGGACCGGCATCGGCAGGCGCACGGTTTCCTCGAAGCACCAGCAGGGACCTGCCCGATTGCAGGCGAACGGGCTTCCGCAGCCTGAACAGACGAGGTTTCGCGCGACGAGCGGTTCGGTCCGGTTTGTCATAAACAGGCGCGCTCGCGAATTATTTCGTGATCTCGTCGATCTCCGCCATCTCCTGCGCGCTCAACGTCCAGGCGATCGCGTTGACGTTCTGCTCGACCTGTTCGACGCGGGTGGCGCCGGCAATGACGCTCGCCACTTGCGGCCGCGCCGCGAGCCAGGAAAAGGCAAGCTCCAGAAGCGTGTGGTCCCGCGCCTGCGCGAACGCCAGCAGCTTCTGCACGATCGCCTCGTTGCGCGGCGTGACGTAGCGGTCGCGCAGTGCCGGCATCTTGCCGAACCGCGTGTCGTCGGGCGCCGCGGCTCCCGGCTTGTATTTTCCTGTGAGCAGGCCACTGGCCAGCGGAAAATACGGCAACAGGCCGAGCCTGTATTCCTGCGCGGCCGGCAGCAGATCCTTCTCGATGTCGCGCACCACAAGGCTGTATTCGTCCTGACAGGAGATGAAGCGGCTGGCGCCGATCGCGCGCGCGGTGAACTCGGCTTCCGCGATGCGCCAGGCCGGAAAGTTCGAATTGCCGATGTAGCGGACCTTGCCCTGCCGGATCAGGTCGTCGAGCGCGCGCAAGGTTTCCTCGAGCGGCGTGGCCGGATCGTAGTCATGCTGCTGGTAGAGGTCGATGTAGTCGGTCTTCAGCCGCTTCAGGCTCGCCTCGACCGCCGACATGATGTAGCGGCGCGAGGCGCCCTGCCTGGTGCCGTCGCTCGCCATCGGCTTGGAAAATTTGGTGGCGAGCACGATGTCCTTGCGGCGGTCGCCAAGCACGGTGCCGAGCACCGTCTCCGAACCACCCATGCCCGCATAGATGTCGGCGGTGTCGAACAGGGTGATGCCGAGATCGAGCGCCTTGTGGATCACCTTGCGCGAGGTTTCGAGGTCGGTGCGCTGGCCGAAATTGTTGCAGCCGAGTCCGACTGCCGAAACACGCAGGCCGGAGCCGCCGAGATTGCGAATTTGCATGGACTTATCCTGAAAAGAAGGACGGGCCCATTCATTGTGCCGCGCGGGTTCGCCGGCCGCAAGCTGCGGTCCGTCCGCGCGTGGCCGTATGATGCGCATGGCGGGCACAGCGCAAGAGCGCGATCTCGGTTGGAAAGTATGGCCGAAAAAGTGCGGCCCCGGTCAGACGCGGCGACTGACGGGGACCGCTGGCGCTTGATCTGCGACGGGGGGCCTGATCAGACGCAAGCGCACGCTACGCTTGCTTTGTAACGCAGACGTGACAGCCGTATTTATCCACAGGTCGGCTGAGCGGCGCCGTCAGAACAACTTGCGATAGACGATGAAGCCGGATCGCTCGGCGATCTGGTCGTACAGCTTGCGCGCGGTCACGTTGGTCTCATGCGTTTGCCAATAGACGCGCGACGATCCCGCGAGCCGGGCCTCACCATAGACGCCCTTGATCAGGGCGCGGCCGACGCCTTTGCCGCGGGCGGCCTGCGCGGTGAACAGATCCTGCAGGTAGCAGATAGGCTCGATCGCGGTCGTCGAGCGATGAAACAGATAGTGCACGAGCCCGAGCAATTCGCCGCCGCTTTCGGCAACCAGCGCATGAACCGGCTCATAGGCATCGAAGAAGCGCGACCAGGTCATGTCGGTGATGTCGCGTGGCAGTGCGGTCGCGCCGGACCGCCCGTAAAATGCGTTATAGGCGTCCCACAAAGGAAGCCATTTGGCGAAGTCGCTTCGTTTCACGAAGCGGATGGAGACGTCGTCAGCCATTCTTTCGTTCCATTCACGAGCCTTCTTGCCCGCCTGCGTAACGGCCGGCCGATGATCACGATCGGACAAGTCGATGTCTATTCCGCGGCATGCAGCCGCGGGCCGAATCCGCGCTCGCCGCCGCCGCGCAGCGACCGATAGTAGTCGGCGTTCGCGGGATCGTCGGTGCGGCGAACCAGATCGGTCACCGGCGTGTAGCTTAGCATGCGCCCGCCGTCGGGCAGCGCCGTGCAGGAGAAGCGCAGCACCTTGCCGTCCCTGAGCTTGAGATTGATCGGCGTGGAATCGCCGGTACGCATCATCTCCATGCGCCGTGCGATGAAGGCGTTCAGCTCGTCAGCCGGCAGTTCGAAGGCGCCGGTGTCGCGGCCGTGATACATCAGCGCGATGAAGGGCGGCTTGCTGTCGGCCTTGGCGTCGGACAGCGCGAAATAGTTCCGGAAGGCGCGGTTGATGAATTCGGCTCGCGTATCGGTGTCGAGCAGCACGATACCGATATCGACCTCATCGAGCGCCGCCGCGAGCCGCTGCGCGGTGTCATGCTCCATGCGTTCATGCGCAAACGCATCCATCAATTGCTGCCGCAACAGGCCGGTGATGGCAGCGGTAGCGCCGGAGGTCGCCGCCAGCATCGCCAGCTGGACCAGGTCGGCGGCATCGATGCCGGCGCGGTGACCAAAGAAGAACAGTGCAGAGCCGATGATCGCGATCGCCGCACTGATGGCGGCGGAGCGGAAGCCGCTCAGCGAGCCCGCGAGCGCGACGATGCCGACCAGTAGCGGCGCCGGATCGGGAAAGCCGATCAGGTAACGATCGATCGTGATGGCGGCCAGCGTTGTCGCTGCCGCAAGGGCCGGGCCGGAGATTGCGCGCCAGTCGAATTGCATGCCGCTTCTCGCTCGTCCGGACAGCTTAAGCTGCGGGCGTGACGGAGCGACTTGCACGCGGAGAAATTTCTGGCGCCGTGATTAAGGGGCGATTGGCAGCTCTCGGCGACTTTTCCGATTTGTTGACCGACGCGTCAGGCTGTTTCGTTAACCATCAGATGAGTCCCGCGGCGATGCTCGCGGGATTCTCGATGACGGTCGGCTGCCAGTCCATGGGGACGAAGCCCGGGGCTGCTTCCACCCGCTTCAGCCAGGAGCGAATCTTGGGGAATGTGGACAGGTCGAAGTCGCAGCGGTCCGCGACGTGGGTATAACCATAAAGCGCGATGTCGGCGATCGTGAGCTGTCCGGCGGCGAAATAGTCATGGGTGCTGAGATGATTTTCCATCACCTGCAGCGCGCCATAGCCGCGCTCCATCCAGTCCTCAAGCGCATGCGTCTGCAGGTCGCGGCCGCCTCTCACCAGCGCCAGCCAGAAATACGCGGCGCCGATATTCGGCTCCACCGCGTGCTGTTCGAAGAACATCCACTGCAGCGCCTCGGCCCGGTCGATCCGCGCTTCCGGCACTAGCGGCGAGCCGCCGCCGACATACCACAGGATGGCGTTGGACTCGGCGAGGTAGCGTCCTTCCGCGACCTCGAGCAGCGGCACCTGCCCGCTGGGATTCTTGCCGAGAAAATCCGGCGTGCGGCTCTCGCCGCGCAGAATGTCGACTTCGATCGCCTCATACGGCGCGTTCAGCATCGCCAGCGCAAGGCGGACCTTGTAGCTGTTGCCGGAGCGCTGCATCGAATAGAGCTTGTACATTCTGCTGATCGGCTGGTGTGACGCGAGGGCTTTCGAGGCGGGCCGTTGCTTTGCCCCACAATGCGGCTAGACAATGATGCGGTTGCGCATGGGCCGCAAGGGCCAATCATTGGAAAAAGTCGAAAAGCTCTGCCGCACTGCAACGGCGCGCAAAAACTTCCTAACACTTAGGAACAAATCGCATCACGCTTGCGCGATGCGCGCCGAAGGAAAGATCGCAACTTCGCGAGCCGCGCGGCGCAGGATCATGCAATAGAGCAGGAGCTCCACGATAAGGCCCAGCGGAACGCCGGTGAGACCCGCCACTGAGCGCGTGAGCAATGGCATGATCCATGCCGCAGCGAGCAGGCTCAATTCGTAATCGCGGAAACCGCGGGCGATGCCGTGGCGGGCATAGAAGGCGATGGTGAGCGCCAGCACCACGAGATCGTAATCGAGCACATAGGGCGTCGCGAGCAGGCTCGCGCTGGCAAGGCCTGCGGCCTTGAGATCGAAAGCGGCATCGCCGTGCCAGAGCCAGGCCAGCGAAACCGCAAGCGAAAGACCGAGCGCGAGCTGGATCGCGTAAGCGCTCGGAATGCTCGCGCCCCAGTTCCGCGCCGCCGAGAAGGCCGACTGGATCTTCTCCCAGCCGGTGCCGCCCTGCTCGAGCACGACGGTTTGGGTGAAATTCGTGGAGTCGGCGAACGCGTGCCAGATGCCGCTGCCGAGCGAGAGCTGGGTCAGCGCGACCAGCGCCGCAATGGTCGCGATTGCAGCAGCAATGCTGCTCCATCGCCGGTCCGCCAGGAGCGCGATCGGGATCAGCACGCCGAATTGCGGCTTGTAGGCAAGAAGGCCGATGAGGATGCCGGCGAGCCAGGGCCTCCGGTCGAGCGAAAGCAGTGCGCCGCCGAGCAGGGCCGTCGTCAGGAATCCGTTCTGGCCGTGACCGATGTTGACGAAGACCGCCGGGAACGCGGACGCGACCAGCAGCGTCCCGGGACGCGGCAGGATCGCGCGCATGACCGCAAGGTAGCCGGCAAAGCTCGCGGCAACCCAGAGCGCAAGCCCCCACGCATAGGGAAGCATTGCGACCAGAAAAGCGATCGCGAAGAAGAAGGGCGGATAATGCCAGCCGAAGAACGGCAATTCGCGCCCGCCAAAGACCGCCTTTTCGGCCGCATACTGCAACTCCGGCCGATACGCGTCCGCGGCGCGACCCTGCCAGATCAGTTCGCCCGCGGCATAGACGTTGGAAAAGTCCGTGCCGATCGGCTTGCCGTTGCGGTCGACCAGGCCATCCGACGCCGCAATCCAGCCGGCCGCGGCAAGCACGCAGACCACGAGCATGATCACGCTATAGTCGCGCATGCGCGCGGAGGTCAGCCAGGCGCCTGATCGCAACCCTTGCCAGATATGAGTCATTTCACCCGCGAAACCTTGCCGAATGTTGCGCGAGGCTAGCCGCGTTCCCTTTAACGTTCCCTAAAGTCTCATTCTTTCCTGCAAAGCTTCTTGCGGCGCAGCGGAACGCCGCTTAGGGTAAGTCCGATCCCCCATCATACAGAGTCGTGGACGCTTGGCCGTTCCACGACGCCCGCGAGGAGGCCATGATGCCGTTTCTGTCCGCTGCGCTCGACCGTGTGAAGCCGTCCGCGACCATCGCGGTCACGGATAAAGCACGCGCGCTGAAAGCGGCGGGGCGCAATGTCATCGGCCTTGGCGCCGGCGAGCCGGATTTCGATACCCCGGCCAACGTCAAGCTCGCAGCGATCAAGGCGATCGAGGCCGGCAAGACCAAGTACACCGATGTCACCGGAATTCCCGAGCTGAAGGAGGCGATCATCGCCAAGTTCCAGCGCGAGAACGGCCTCACCTACAAGCCGAACCAGGTCATCGTCTCCACCGGCGGCAAGCAGGTGCTCTACAACGCGCTGGTCGCCACCCTCAATCCGGGTGACGAGGTCATCATCCCCGCGCCCTATTGGGTGAGCTATCCGGAAATGGTGGCCCTGGCCGGCGGCGAGTCGGTGCCCGTGGTCTGCCCCGCGGAAACCGGTTTCAAGCTCAAGCCGGAAGACCTGGAGAAGGCGATCACACCGAAGACCAAGTGGATCATCCTCAACTCGCCGTCGAACCCGACGGGGGCGGCCTATACCCGCGCTGAGTTGAAGGCGATCACCGACGTGCTGGTGAAGCATCCGCATGTCTGGGTGATGACCGACGACATGTATGAGCACCTGGTCTATGACGACTTTCAGTTCACCACGCCGGCGCAGATCGAGCCGCAACTCTATGATCGCACCCTGACGGTGAACGGCGTCTCCAAGGCCTATTGCATGACCGGCTGGCGCATCGGCTATGCCGGTGGACCTGCGCCCTTGATCAAGGCGATGGCGACCATCCAGTCGCAATCGACCTCCAATCCGTGCTCGATCGCGCAATGGGCGTCCGTGGAAGCCTTGAATGGCCCGCAGGACTTCATCCCGCTGAACAACAAGGCGTTCAAGGAGCGTCGCGACCTCGTGGTCTCGATGCTCAACCAGGCCAAGGGCATCCATTGCCCGCGCCCCGAGGGCGCCTTCTATGTCTATCCGTCCTGCGCCGGCACCATCGGCAAGACCACCTCGTCGGGCAAGCTGATCGCCAATGACGAGGACTTCGTCACCGAGCTCCTGGAAAGCGAGGGCGTTGCGGTGGTGCACGGATCGGCGTTCGGTCTCGGGCCTGCGTTCCGGATTTCCTACGCGACCAAGAACTCCGATCTGGAAGACGCCTGCAAACGCATCCAGCGCTTCTGCGGCAATCTGCGTTAGACGGAAGCGAACTGCCTTCGAATGAAAGGGCCCGCCTTGGCGGGCCCTTGTCGTCCTGAGGCAAGCACGAGCTCAGCCTGAGAGCTGGGGGACCGGGGCGGGAAGCTTTGGAAGCTGCAATTCGATCTTGCAGACCATTCCGTCAGAGCCGAATTGGCGGGTAACGACGGCATTCGGTATCGCCTTGTCGATGAGCTCGGTTCCAAAGCCGGTCGTCTTCGGTTGCTCGACCGCGGGGCCGCCGTGTTCGTGCCAGACGACCGTCAGAAGCGACTGATCGCCCTGTGGACGCAAAGTCCAGCTCAGTTCGACCATGCCGGCCGGCTGCGTAAACGAGCCATACTTCGCCGCGTTGGTCGCCAGCTCATGGAAGACGAGCGCGAATGGCGTTGCCAGATCGGCCGGCAGGAAGACGGGGTCGCCCATGATCCTGATGCGCTCGGAATTGCGGGACGTATGCGGTTCGAGCTGTCTTTGCGCCAATGTCGCGAGATCCGCCCCCATCCAATCGGTATCGACCAGGAGTGAATGAGCCGCAGCCAGGGAGGCGAGGCGGCCGTCCAGCCGCTCGGTGAACTCTTCGTATGATTTGCTGTAGCGCCGGGTCTGGTGCGCGATCGACTGGACGACCGCCAGCGTATTCTTGACGCGGTGCGTCAGCTCGCGAAGCAGCAATCTCTGTTGCGTCTCCCATGCTTTGCGTTCGGTTATGTCGCGAGTGGTTTCCAGGGCGAGCTGTCGCCCCTCGATCGATTCGAGGATGATACGGCTTTCAACCGCCAACTCCCTGCCGTCTTTGGTCCGGTGGCCCACTTCGCCGGTCCAGTTGCCTTCCTCGCGCAATTTTTCCCGCAACTGGGCGAACGACGCTCCGGGCACAATCGTGCGCAACAGCTCGTTCTTCTTCTTTCCAACCGCCTCCTCGCGGCTGTAGCCGTAGAGTTCCTCGCTGCCGCGATTCCATTCGAGGACCGTGCCGTCAAAATCCCAGATGAAGATCGGATCGCGGGCAAGGTCGACAAGCTGCTTTTCCTGCCGCAGCCTGCGCTCGCTTTGCCGCAACGCTTCTTCGGAATGAAGCCGATCGGTCATATCGACGAAGGTGAGGACGACACCGTCGATCTTGTCGTCAACGGTCCGATATGGGCGCAAACGAACATCATACCATCGGTCGTTGCGGCTTTGAATCTCGCGCTTGATCGGAGCCAGGTTGGCCAGCACGGCTCGCGCGTCATCGATCAGGTTCTCGTATTCGAGCTTGCGCGCGAAATCCGAGATCGGTCGGCCTTCGTCATTCGGCGTGATGCTGAACAGGTCGGTGACCTGCTGCGTGAAGCGCTTGATGCGAAGGCTCGAGTCGAGAAACAAGGTTCCGAAGTCCGTCGCCGCCATGAGGTTCTGCAGATCGCTGTGCGCCCGGGATATGCCTTCCAGCTTCTGCTTCAGCTCGGAATTGACCGTCTGCAGCTCCTCATTGATCGATTGCAGCTCCTCCTTGCTCGTCTCCAGCTCTTCCGAGGTCGACCGATATTCCTCGTTGATCGACTGCAGCTCCTCATTGGCGGCGCGCAGCTCTTCATTGGCCGCCTCCGATTCTTCCCGCACGGTGCGCAGGCGCGCCTGGGCGAGCTCGAGCTCCTGGGTCAGGCGGCGGACCTC
>CAYVVB010000372.1:0-8567 GCA_964454955.1 uncultured Bradyrhizobium sp. | reverse complement strand
CGCCTTGTTGGTGTAGACGCCGTCGACGGCGAGATGCGCGACCGGGAAGTCATAGGAGCCGGTGACGATGTTGAAGAAGCCGGCCGGCCATTTCGACGGGTCGGCGCAGGCGTCGAACGCGCCGTGGTCGGCGAGCACATGCACGCGCAGGCCCGTGACTCTGCCCTCCTTCGTCGCGGCGATCTCGGCGGTCATGTGATAGTCGCGCGCGAATGAGGTCGCGGTTAGATTTTCGATGCGGTCCTCGACCCATTTCACCGGCTTGCCGGTGACGATGGAGGCGACCGCCGCGCAGATATAGCCGGGATAGGCGCCGACCTTGTTGCCGAAGCCGCCGCCGATATCAGGCGAGATCACGTGGATCTTCTGCTCCGGCAATTTCGCGATCAGCGACACCACGGTGCGGATGACATGGGGTGCCTGGAAAGTGCCCCAGATGGTCAGCTCGCCTTTGACCTTGTCGAAGGAGCAGACGCACTGGCAGGTTTCCAAGGGCGAGGGATGGGTGCGGTGATAAGAGATCAGCTCCTTGATGGTGACGTCGGCCTTCTTGAATGCAGCGTCCGTCAGCTCCTTGTCGCCCACCGTCCATTCGAAGATGTGGTTGTGATGCTTGCGCGGCCCATGCGCGCCGGTGGTCTTGCAGGCAAGGTCCTCGCGCAGCACCGGCGCGTCCGGCGCCATCGAATTGAAGGGATCGATGATCGGCGGCAACGGCTCGTACTCGACAACGACTTTGCTGACGCCGTCGTCGGCGGCGTAGCGGTCGGTCGCGACCACGAAGGCGACCTCCTGGTTCTGGAACAGCACCTTGGCGTCGGCGAGCACCATCTGCACGTCGCCGGCGAGCGTCGGCATCCAGGCGAGATTGACGGTCTTCAGCGTCTCGGCGGTGATGACGGCGAGCACGCCCGGCACCTTCAGCGCCTCGTCCGAGTTGATCGATTTGACGCGCGCATGGGCGTGCGGCGAGCGGACGAAGTCGCCATGCAGCATGCCCGGTAGCTTGACGTCGTCGACGTAGTTGCCCTTGCCCTGCGTGAAGCGGATGTCTTCGACGCGCTTGCGCTTGCAGCCCATGCCTTCGAGGGCGGCGGTGCGTTGTTCCCGCGTGGGAGTCATATCGTTCATTCCGCGGCCTCCTTGAATTCGATGCCGTTTGTCTTGTCAGCGGCGTATTGGATCGCCTTGACGATGTTCTGGTAGCCGGTGCAGCGGCAGAGATTGCCGGAAATGCCGGCGCGGATTTCGTCTTCCGTCGGCCGCGGATTCTCCTTGAGCAGCCGGTACGCGCGCATGATCATGCCCGGCGTACAGAAACCGCATTGCAGGCCATGCATCATGCGGAAGCCTTCCTGTAGCGCAGAGAGCGTGCCGTCGGCATTGGCCATGCCTTCGATGGTGGTGATCCGGGCCCCGTCGGCCTGGACCGCGAACATGGTGCAGCTTTTCACCGACATGCCGTCGATATCGACGGTGCAGGCTCCGCAATGAGTGGTCTCGCAGCCGATATGGGTGCCGGTGAGCTGCAGATTCTCACGGATGAAATGCACGAGCAGCGTGCGCGGCTCGACCAGGCCTTCGACCTCGGCGCCGTTGACCGTCATGGTCACATGGGTTTTTGCCATTCGCTCCCTCCTTGCTTCTTGGTTTGGCGCATATCCTTGCCGGAAAACCGGTGACCGCTTTTCCGGGACATGCGCTAGCCCGCGCGCTGGGCTGCACGTTGCAGCGCACGCGCCACCATGATGCCGCCGACATGCCTGCGGTATTCCACCGGCCCGCGCGCGTCCGCCGCCGGTGACATGATCGCTTCGGCGGCTGCGGCCGCCTTCTTCAGCGTCGCGGCATCGAGGCTGGTGCCGATCACGGCATCGGCGGCATCGGTTGCGAGCAGCGGCGTCTCGTGCAGGTTGGTCAGGCCGATCGTGCAGGTGGCGACTTGGCTGCCGGCCATGGTGAGCACGACCGCCGCAGCCGCGGTTGCATAATCGCCGACCTTGCGTTTCAGTTTCTCGTAGGCGTAGCCATGCCCCGCCACGGGGGCCGGAATGGTGATGGCCGTGAGGATCTCGCCCGGCTCGAGCGCGGTGAAGTACGCGCCCTGATAGAACTCGCGGGCCGCGACCTCGCGATTGCCGTTTGGCCCCTCCAGGCGATAGACAGCACCGAGCGTCATCATCAGAGCCGGCAGGTCGTTGCCGGGGTCGCCATTGGCGACGTTGCCGCCGATGGTGCCGCGATAGCGCACCTGCGGGTCGGCAATCAGGGCAGCCGCTTCCTGCAGGATCGGCAGCGATTGCCTGATCTCCTCGGAACCCAAGAGTTCGTGCTGGGTGGCCATCGCGCCAATGACGACGTTGTCGCCGTCACGGCGGATGCCTTTCAGGCCCGCGACACCATGCAGATCGATCAGATGGCTTGGGCTGGCCAGCCGCAGCTTCATCATCGGAACCAGGCTGTGGCCGCCGGCAAGCGGGCGGGCATCCTCGCCGAGCGTCGACAACAGCTTCACCGCGTCGGCCACACTCGCAGGCCGATGGTAGCTGAATGCGCCAGGAATCATCGTCTCCTCCCTCGGTCCTGTCTTACGGACGGTGAGGACGAGGCTCCCTTCCGACGGATCGGAGTGCAACGCCCCAAGGCACGGAGGCGCGAAATTCGCACGAGATGCGCCGGCTGGCGCACGAAATGCGTCAGCGGAACCGACCTATCTGGACGATGGTGAAAGAGGAGATGGAGATAGAGGGGACAACGAGGAGCGCGCAGATTGTCCGTTGCGTTTGACCAGACCGAGCCGGGCCTTGACCTCCGCGATCTTGGGACGACTGACAGGGGTGCGGTGCGGCGTCGGCCCGTCAAGCTCGACGATGGCGCCGTCGCCCTCTTTTCGCACCAGCGAGATATGAGGGATCGCGACGATATAGCTGCGGTGCACGCGCATGAACAGATCGGGGTCGAGTTGCGCCTCGGCCTCGGAGATTGACCATGGGCACATCCATTCGCGTGTGCCGTCGTGGACACGCGTGTAATGCGCATCCGCCCGCAAGCTGCGGATATCGGTGGTGTCGATGAAGTGGGTGCCGTCGGCACCTTCGACTGGAAGTCTGGATGCCGGCGCAGGTCGCGGCGGCTGGCCGAGCCCGCCAAGCGGTGCCGGCATCAACCGGGACGCGGCCAAAACGACCGGTACGGTCGCGGCCTCGTCCGCGATCGGATTTTCCGGCCCCGCAGCCATCGCCACGGTTTGCCGCCGCTGATCGGGCACCAGCGACAGCAAGAAACCGGCTGCGATCACAAAACACAGCACTGCGACTACGATCGAGAGGAGCTGCGGCGAGGCAGCAAGCCTGCTTGTGACATGGTGCTGCGTTGCGGCTGTCAGCGGCACCAGGTGCATGCCGGACATCGCGGTGTAGTGCATGCCCGACACCGCGAGCCCGAACACGATCGAGCTTGCGACCAGCCGCACGCCGTCCTGACGGGCGAGGAACGCGCGCAGGCCTCCATAGGCGGTCACGATCGCCACCAGAACGGAGAGCGCGACGATTGCGTGGTCATGCCTGATCGCGAAAGGACCGGACAGGGCGTGGATGCCGACATAATGCATGCTGGCAACGCCCAGCCCTAGCAGGATCGCCGAAGACACCACGCGCGAGAGCGACGGTTCGCCGATACTGACGAAGAAGAGAGATATGCCGACGACCAGCGCGCAGATCAGAAACGAGATGATGGTGGGCAGAACGAGATAGACGGCGTCGGAAGGTATCGGCGCTGCCAGCATGCCGACGAAATGCATGGTCCAGATGCCGACCGCAAGGAAGCCCGCAGCACCCGCCAACAGCACCCTGCGGCCGAAGCCTGCCGCGCCGCGAACCCGGGCGGCGAGGGCAAAACCCGTGTAGCCTCCCAGGATCGCGATCACTACCGAGAGCGCGACGAGATAGGGATCGTGTCCTTCGAACATGATCTTATCGGCTGCCCGTCTCCACGGGCAGCCTCCTCCCGCGGCGAGTTTATCAACGCGGCGACGCGAATGACAATCAATGGATTGTGCCTGTTTTGCGCCGCTACGTGCCCGGCACGATGCCGGCCGCGACCTGGCCGCGCAGCCGTTCCAGGCTGAGCAGCGTGTTGGCGCAGGCTTCCGCGACCTCGGCTCCCTTGGTCGAGAAATGCCTCTTGAAGAACTCGAAATGCGCCTGCGTCTCGTGAAACTGCTGCGAGGTCAGCACCGCGGAAAACACCGGCACCTCCGTGCGCAGTTGCACATCCATCAGCGCCTTGATCACGGTGTCGGCAATGAACTCGTGATAGACACCGCCGTCGACCACGAGCCCGGCCGCGACGATGGCGGTGTAGCGCCTCGTCTTGGCCAGCATTTGCACATGCAGTGGAATCTCGAACGAGCCTGGCACTTCGAAGATGTCGACTCTTTCCCGCGGGATGTGACGGAGTTCGATCTCGTCAAGGAAGGCGACGCGGGCCTCGGCCACCACCTCGCTATGCCAGGCGGACTGCACGAAGGCGACGCGCTGCGCTCTTGCGAAGCGCGGATGCTCGGGCGTGCCGGCCGTCGGCGCGGTCTCCTTGCTGTCGGTCTCGCCGGCTTGGGATTCCCGAGATTGAGAATCCTGAGATTGAGGATCTTGCGATATCTGATTCATGGCTTTCCTCTTTTGCAGGACCAGAATCAGGGCACACGGACGTCGGCACCAGCGCAAAAGCGCTTGCCCATCGCGACCGTTCTCTTTCATCCGGACTGTAACCGTCGGCTTCGGATTTGCACCGAATCTGCTGACCCTTCCCCCGGTAGGGGGACGGCGCTCGCGGGCTCGGGCTCATCGCCCCTACCGCCGGTGGGGAGTTTCGCCCCGCCCTGAGAACTCGGCTGCCCGACATGAGCAGCCTCGCAAGACTATGGCGAAAGGCCGGGCCGCCAGCAAGCTGCTTTGGCAGGGGAAATCCTCATGACCGCATGCCGGGAACGCGAGCCGGAGGGGCGGGCCGCGAATCAAACCGCCGACGCGCGAAAAGTTAACGAACAGTGGCGGGAGGAGCCTGATTCCGGTTTGTTCTCCCACCAACCGCCGTGGCTCGCGATCTGCTGTGGACGATCGCCGGTTTGTCTGTGGACGGACTCAAGGCAGCGTTGCGCGGATTCCGCAAATCACATCACTTGATCCCGGCAGGCCCGAACGCTCTCGGGATTGCAACCGGCAGCAGCGCACCAGGTACGCGCGATCTGGCCGCACGCGTAAGTATCAACAGATCACGAAGAAAAAGGTCGAGACGGCATGTCCCTGCTCGAAGGCATCGTCGATTCCCAAAAACATCCGCTGACGGTGGTCGAGGACATCGCGGCCGACAATAACTGGGCGTTCGAACGCTCGGGAGAGGATGAGGTCACCATCGTCTCCAGGGGCGAGTGGACCGACTATCAGCTCTCCTTCACCTGGATGAGCGAGATCGAGGCGCTGCATCTGGCCTGCGCCTTCGACATGAAGATTCCGGCCGCGCGCCTGAGCGAGGTGCAGCGGCTGATCGCCGGCATCAACGAACAATTGTGGATTGGTCATTTCGATCTCTGGACCCACACCGGCATGATCATGCACCGGCAGACACTGGTGTTGCCGGGCGGCATGATCGCATCCGACACGCAATGCCAGGTCATGCTGGCGAGCGCGATCGCCGCCTGCGAGCGGCACTTTCCGGCGTTCCAGTTCGTGGTCTGGGCCGGCAAATCCACCCCGGAAGCACTCGCCGCCGCGATGTTCGACACCGAGGGCGAGGCGTAGCTCCCAGAAAATCTGCTATTTCCGTCATGGCCGGGCTTGTCCCGGCCATCCGCGTTTTGGATAAGCAAGGAAAGACGTGGATGCCCGGGACGAGCCCGGGCATGACGATTGTGGCTGACATGCCGCTTACTTCGGCGGAGAGAGATTGTGATGACTAATTCGTCTGGTTCCGAGCCGCTCAAGGACATCACCGGCACCGTCGCCCTGGTCGGCGCGGGCAAAATGGGCGGCGCGATGCTGACGGGCTGGCTCGCCGGAGGCCTCGACCCCAAGCGCGTGGTGGTGGTCGAGCCCACGCCGTCGGCCGAGATCAGTGCGCTTGCTGCGGGAGGCATCCGCCTCAATCCGGAAAAGGCCGACGGCGTCGAGACGCTGGTGGTGGCGCTGAAGCCGCAGAGCTTTCGCGGCGCGGCTGCCGCGCTGAAATCCTTGACCGGCCCCGCGACACTGGTGGTTTCGATCATGGCGGGCACAACCATCGCTTCGCTGCAGGACGTCTGCGGCGGCGCCGTCGTGCGCGCGATGCCCAACACGCCGGCCGCGATCGGGCGCGGCATCACGGTCGCCGTGCCGGCCAAGAATGTCAGCGCCGCGCAGCGCGCAACGGCAGATGCGCTATTGCGCGCGACGGGCAGTGTCGAGTGGGTCGAAGACGAGAGCCTGATGGATGCGGTGACCGCGGTCTCCGGCTCGGGACCGGCCTACATCTTCCTGCTTGCGGAAGAACTCGCACGCGCGGGCGTCGCCGCCGGCCTGCCGGAAGAGCTGGCCACAAAACTCGCGCGCGAAACCGTCGCCGGGTCGGGCGAGTTGCTGCGTCGCTCCGACCTTCCCGCCGCCACGCTGCGCCAGAACGTGACCTCGCCCGGCGGCACCACCGCCGCGGCGCTTGCCGTGCTGATGGGCCAGGATGGCTTGCAGCAATTGATGACGCGCGCGATTGCGGCGGCGACCGCACGGTCGAAGGAATTGGCGAAGTGACCTCCGGTCAATCCGGGGCGCCTCGAAGAGGCGAACCATGGTGCGCAATGCGCACCTGAGAATTTCGAGATTCCGGGTCTGGTGCTGGCGCACCATCCCGGAATGACGGTGCCTACGGCACCTTGAAACGCTCTTTGAACATCGCGAGATTCACCAGGCCGCGGGCATGGCGGCCTTCACCGATCCTGCGCACATCGTCGAAGGCCTCGACCTCGAAGCGGATGAGCCGGCGCTCCACCGCGATCACTTTGGCCGTCGTGCGCACGGTGGCGCCGACCGGCGTCGCCGCAAGATGGCGCACATCGACTTCGGTGCCGACGGTGATCCAGCCGGGCTCGAGGCACCGCGCGATGGCATCGCCCGATGCCATCTCCATCTCCAGGATCATCATCGGCGTCGCGTAGACCAGCGGCATCGAGCGCACGAAATGCCCGACCGTGCGCTCCGGCGGCACGATCAGCGTGCGCTCCGCGCTCATGCCGATCTTGATGACGTCGCGTGCATCCATGGGGGATATTCCGTCATTCCGGACGATCCGCAGCAAGCGGACCGATCCGGAATCTCGAGTTTGTGGCGCCAGATTCCGGGTTCAGCCCTGCGGGCTGCCCCGGAATGACTGAAGTCACTTCTTCAGCGCGGCGGCGCGTTCGACGAAGGTCTTGCCGCCCTTCATCTTGTGGCTGAGCGGCGCCTCGTTGATCTGGATCACGACGGCATCAGCGTCGACGCCGAGATTTTTCACCAGCGCCTGGGTGATGTCGCGCATCATACCGGCCTTCTGTTCATCGGTGCGGCCGGCGGCCATGTTCACGGTGATCTCAGGCATTTTCACTCCCCTTTTTCGTCATGGCCGAGTTCATCCGGGCCATCGACATTCTTTTGTATCAAACAAGACGTCGATGACCGGGACAAGCCCGGGCATGCCGTCCCACGCGAATGGCTATCCCCACCTCACGTCATGGCGCGCGAGGACTTCGCGCACTTTCGCGACGATCTCCTCCTCCCTGCACGAAAATTGCGCAGGACGCGTCTCGCGCCATTCCTGGTTGGAGGCAATCGCGGCCGCGGCTTTCGCACCCTCGATCAGATCCTTGATCTGCACCTCGCCGCGCGCCTTTTCGTCCGAGCCCTGGATGATCACGCAAGGCGCATTGCGGCGGTCGGCATATTTGAACTGATTGCCCATGTTCCTGGGGTTGCCGAGATAGAGCTCGGCGCGGATGTTGTCCGCGCGAAGCACGGAGACGAATTTCTGGTAGTCCGCGACGCGGTCGCGGTCGAACACGGTCACCACGACGGGCCCGAATTCGGAACGCGTGTCGAGCTTGCCCAGCAGCGTCAGCGCCGCCTGCAAACGCGACACACCGATGGAAAAGCCGGTTGCCGGCACCGGCTCGCCACGAAAGCGCGAAACGAGACCGTCATAGCGACCGCCGCCGCCGACCGAGCCGAAGCGGACGGGCCGGCCCTTCTCGTCCTTGGTGTCGAGCAGCAGTTCAACCTCGAAGACGGGGCCTGTGTAGTATTCGAGGCCGCGGACGACGGAAGCATCGATCTTGATGCGGTCCGGTCCGTATCCGGACGCGGCGGCGAACTGACTGATCTGGTCGAGTTCGTCGCGACCTTCCTGTCCGATCTTGCTGTCGCGCAAGCGCGCATCGATGGCCACGTTCTGCCCCTGTTCGATCGCACCGAGCACAAGTGCGATCTCGTCGTCCTTCAATCCCGCGCCTTTCGTGAAGTCGCCCGATTCATCCTTGCGGCCTTCTCCAAGCAGTTGCCGGACTC
>CAYVVB010000371.1:0-13322 GCA_964454955.1 uncultured Bradyrhizobium sp. | reverse complement strand
TCCTGGACATTGATGCTGAGGAGACGGAGCTGCCTATATACTTTTGACTCTACAAGATTCACACCTATCTAGTAAACCTAGAAGTGTCGCATGCCATCGCAGATCGCTGACTTCGCGAGGCGGCGGCTCAAGCCGGATGGGATCCCGATTGGCGCAAGTGGCGGAAGCAGCCGGCAATGCCCGAGGGGGCCGGCCGCTTCGCACTCTATACCCTGAAGGCGCTCGCCTTCATTCACTTGCGCAGGAACGACATACAAGAGGTGGACGCGCTGCTCGAGGCGCTCAGCAAGCTGGATCCTTCCGGCGCCGTCGGATGGCCTGTCGTCGCGGCTCTCGCCGATGGCGTCGCGTGAGGTCTCACCATGGCATCACGATTGCACCACCTGATTGTGGGGCCGGCCCGGAGGCAATGACATGACAAGACTGGACGATCGACGCGATCTCCTGGCGCTGGCCGAGCCGACGGCAACACCGGACGGCGTTCGGCTCGCGCCAAGGGATGTGCCGCTGGACGACATCATCGCCGCGCTGCGCACCGTGCACGACCCCGAAATTCCCGTGAACATCTACGACCTCGGGCTGATTTATCGGATCGAGCCGAAGGCCGCAGGGCTGGTCGAGATCGACATGACGCTGACGGCGCCGGGCTGTCCCGTCGCCGGCGAAATGCTGAACTGGGTCCAGAAGGCGGTCAGTGAAGTCGACGGCGTGGCGAACGTCGACGTCCGCCTCGTGTTCGATCCGCCCTGGGACCAGTCGCGCATGTCCGAAGAGGTCCAGCTCGAACTCGGTCTTTTGTAGGGCATGATCCAGAACAGTGTGTCGCGGTTTTCCGAAGAGATCGAGCCCGATCAAAACCTGAATCGCGAAGGCGGCATCGAACCCGAAACAACGGAGGCTTCCCATGACTGAACTGACGGCAAGCGATGGACACAGCTTTTCCGCCTACCGCGCCGATCCGCCCGATACCCCCAAGGGCGCCGTCGTGGTCCTTCAGGACGAGGGCGGGCTCAATCCGCATCTTCGCAAGGTTGCGGATGCATTTGCCGCCAGGGGCTATGTCGCGATCGCACCATCGCTGTTCGATCGCGTGAGGCCGGGTGCGAGCTTCGGCTACGACGAGACGGGCTTTGCGGAAGGACTGGCAACCGCGCAGCAGATCGAAACGGACAAGGCGCTTGCCGACATCCAGGGCGCGGTCGATTCGGTCAAGGACGCGGGCAAGATTGCCGTCGTCGGCTATTCGTGGGGCGGCGATCTCGCTTATGCCGCAGCCAACCGCGTCAACGGCATTTCCTGCGTGGTCGGATATGGCGGACCGGCGACCGTGAACGGGTACCAGGAGAAGCGCAAAGTGCCGACGCTCCTGCACTTCGGCGAAAACGACAGCCTGATCCCGATCGAGCAGATCACCCAGTTTCGCAGCCGCCGGCCCGACGTCAGCGCCTTCACCTACCCTGGTGCGACGCATGGATTTGACTGCGACGAAAGCAACGGCTTTCAGGAGCAGGCGGCGCATCAGGCGCTCGACCGCACGCTGCTCTGGATCTCGCAATATGTGGAAGGGCAGCCGCCGGTCGTTCTGAAAAACGCCGGCGCATATGCGCAGGCCAAGACCGACCGGAAGGCCAAGAAGAAAAAGGGCGGCGACGATATGGGGCCACCGATGGATTGACCCAAGGATTTCCGGCGATGCTTCCGACGACCATCCTCATCGACGACGTTCCGCGCTGCGTGGTGCGACCGACGGACAACAAGGACCTGCAGCGCTTCCTGCGGAACGGAAAGCCTTTTCTGCTGGCCGACAAGCCGGACGGCAGGATCACCCATCGCCTCGCCAACGAGGCCGAGTCCGTCAAGTGGCAAAGCGGCCTCGCCCTGCACCGGGCGTGGGGCGGCAGCGAGGAAGAATTCTTCGGGCTGCCGCTATTGGATTGAGCGGGCACTTCGGGCGCGATCGGGTCAGGTTGAAGGTCGTCCGGGGAGCGGCGGCGAAACGGACTCGGTCCGATCGTTCTCGCCTTCGACGATCTTGCGGTCCTTGGGCGTCTTGCAGGGCTGCGATCGTCCCGCGCAACCGGCGACAGGTCCGTGCTTCTTCACATCCGAACGCGCATGTTGAGACTTGCTCCCGCGATGGTGAGCGGCATATTCCTGGCCGTCGACCGGCGCTACATGCGGCGGATCTCTGTCAAGGTACGGCCGCGCGATTCCAAACTCCTTGCCGTGAGCGTCGATCCATTTCCAGAGCTTGTCACTGGAGGTCCATCGCTGGTCCCTTGTTGCACCTTCGACGCTCACGACATCGGCCGCGAGACCGTGGCCATAGCCGCCGCGGAAACTCCCGCCGTGGTACGATCTGTCGGTCGACGCTTTCAGGCCGCTTGCGAGCGACTGACGGTAGTTATCGCGGAATGCGCTGGTGATGCCGGGCGACAGTCCGGCCTCATCCGCCGCACGTAGCGCGTGATAGAGCTTCAGCTTGAAGCTGCGATCCATGCCACCGATCACGTAATCCATCATCGGCATGCCGGCTCTTTCCGCCGCCTTCGGATCCTTCCAGGTGAAATCCTCGTCGACGAGTTTGGTAAAGTTCCTGGTGACAGTCACGGTCCTCCGCTTCCTCTTGACCGTCACCTTCCGTCGCTCCTGCACCTTGATACTGTCCTCCTTGGGCGTTCGCTGATAAAGCGCCCACAGGTATCGATCGATGCAGGCACCATCCGCAGCCGGACACTCGTCGGGAATGTCGATGGCGCCAACAGCCTTCCCGGCATCGTCGGGCACCACGTCGGTCGGGTTCGCTGTCGCCACCTGCACGGGCGGTGTTTCGGATTGCTGGATCGGCGGCGAATCCGTCGACGCCGCCCCGGCAAACGATTCCGGCTGATCCGGAACCACGGTCGTATCGGCGGCAGTCACCGGCTCGGCGGGCGTCGTGCTGTCGACGCGATCGATGCCGCCGTTACCCATCTTCGATACATGCGGGACATTCACGAACTCGGCATCGGCGGCAAGCGATGGTGGACTGCGGTCCACGATCGGTGTTGCGCCGGTGCTCTCGATGCCGGGCGAACCGAAGCCGGCAAGCCAGACGACAACCCACCCCACGAGAACGACCGTTATCGCTGCCGCCACTGTCGCAAATCGCCGCGGATTCATGATCGCAGCCTCCAAATGGATAGCCAAGCATGCGACGCCGCCGAATTTTCGGCTCACCGTGCAGACGCGCAAGCGTGGAAGCTGCGAGCCATCGATTTTTCCGAAGATTGTTGCTCGAATGCCACGCGCCGCTGGCCTACCAGGTTCGCCGTGAGCCCCATCGATGGCGGCCGGCGCGATGGCATGAACGGCGACTTCGGCATGCACTACGCGTGGTAGAGCAGCCAGGCGCAAGCAATCGGACTTCGCAATTGGTCAGTATCTCTGTCCACTGCGTGCTTCGGCCGCAACAGGCATGGAGAAATTGCGACCGTCCGATTTCACGCCATGGTTGTGGCAAATCTTACAGCTATGTCGACGCTGAATCTGGTCCAGACTGGATGCGCCATGGGCCATGCGGCATGAACGGTGCGGGCATGCAGCGCAAGGCTGTTAGTTTCGGGCGCCAACTCCGATACTGGCTGTCGCAATCCGGCCTGGTGTCGCGCAAGCCATGGCGCGTGTGTTTCTTCCTGACGGCGGTGGCCTCGGCCTTGCTGGCGTCGGAAGCCGCCCGATCGCAGACGGTCATCGGTCCAGGTCCGACCTCCCCTCTCACCATTGGCACTGGCGGTATCAGCAACGTCATCTTCAATCCGACCACGGGGCCGATCACTCTCAGCACAACCGCGGCGAACGCAATCGCCATCAGCATCATAGGCAACGGCCAACTCACCGTTCTGCCTCCCGGATTCCCCGGCGAATTCGGAACTTTCATTACCACCACGGGTACGAACGCCTACGGTATCAGCGATCAGGCAGCGGGACACGCAGTGGTGCTGAACAGCGTGTCGATTACTACCTCCGGAGCGGGTTCGCACGGGATAAGGTTCGCAAATCCAGGCGTCGACGTCGAAGCGACGAACGTAACGGTGATCACCGAAGGCTCTGGCGCCAGCGCCCTCTTCATGAACGGGGGCGGAAGCCCGACAGAGGCGAATTTTACAAACAGCATTCTGGAGAGCGCGGCGGCCCCCGTCATCAGTGCTGTCGCGGGCATCGAGAATGTCAGTTTGACCGGCACCACCGTCCGCTCCCTCAGCAGCGACGGACAGTGGCTGAGTGTCACCGGCGGTACCGCGACCGTCAACGCATCAGGCGCAACGCTGATCGGTGCCGCCGTCACCAGCGGCGGCACATCGAACCTCACGTTGGCGAACGAGACGGTCTGGGATATGACCGGCAATTCCAACGTCACCAATCTCACGAACAATGCGAGCACTATCGAATTCGCTCCGCCAGTCGGCGGTGCGTTCAAGACGCTGACGACGGTGAACTACTTCGGCTCTGGCGGCACGATCGGGCTCAACACCTTCCTTGGCACCGACGGCTCGCCTTCAGATCGGCTGATCATCAATGGCGGTACCGCGACTGGCAATTCGTTGCTGCGCATCACCAATGTTGGCGGCGACGGCGCCGAGACCATGGGTAACGGCATTCTGGTGGTGCAGACGGTCAACGGCGGCACGACTGCGGAAGGCGCGTTTGGGCTTGTGGGCGAAGTGCGCGCCGGGGCCTTCGAGTACGTTCTGTTTCGTGGCGGCGTCAACGGCAGCAATCCCGAGGACTGGTTCCTGCGCAATGATTTCTCGGTCGGACAGGGTGAAAACGGTAGCGGCGGTGGCGGCAACGGCGGTAACGGCGGTGGTGGCAACGGGGGTGGCGGTAATGGCGGCAATGGCGGTGGTGGCAACGGCAGCAACGGTGGCGTGGAGGAACTGCCGGGGGGCCAAGTCGAGTTTCCAACCGATCCACCGCCAGAGGTGCTGCCGCCCGGCACTTATCCGATCATCGGGCCTGAGCTTGCGACCTATGGCGTGGTGCAGCCGATCGCGAGGCAGATGGGACTGACCACGCTCGGCACGATGCATGAGCGCGTCGGCGATGCGGCAGCGGACGCCGCGTGCCTGAATGCTAGCTCGAACAGCGCGGCCGCGCTCGACAGCGCCGTCATGACCAAGGTGCCGCCGGTGCCGTACGAAAACTGCCGGCATGCGGTCTGGGGCCGCCTGTTCGGCCAGCAGATCAACAACCACTATGAAGCCTTCGCCGACCCGCGCGCGACCGGCCAGGTGGCGGGCATCCAGACTGGCATCGATCTCTGGCGCGGCAGCCTGATCCCGGGCCACAGCGATTCCGCCGGCCTCTACTTCGCCTATGGCAACGGCAATGTGAGCGTGGACGGCCTCGTCACCAATGCAGCCGCGACCGCCTATATCCTGCAACACACCGGTTCGCTGAACCTCAACGCCTTTTCGATCGGTGGCTACTGGACTCACTATGGCCCGGGCGGCTGGTACATCGACGCAGTGCTGCAGGGCTCGTTCTACAACGGCGACGCGGCGACGCAGTTTGCCAAGCTTCCGATCAGCGGCACCGGCTTCACCTCATCGCTGGAGACCGGTTATCCGATTCCGCTGCCGTGGCTCGGGCCGGCCTTCGTGCTGGAGCCGGAGGGCCAGATCATCTGGCAGCGTGTTTCCTTCGATGACGACAATGACGGCCTGGGTCCGGTCGGGCTCGGTACCACCTCCGGTGCAACCGGCCGGCTCGGCTTGCGCGGCAAGTGGACCATCAACGACTCCGCGGGACGCGTGTGGCAGCCTTACGTGCTCGCCAACATCTGGCGCGACTGGGGCGCCAACGCGACTACGATGTTCGGCCTCGACGCGGTGCCGTTGCTCGAAAAGGCGACACGGCTGGAGTTCGCCGGCGGCCTGTCCGCGAAAATCCTTCCCGGCCTCAGCCTCTACGCCCAGGCCGGCTACCAGTTCGCCGTGAGCCCCACCGATGGCGGCAGGCGCGATGGCGTCAAGGGCGACTTCGGCGTGCACTACGCGTGGTAGAGCAGCCAGGTGCAGCCGGAATCTGCGGATCGATCGACGTGATTCTCAAGGGTGCGCCGACGCTCTTGCGTCATGCGGGTTGCCGGCCTGGTTGCGCATCCAGTCCGCGAGCTTCGAGAGCGTCAGATCAAGCTGAGTGCGTGCCGGCTCGTCGGCGACGGTCTCCTCCAATGCACCGCGCATGCAGGTCATCCACGCATCACGCTCGGCGCTGCCGATCGGAAAGCCAAAATGACGCTGCCGAAGCCGCGGGTGGCCTTTCTCGGGCGTGTAGAGCTTCGGCCCGCCCATCCATTCGGTTAGATAGCGCTTGAGCACGCGCTTGGTCGGGCCAAGATCCGCGGGATGCATGGCACGAATGATTTGCGCTTCCGGCAATGCATCCATGCGCCGATAAAAGCTCTCCACCAGCCGGTCGATGGTCACCGCTCCGCCAATCTGCTCGAACATCGAAACGGCCGCCGGGGTCTCGGTCATCGTCTATCCTGCCTATTCATCCATGCTTGGCGACAGGATAACCTCCGCCGGCGCGAGCGGGCCTTGATCTCTCACAAATTCGAGCCCGGCGACGCGGGACAATCCAGCGCCGCTGTCCATCAGCACGACGGCATTCTTTGGAAATTCCTGCAGTGCCTCGATGAGCTGAGCCACGGTCATGAGATGGTGGTCCGCAAGTCTCGCCGGTTAATCCGGATGGATCATGATGTCCATGGTCTCGTCGGCATCCTCGAACGGGTCCGGGAAACGACTGTCCTCCACCAGCTTCACGCCGCACAGGCAGACATCCCCGCCGATCACGGCCAGCGCGACCGGCTCCAGGCTTTGCCCGCTGCAGGGGCCGTCGACGCATGATCCGGTGTCGATCTCGAATGTCGCGCCGTGGCGGCCGCATTTGAGGAAGGCGCGGTCCGGCGAGAAGAACTCGCCGGAACCGATATTGAGCCAGACGCCGTCATGCGGGCAGCGATTGACATAGCCGAGATAGTCGTTGGCGAAGGTGCGCAGCACGACAATCGGAAACGGCCGGCTCTCGCCTGTCTCGTCGATCCGCGACAGGCTGAAGCCCTTCGCGCCGCCGCGCTCGATGGCGTCGGCGGCGCAGACGGCGAAGACTTCGATCTCTTCCGGCGCCATGGCGTACCCTCGAACGGCCTCTCGCCTACGCGGCTTTCGCGCTGCTTTCCTGCTTCAGCGCATCGACCTCGTCGCGCGTCAGCCGAAACACGCCGCGACCGCCGGCGAGCGCCTGATAGGCGTTGGCGACCCTCTCGCTGAGAAAGTCGAACCATTGATGCGGCGAGAGTCTCGCCGGGCGTTCACTGATCTCGACCACTGTTCCGTTCGGCGCGAAGCGCGCGTGAATGATGACGTTGTCCATATCCAATATCCTTCCCCGCTTGTTCGAACAGATCCGGTTTTCCGGATTCTGTTCACCGAAAAGCGCGATGGCGATTCGAACGAATCCCGCCGCGCCCTAGAGACCCGAGCCGAAGCCCAGCAGCTCGATGGTGACGTTCTCGGTTCCGAGAACCTTGGCCTGGCAGGCGAGCCGCGACTTGGAGCCGACGCCCACGATGCTGTCGAGCTTCTCGTTCTCCTCGCGCGCCACTTTCGACAGGCCCTTGCGGCCTTCCTGAACGAAGATGTGGCAGGAGCCGCATTTGGCCTGCCCCTCGCACTTGTGCGGAATGGCTATTTCCGCGCCGAGCAATGCAGCGAGCAGCGTCGTTCCCTCGCCTACCTCGATCGTCTTGCCCGAAGGCATCACTGTGACTGTCGACATCAAAACCTCTCCTTGGGTGTTAGCTCATGACTCAATAGATCGCCGCTCCAGCGCCGACATTGACCGACGCGTCCTTCATCGTTTCGACGATGAATTCGATCTGGGTATCGTTGAGATGCGTGTGAAACGGCAGTGCCACCGCCCGGTCGGCGATTTTCTCGGTGACCAGGAAGTCGCCGTGCCGGTAACCGAGATCGAAATAGTGCCGTTGCAGATGCAGCGGGTGGCAAAAGGCGGCGGCCTCGACCTGTTCGACGCGCAGATCATCCACGATCGCGTCGCGGCTGGAACGGGTGAAGCGGGTGCCGAGGTGAACGAGATAGAGGAACCAGTTCACCTCGGTCACGTCGGGACCGATATAGGGCGGCTTGATTCCCTCAAACGACTGGACATGTGCATCATAGAGATGCTCGATCAGCCGACGCCGCTCGAGGATTTCATCGAGCCGCTTCAGCTGCGCAAGCCCGAGCGCGGCCGCAAGGTCGCTCATGCCGGCTTGCAAGGCCGCAGCGCTGCCGACGACGACCGATGATCGCTCCTCCAGCCGGTGCGAGCGGTGACGGCGAAGCGCCACGACGATGTCGATGTCGTCGGTGACCACCATGCCGCCTTCGCCGCAGGTGAGCGGCGCGGGTTGCGCGAAATCGAAAACGGCGAGATCGCCGAACGTGCCCACGAGCCCGCCTTTGTATTTCGAGCCGATCGCCTCGGTGGAATCTTCCAGAAGCGACAATTGATGCCGCTCTGCGATAGCGCGCAGCTCCGACCATGGCGCGGGATGCCCGTTGGGGTTGCCGGCGACGATGGCGCGCGTCTTCGCCGTGATCCGCTCTTCGACCTTGACCGGCGCCAGCGCGCCCGACCAGTAGTCGATGTCCGCGAACACCGGCCGCGCGCCGGCGAGGCTGATGGCGTGGACGGTCTCACGAAACGAATAGGGCGACGCGATCACCTCATGCCCCGGGCCGATACCGAGCGCCTTCAACGCCAACAGCAGCCCGATCGTGCCGCTGGGTACGGCAACTGCGTATTTGCGGCCGAGATAGGCGGCAAAGGCTGCTTCGAACGCCTCGGCCACCGGCCCGCTGGAGATCCTCGGCGACCGCAGCAGCGTATCCACTGCGCCGATTTCGGCGAGCGTGATATCGGGATCGGAGAGCGGGATGAACGATACGTCCGCTTCGCCCGGATCCGCCGGGTGTGCCTGATCGTCCGCCAAGGCCAGGCCGCTCATCATGTTGCGCTCCTCGCAGCGAGAACGATCCCGGTCGCCCGCGCCGGATCGGCGGTGATCTGCACGCAGTGATCGCTGCCGTCGATCAGATGGAGATCGAACCGCGAGAAACTTCGGAACGGCGTCTCGGTGACGTCGGACGCGTCGCAGCGGGTCCACGCCAGATGCGGAAAGCGAGCGCGCAATGCGGCGAACGGACTAGCGCCCGCATCGGCTTCGGCGAGTGTCCGCTCGATTTCCGTCAGTTCATCCGCGCTCAGCGCCATGGCCGATCCTCGTGTCAACCCGTGAAAGACGCGTCATTGCCAGAACACCCGGTCGGGATCGGCGTTCAGTTCATCGGTGACTGTGTTGAGCCGCTGGTGGGTGCTGTGAAATTCCCACATGCCGCGCTTGTGATCCTTGCGAAACAGCTTCCAGGTCGCGCTCATGGCGTCGTGGTGCAACAGCGCGATGTCGATCACGCCGCCGCCCGCGTCGATGTTGCGCGAGCAACAGGGGCTCTCGACCAGATATCCGCCGGCAACCGGCTTCACGTTGGGCGAGACGTAGCGGTAACGCTTGCGCGTCTGCAAGGCGCGCTCGATCCGCTTGCGATCCAGCTCATTCGGATGGGCAGGAAGCCCGACGACCGCTTTTCTCAGCACCGCTGCATTCATCGCTTGAACCGCCCCTTAAAGCGGCGTGATCTCTTCTTCGAAACAGCCGACGACCAGCCGTTCGCCGAATTCAACGAGGTAGATGGGCAGATTGGCTTCCGTGTGCGTCCCGACCTGGACGATCTCTCCGACGCCGCCGACGCCGACCAGAAGCGCGTCTTCGGGCGAATCGGGAAAGGAGCCGTCGTTGCGAAGGTCGATCGCCGCCTTCACGCGCTGGCCCCACTGGTATTTCGGCAACCTCGGTTCGATCATTGCGCGGCCTCCTCCGGCAGCGGCAGCTCGTCAAGCTCGTCGCGCGCGACGATGGGGTCGAGCTCCTTGCGCTTCATGCCGACGCGGTTTCCGCTCTCGAGAAATTCGATGCCATAGATGTAGAACTGCTGCAGGAAGGTGCCGATCGAGACGACATAACCCACCTCGCCCTTCTTCGCGAGAATGTCGCCGATCTCCTTGCCGGCATACGTGCCGTCGTTGCGAACGGTGCGCTTGGCCCGCACCTTCTCGCCGAAGCTGAAGAAAGGCGGCCCCGACAATTCCACCACGTCGCTGTCGCGAACAATGTTGCTCATAAGGGGTTCCCCATTGGCCGTTCGGGCCGGACGGCGACGCGCGCACGGGCCACCTCCTGGACCATCGTGTCAGCATCGTCGGTCAGACCGGCGAGTTCGGCGGCACTGATGCGGCTCGCCACCTCGTAGCGGACGCGCCAGTCCGGATCGCGCCGCAACACGGCCAGCGACTCCGGAGACAGGCGTTGCGCGACCTCCAGCCGCACGGACGGATCCCGGTCGTTCGCCATGCCGAGCAGCCAGTCATAGGGAATGCGGCGCGCCACGACCCGGCGTACTTCCGCTTCCTCATCGGTCATCAGGCGGCCGAGCAGCGCCGGCACGATCCGCCGCGCCACGACCAGACGGACGTAATAATCATCGTCCGCGAGCATCGGAACGAGTTCCTCCCCCTCGAGCAGTGTTGCGAGCCGGATCCTCACCTCGCGGTGCGGGTCGCTGCGCAAGCGCAGCACCAGGCGCTTTGGCAGGCGGCGCGCCGCATTCCAGCGCACGGTTTCGTCGGGATCGTCGAGCAGCGCCGGCAGCAGGAAGACGTTGGCGTGCTTGGCGGCAATTGCGCGCACCTCGAAATGCGGATGCGCGATGTAGCTGTCGGCGAGCGCCGGATTCCACGTGAAGAAGCGATCGATGCGGCGGGCGTAGCGGTCGTTGACGCAGGCATGCATCAAGCGGCAGCGTCCGGCCGCCTTGAGTTCAGAATGCGTGCAGGCGCCGCAGTCGACCTCCTTGCCGAGCCAGTCGCGGGCCTCGTCGATGTCATCCCTCATCGTCCTGCCCCATCCGCTCCAGCACATCGAGCAGAACTTTCGCGCCGATCTTGTCGGTCGGATCGAGCTCGAGCAGCTTGGCCGCGGCCTTCCGCCCCTCTTCCAGATTGCCGAGCCGCATCTGCAGGTAGGCGTAGCCCTTCAGCGAAAACAGAAAGAACCGCGCCAGGATGTCCTCGTAATGGCCGAAGGCGGCATCGGCCGCCACGACGAACCGCCAGTCGTCGACGAGACCATTCTCCCGGGCCGCCTTGGCAAGACACAGTCTTGCGACGTCGAGCGCCTCCTGCAGCCGCCCCTTGTAGAAATAGAAGCGATAGAGGCCGATCAGCACCGCGGCGTGCCCGGGCGCCAGCGCCTGGGCCTCGTGCAGATGCTTCTCCGCGATGTCATCCAGATGATAGGAAAGTCCGGCCTGCCACAGATGGTCTTCGGCTTCGCGCGGCAGTCCTTCCCCGAGGAGCGTGTGCGCGATCAGCGCACCCTCGGCGGTGGAAAGCGGATTGCCGTGCGTGTCCAGATTCATCCGCCCACTTCCAAGCCTAGTGAGTGGTCTTGCCGGCGCTGCTCGAGCAGCAGACCTGCTTCGGATCTTTGAAGATGAGCCCCGTCTGCGCCGCCGTATCAGTGAAGTCGATCGTGACACCGTCGAGCAGGAGGCGGCTTTCGGCGTTGAGAAACAGCTTGATGCCGCTCAGTTCGACCACCGCCTCGCCCGGACCGGGTGCGGCGGCGACGCCGATATCGGCGGACAGTCCGGAACATCCGCCCGGCGCGACCGCGAGCCGGAAACCCGAACCAGGGCTGCCATCCGCGCGCAGCATGAAGCGGATGAATTTTTCGGCGGCGGGCGTAAGCGTGAAATTCATATTTTCCTCCATTACGCCCGCGGCTGATAGCGCGGCAGCGATGTATCGACGACGCAGGTGTTCTCGACCGGGCAGACCGCCACACATTGCGGCTCGTCGAAATGGCCGATGCATTCGGTGCATTTCTTCGGATCGATCACGAATGTTCCGCCTTTTTCCGAGATCGCGACATTCGGGCACTCGGGCTCACAAGCCGAGCAGCTCGTGCATTGCGACGATATGATCTTGAACGGCATCGATATCCCCCAGGCGTCAGGCAGCCGAGATCAAGGCGCCCTGGCGGATCGCCGCATCGCCGCGCTCGACGTGCACGATCTCGCCGCTCTTGACCTTGTCGAGATACGACTTGAACCAGGCGATCGCGGATTTCTCGATGAATTCATGCGCGTACTGATCGACCGGCTCGATGCCGGCTTTCAGCAGGTCGCTCTTCGGGCAGCCGCCGATCTTGGCCACGAACACCGCGTGGCAATCGTTGATGGCGCGGATGATGGTGGCAAGACTGTCTTCCTCGCCATAGCCGCCCTGGCAATAGAGATCGACGCGCCGATGTCCGACGAACTTGGCGCCTGCGGTCGAGAGTTCGTAGACCTGGAATTCCTTGGCGTGGCCGAAATGCTCGTTGATCAGTCCCGAGCCCTTGGTCGCCACCGCGACCAGGAGCTTGATGTCGCTCGCTTCGCCTGCGAGGTCGGCAAGCTCCTCCTGCTTGGCCGCGACCTTGGCGACGCGTTCCTCCTCGACCTTGGCCTGATAAGCCTGCCGCGTCTCGAGGTCGTATTTGACATCCATGGACATGATCTTGTCGGTGGTGAACTCGGCGCTGCGGTCTTCGCCGAGCAGGCCGACCGCATCCGCGCGGCACTGGCGGCAGTGCCGCATCATGTTCATCTCGCCTTCGCAGGCGTCCTGCAGCGCCTTCAGCTCCTGCGCGGTCGGGCCGCGCTGGCCGTTGAGACCGAACACGGTGCCGTGCTCGGGCGCAGAGATCAGCGGCATGATGTTGTGCAGGAAAGCGCCCCGCGACTTCACCGCCTTGTTGACCTCGACCAGGTGCTTGTCGTTGATGCCGGGGATCATCACCGAATTGATCTTGCAGAGAATGCCCCGCTCGGTGAGCATTTCGAGCCCCTGCATCTGGCGCTCGGTGAGAATCTTCGCCGCGTCATAGCCGGTGTAGCGCTTGTGCTTGTAGAAGATCCACGGATAGATCTTCGCGCCGATCTCGGGATCGACCATGTTGACGGTGATCGTCACGTGATCGACCTTGTACTTCGCGATGGTGTCGACATGATCGGGCAACGCCAGGCCGTTGGTCGACAGGCAGAGCTTGATGTCGGGCGCGGTCTGGGAGATGAGATCGAAGGTCTTGAAGGTCTTCTCCGGGT
>CAYVVB010000370.1:0-4520 GCA_964454955.1 uncultured Bradyrhizobium sp. | reverse complement strand
CGGCGAGCCTCGAGCAGGTGCTCGACGAACTCTGCGCGCGCGCAGAGGCCGCGGTGCGCGAAGGCGTCAACATCATCATTCTCTCCGACCGCATGGTCGGCACCGACCGCATCCCGATCCCGGCGCTGCTCGCCTGCGCCGCCGTGCATCATCACCTGATCCGCGTGGGCCTGCGCACCTCGGTCGGCATCGTCGTCGAATCCGGCGAGCCGCGCGAGGTGCACCACTTTGCCTGCCTCGCCGGCTATGGCGCCGAAGCGATCAATCCCTATCTGGCGTTCGAAACCATCGTCGCGATGAAGAACAGGCTGCCGATCGCGCTCGACGACTATGAGATCGTCAAGCGCTACATCAAGTCGATCGGCAAGGGCCTGCTGAAGGTGATGTCCAAGATGGGCATCTCCACCTATCAATCCTATTGCGGCGCGCAGATTTTCGACGCGGTAGGATTGAAGGCGGACTTCGTCGCCAAGTATTTCGTCGGCACCCACACCCGCATCGAGGGCGTCGGGCTCAGCGAAATCGCGGAAGAAGCGGTGCGCCGGCATGCGGATGCCTTCGGCGAGGCGCTGGTCTACAAGAGCGCGCTCGACGTCGGCGGAGAATATGCCTACCGCACCCTCGGCGAGGATCACGCCTGGACGGCGGAGTCGGTCTCGGCCCTGCAGCACGCCGTGCGCGGCAATTCACAGGAGCGCTACCGCGCCTTCGCAAAAATCCTCAACGAGCAGTCCGAGCGGCTGTTGACGCTGCGCGGGCTGTTCCGCCTCAGGTCCGCAGAGGAGGACAAGCGCAAGCCGGTGCCCCTCGACCAGGTCGAACCGGCCAGGGAAATCGTCAAGCGCTTCGCCACCGGCGCGATGAGCTTCGGCTCGATCTCGCGCGAGGCGCACACGACGCTTGCCATCGCCATGAACCGGATCGGGGGCAAGTCCAACACCGGCGAAGGCGGCGAGGAAGCCGACCGCTTCAAGCCGCTGGCGAACGGCGATTCCATGCGCTCGGCGATCAAGCAGGTCGCCTCGGGCCGCTTCGGCGTCACGACGGAATATCTGGTCAATTCCGACATGATGCAGATCAAGATGGCGCAGGGCGCCAAGCCCGGCGAGGGCGGACAGCTACCCGGCCACAAGGTCGACGCGGTGATCGCGCGCGTGCGGCATTCCACGCCCGGCGTCGGCCTGATCTCGCCGCCGCCGCACCACGACATCTATTCGATCGAGGATCTGGCGCAGCTCATCTACGACCTGAAGAACGTCAATCCGGACGGCCAGGTCTCGGTCAAGCTCGTCTCCGAAATCGGGGTGGGAACGGTCGCCGCAGGCGTTGCGAAAGCGCGCGCCGACCATGTCACCATCTCGGGCTTCGAGGGCGGCACCGGCGCTTCGCCGCTGACCTCGATCAAGCATGCGGGCTCGCCCTGGGAACTCGGGCTTGCCGAAACCCACCAGACGCTGGTGCGGGAACGGCTGCGCAGCCGCATCTCCGTGCAGGTCGACGGCGGCTTCCGCACCGGGCGCGATGTGGTGATCGGCGCGCTGCTCGGGGCCGATGAATTCGGCTTCGCCACCGCGCCGCTGATCGCGGCCGGCTGCATCATGATGCGCAAGTGCCATCTCAACACCTGCCCGGTCGGCGTCGCCACCCAGGATCCGATCCTGCGCAAGCGCTTCACCGGCCAGCCCGAGCACGTCATCAACTACTTCTTCTTCGTCGCCGAAGAGGTGCGCGAGATCATGGCGAGCCTCGGCTTCCGCACCTTCAACGAGATGATCGGCCAGACCCAGATGCTCGACCAGACCACGCTGGTTGCGCATTGGAAGGCCAAGGGCCTCGACTTTTCGAAGCTGTTCGTGCGGCAGAAGGAGGCGAAGGGCCAGAAGATCTACCGTGCCGAGCCGCAGAACCATCATCTGGAGGCCGTGCTCGACCGCAAGCTGATCGAGAAGGCGAGGCCCGCGCTCGATCGCGGCGCGCCGGTCAGGATCGAGGCCGAGATCAACAACACCGACCGGTCCGCCGGAGCCATGCTGTCGGGCCAGGTCGCCGGCATTTACGGCCATGCCGGCCTGCCGGACGACACCATCCAGGTCAGCTTCAAGGGCACCGCGGGTCAGGCCTTCGGCGCCTGGCTTGCGCACGGCGTCAGCTTCGAGCTCGAAGGCGAAGGCAACGACTATGTCGGCAAGGGGCTGTCGGGCGGCAAGATCGTCGTCAAGCCGCCGCGCAACGGCGGCATCGTGCCGGAAGAGAGCATCATCGTCGGCAACACCGTGCTGTATGGTGCGATCGAGGGTGAATGCTATCTCCGCGGCATCGCCGGCGAACGCTTCGCCGTCCGCAACTCCGGTGCGGTCGCCGTGGTCGAGGGCGCAGGCGACCATTGCTGCGAATACATGACCGGCGGCATCGTGGTGGTGCTCGGCAAGACAGGGCGCAACTTCGCGGCCGGCATGTCGGGCGGCATCGCCTATGTGCTGGACGAGGCGGGCGGCTTCGAAAAGCTCTGCAATCTCGCGATGGTGGAGCTCGAGCCCGTGCTGTCGGAGGAGATGGTCAACGACAGCGCCTTCGGCCTTTCGGGCGATCTCGAAACGCACGGCCGCGTCGACGTGTTCAAGAACCTGCTCGATTCCGACGTCGAGCGGCTCCATGTCCTGATCACGCGCCACGCCAAGGCGACCGGCTCCAAGCGCGCCGCCGAAATCCTGGCGAACTGGAGGGAGTGGCTGCCGAAATTCCGCAAGGTGATGCCGGTCGAGTACCGGCGCGCTTTGCGCGAACTGCAGGCCAACGCGGACGCCGAACCGAAAATCGCGATCGGGGCGTAACACAAATCCGGGCCTCATCCTTCGAGACGCGGCGCGCGCGCCGCTCCCCAGGATGAGGGAGAACTAGTCGTTCCTCATGGTGAGGAGGCGCGAAGCGCCGTCTCGAACCATGAGGCCCAGAACAGATTTGCAGAGGTGATTGGGTTAATGGGCAAGGTCACGGGTTTTCTGGAAATCGAGCGGCACGAGCGCAAGTACGAATCCGTTGCCGAGCGCATCAGGCACTTCAAGGAATTCGTCATTCCGCTCTCGGAAAAGGAAGTGCGCGACCAGGCCGCGCGCTGCATGAACTGCGGCATTCCCTATTGTCACGGCACCGGCTCCGTCGCGCCGGGCACGCCGGGCTGTCCGGTCAACAACCAGATCCCCGACTTCAACGATCTGGTCTATCAGGGCAACTGGGAAGAGGCCTCGCGCAACCTGCACTCGACCAACAACTTCCCCGAATTCACCGGGCGCATCTGCCCGGCGCCGTGCGAAGCGTCCTGCACGCTCAACATCGACGACAATCCCGTCACCATCAAGACGATCGAATGCGCGATCGTCGACCGCGCCTGGGAGAATGGCTGGCTCAAGCCCGAGCTGCCGGCGCACAGGACCGGCAAGAAGGTCGCCATCGTCGGCTCGGGTCCGGCGGGGCTCGCCTGCGCGCAACAGCTCGCGCGCGCCGGCCACGACGTGCATGTCTATGAGAAACACGCCAGGCCCGGCGGGCTGTTGCGCTACGGCATTCCCGACTTCAAGATGGAGAAGCACTACATCGATCGCCGCGTCGCGCAGATCGAGGCGGAAGGCGTCACCTTCCACTATGGCGCGCATGTCGGCGGCACGGGCGATGGCGCGCTCGATCCGGGCGAGCTGCTCGACACCTATGACGCAGTGGCGCTCACGGGCGGCGCGGAAGCCCCGCGCGACCTGCCGATTCCGGGCCGCGACCTCGCCGGCATCCACTTCGCGATGGACTTCCTGCCGCAGCAGAACCGCAGGATCGGCAAGGAGCCGGTCGGCGGCCCCGACATCCTCGCCGGCGGCAAGCACGTGGTGGTGATCGGCGGCGGCGACACCGGAAGCGACTGCATCGGCACCTCGTTCCGGCAGGGCGCAAAATCGGTGACCCAGCTCGAGATCATGCACGCGCCACCCGAGCGCGAGAACAAGGGCCTGACCTGGCCGAACTGGCCGCTGAAGATGCGGACCTCCTCAAGCCAGGCGGAAGGCGCGCAGCGCGACTATGCAGTGCTCACCCAGAATTTCTCCGGCGCCGACGGCAAGGTGACGAAACTGCATTGCGTGCGGGTCGACGACAAGTTCAAGCCGCTGCCCGGCACCGAGTTCGAACTCAATGCCGACCTCGTGCTGCTTGCCATGGGCTTCGTGCATCCCGTGCACGAGGGGCTGTTGAAGCAGCTCGGCGTCGACCTCGACCAGCGCGGCAATGTCCGCGCCAGCACCGACGACTACCGGACCTCGCTGCCGAAGGTGTTTTCCGCCGGCGACATGCGGCGCGGACAATCGCTGGTGGTCTGGGCCATCCGCGAGGGCCGCCTCTGCGCGCGGTCGATCGACATGTTCCTGATGGGGACGACGGACCTGCCGCGATAGGCATAACGCACACTGTCGTCACCCGCGAAAGCGGGTGACCCGGTATCTCAGAGGCGGCAGTTATCGATATCGAAAGGCCGCGGCGTA
>CAYVVB010000369.1:0-3364 GCA_964454955.1 uncultured Bradyrhizobium sp. | reverse complement strand
GGGCGTGGTGGCGCGCGACTCCGGTGCTGCGATCGCGGCGCGCCGCTCCGGCGTGGTCGACCAGATCGACGCTACCCGCGTCGTGATCCGCGCAACCGAGGATCTCGATCCGACCAAGTCGGGCGTCGATATCTACCGGTTGATGAAGTACCAGCGCTCCAACCAGTCGACCTGCATCAATCAGCGTCCGCTGGTGAAGGTCGGCGACACCGTCAAGAAGGGCGACATCATCGCCGACGGACCCTCGACCGATCTCGGCGAACTCGCGCTCGGCCGCAACGTGCTGGTCGCGTTCATGCCGTGGAACGGCTACAACTTCGAAGACTCGATCCTGCTCTCCGAGCGGATCGTGAAGGACGACGTCTTCACCTCGATCCATATCGAGGAATTCGAGGTGATGGCGCGCGACACCAAGCTGGGACCCGAGGAAATCACCCGCGACATTCCGAACGTCTCGGAAGAAGCGCTGAAGAACCTCGACGAGGCCGGTATCGTCTATATCGGCGCCGAAGTGCGCGCCGGCGACATCCTGGTCGGCAAGATCACGCCGAAGGGCGAAAGCCCGATGACGCCGGAAGAGAAGCTCCTGCGCGCCATCTTCGGTGAAAAGGCGTCCGACGTGCGCGACACCTCGCTGCGCGTGCCGCCGGGCGTACAGGGCACGATCGTGGAGGTGCGTGTGTTCAACCGCCACGGCGTCGACAAGGACGAGCGTGCGCTGGCGATCGAGCGGGAGGAGATCGAGCGTCTCGCAAAGGATCGCGACGACGAACAGGCGATCCTCGACCGCAACGTCTACAACCGTCTGGCCGAGCTGCTGGAAGGCCGCCAGGGCATTGCGGGTCCCAAGGGCTTCAAGAAGGACACCAAGATCACCCGCGCGGTGCTCGACGAGTTTCCGAAGTCGCAGGGGTGGCTGTTTGCCTCGCCCAACGACAAGCTGATGGCCGAGATCGAGGCCATGCGGAAGCAGTACGACGAATCGAAGAAGGGGCTCGAGCAGCGCTTCCTCGACAAGGTCGAGAAGCTGCAACGGGGCGACGAATTGCCGCCCGGCGTGATGAAGATGGTCAAGGTCTTCGTCGCGGTGAAGCGCAAGATCCAGCCGGGCGACAAGATGGCCGGCCGTCACGGCAACAAGGGCGTGGTGTCCAAGATCGTGCCGATCGAGGACATGCCGTTCCTCGAGGACGGTACGCATGCGGACATCGTGCTCAATCCGCTGGGCGTGCCCTCGCGCATGAACGTCGGTCAGATCCTGGAGACGCATCTCGGTTGGGCCTGCGCCGGCCTTGGCCGGCGTATCGCCCAGACGGTGGATGCCTATCTGGGCAAGCAGGACATCAAGCCGCTGAAGGAGACCTTGAAGCGAATCTACGGCGACGACGAGACGATCAAGACGCTCAACGACAACGAGCTGATCGAACTCGGCCGCAACTTGAGCCACGGCGTGCCGATCGCAACGCCGGTGTTCGACGGTGCCAAGGAAACCGACATCGAGGAGATGCTGAAGCTTGCCGGGATGGATGCGTCCGGCCAGTCGACCGTCTACGACGGCCGCACCGGCGATCCGTTCGATCGCAAGGTGACGGTGGGCTACATCTACATGCTCAAGCTGCACCATCTCGTCGACGACAAGATTCATGCGCGCTCGATCGGTCCTTACTCGCTGGTCACCCAGCAGCCGCTGGGCGGCAAGGCGCAGTTCGGCGGCCAGCGCTTCGGCGAAATGGAGGTGTGGGCGCTGGAGGCCTACGGCGCGGCCTACACGCTGCAGGAAATGCTGACGGTGAAATCGGACGACGTCGCCGGCCGTACCAAGGTGTACGAGGCGATCGTTCGCGGCGACGACACGTTCGAAGCCGGTATTCCGGAATCCTTCAACGTCCTGGTCAAGGAAATGCGCTCGCTCGGCCTCAACGTCGATCTGCACAACTCCAAGATGGGCCCGGCCCCGACATCCGAGGCGGCCGAGTAGCCCTCGACGATCCATGCCCGGCGCTTGCGCCGGGCACCGCGTCTTGCCCGGAAGCGGGCGAGGCGACTGCAAGAAGAGATTTTCGAATTCCTGCCGGCCTTGACCGGCACGCGAGGAGAAGACGATGAACCAAGAGATTATGAATCTCTTTAACCCGACGACTCCGGCTCAGGTCTTCGACCAGATCCGGATCTCGATCGCGTCCCCTGAAAAGATTCTGTCCTGGTCCTACGGCGAGATCAAGAAGCCGGAGACCATCAACTACCGCACCTTCAAGCCCGAGCGCGACGGCTTGTTCTGCGCGCGCATTTTCGGGCCGATCAAGGACTATGAATGCTTGTGCGGCAAGTACAAGCGGATGAAATACAAGGGCATCATCTGCGAAAAGTGCTCGGTGGAAGTGACGCTGTCGCGCGTCCGGCGCGAGCGCATGGGCCATATCGAACTCGCCGCGCCCGTCGCCCACATCTGGTTCCTGAAGTCGCTGCCGTCCCGCATCGGCCTTCTGCTCGACATGACGCTGAAGGATCTCGAGCGCATCCTGTACTTCGAATACTACGTCGTGCTCGAGCCGGGGCTGACCTCGCTCAAGGACCGCCAGCTCCTGTCGGAAGACGAGTACCTGAAGGCGCAGGACGAAGTCGGCCAGGATTCCTTCACCGCCATGATCGGCGCGGAAGCGATCCGCGAGATGCTGAAGGCGCTCGATCTGGAGAAGCTCGAGGTCACGCTTCGCGCCGAAATGGCCGAGACCGACTCCGACATCAAGCACAAGAAGCTCGCCAAGCGGCTGAAAATCGTCGAGGCTTTCCGCCATTCCGGCAACAAGCCGGAATGGATGATCATGACGGTCGTCCCGGTGATTCCGCCGGACCTGCGTCCGCTGGTGCCGCTGGACGGCGGCCGCTTTGCGACCTCCGACCTCAATGATCTCTATCGTCGCGTCATCAACCGCAACAACCGCTTGAAGCGGCTGATGGAGTTGCGTGCGCCCGACATTATCATCCGCAACGAAAAGCGCATGCTGCAGGAGGCCGTCGACGCGCTGTTCGACAACGGCCGCCGCGGCCGCGTCATCACGGGCGCCAACAAGCGGCCGCTGAAGTCGCTCGCCGACATGCTCAAGGGCAAGCAGGGCCGCTTCCGGCAGAACCTGCTCGGCAAGCGCGTCGACTATTCGGGCCGCTCCGTGATCGTGGTCGGTCCCGAACTGCGCCTGCACCAGTGCGGTCTGCCGAAGAAGATGGCGCTCGAGCTGTTCAAGCCGTTCATCTATTCGCGGCTTGACGCCAAGGGCCTGTCCACCACGGTGAAGCAGGCGAAGAAGCTGGTGGAGAAGGAGCGGCCCGAGGTCTGGGATATCCTGGACGAGGTGATCCGCGAGCA
>CAYVVB010000368.1:0-20675 GCA_964454955.1 uncultured Bradyrhizobium sp. | reverse complement strand
CCGCACCAGGTGAGCTGGCACTGGGTCAGGGGCCATGCCGGCCACGACCAGAACGAGCGCGCCGACCAGCTCGCCCGCGACGGCGTCGCGATGGCCCGGCTGCAGCAGCGCGTGAGGGAGTAGCTGTTTGCTCCGTCATTCTGGGGCGCCTCGAAGAGGCGAACCCGGAATCTCGAGATTCTCAGGTGCGCAATTGCGCACCATAGTTCGATGCTTCGCATCGCCTCGGAATGACGACAGGGAAACTACAGCTGCGCCAGAAGCGTGTCGCCGCCGGATACCTCAACCTTGCCGGGCGCAGGCTCTAGGTTGAGTTTCTTCACCACGCCGTCATCGACCAGCATGGAATAGCGCTTGGAGCGGATGCCGAGGCCGTTGCCGGATGCATCGAGCTCCATGCCGATCGCCTTGGTGAACTCGGCATTGCCGTCGGCAAGGAAGAGGGCTTCGTCGCGCTGGTCGGTGTCGCGCTTCCACGCATTCATGACGAAGGCGTCGTTGACGGAGACGATGGCGATGGTGTCGACGCCCTTGTCCTTGATCGCGTAGGCGTTCAGAAAAATGCTCGGCAGATGCATCTTGTGACAGGTGCCGGTATAGGCGCCGGGCACGGCGAACAGCGCCACTTTCTTGCCCTTGAAAATATCGTCCGTGCTTTTGACCTGCAGACCGTCCGCCGTCAGGACGCGGAACTTGGCCTCGGGAAGCTTGTCGCCGACCTGGATCGTCATCATCATTTCTCCAATTGTAGGGGCAGGCGAATGTTAGGGCATTTTGGCGGATCGGGAAATCACTTCGGATTTGCTCGTTCGTGGGTGTGCAAGCGCATCGGTCGGCGAGCCGCCTAGGCTGGCAGCGTATTCTTGTAGATTTTTCCGTCCTTCATGATGACCATGAAGTTCTGGTCCGGATGGGCGACAAGCTCGATATGGTCGATCGGATTTCCGTCGATCACCAGCAAATCGGCAAGCGCGCCCTCCTCGATGACCCCCAGCTTTCCCTGATACGGGTTGCGCGGCCCGGACATCGCCAGAAGCTGGGCGTTGATCGACGTCGCCATCTTCAGGATATCGGCATTGTCGTACCAGCGGGTCAGATGAGTGAGCATCAAGCCCTGGCGCTCGGCTATCTTGCTGGAGAACAAACAGTCGGTCCCGAACGCGGTCTTGATCTTGTGCTCGTTGGCCAGCGCATAAACCGTGTTCGTGCCGGCGATGACCTGCAGCAGGTTGATCCGGCTTTGGCCGGCCATGGGAGGCACGTCGTCATCGCTGACGAATGGTTGCGTGCTGAGCCATATGTCCTTCTCCGCCATGAGCCTGGCGGTCGCTTCATCCATCAGATGTCCGTGCTCGATGCAGCGGACTCCTGCGGCGATCGCCCGCTGAATCTGAGCGGACGGATAGGCGTGCACAGCCACATAGGTGTTCCGGTCGCTGGCGGCCTCGACGCCGGCGCGGAACTCCGGCCCGCTGAATGTGAACATGTCGAGCGTGGTGCGCGGCGACGCGACGCCTCCGCCACCCATGAGTTTGATCTGCGAGGCGCCCTGGAGCAACTGTTCGCGCACGCGCAAGCGCACCTCGTCCGCGCTGTCGGCAATATTCGCACTGCCCGTCCGCTCCAGATAGCTCAATGGCCCGCCCGGGATCCTTGGCAGATCGGAGAGAGGACGCATGTCGGCGTGGCCGCCGGTCGTCGTGATCATGGCGCCGGAGGGATAGATGCGGGGCCCTGTCACCAGCCCGTCATCGATCGCCTGCTTCAACGCAAAGGATGGGCCGCCGAGATCGCGGACGGTCGTGAAACCCCGCATGAGCGTCCGTTCGGCCTCGGCGCTCGCGGCAAGAATGACATAACCGATGTCCGCCGTGAACAGATCGTTCAGCGGCAGCGCCGCGAAGATCGTATGCCAATGCGCGTCGATCAGGCCCGGCATCACGACCCGTCCACCGCAGTCGATCATCTGCACGCCTTCGGGTGGCGTCTGGTCGCCGGTCGCGATCAGCTTGATTCGATTGCCCTCGACGAAGAGGCGAAGCCCTCCGCGCAAGGTCTTGGAGGTTCCGTCGAAAAGCAGAAAATTCCCGAACACGATCGGCGGCGCGCCGCCGGCAGGAGCCGGTTGCGCGCGGGCCGAGGGAAAAAGCCCGAGCGATGCGACCGAGGCGCCGAGCCCCGCGATAAAGCCACGTCGCGACAAATCCCGATCTATTCGACGCGCGGCAAACCGAAGTTGCGGCTGGCAACAAAGACAGGTCGGGTGACGGGAAGGAGCGACTTGATCGGCGGGTGTACATGCAAACATGGGTACCCCTCTCACCCTGGTCAGACTGGTATTTGAGACCCAAAAAGCGGCCGCAATGGTTCCTTCTCGAAGGAGTTGGACTTAAGAATCCCGAGGCCGGGTTCGCGCCTTGCGCGCGTCCCGCAATGACGGAGCGAAACTCTTCAGTTATGCCGCTGCGGCAGCCGCTTTTTCGTCGCGCAATTGTCGGCGCAGGATCTTGCCGACATTGGTCTTGGGCAGCGTGGTCCTGAACTCGATGTGCTTCGGCACTTTATAGTTGGTCAACTGCTCATGGCAGAATTTGATGATGTCTGCCGCAGTGACGTCCGGGTCCTTCTTGACCACAAATGCCTTGACCGCCTCGCCCGATTTCTCGTCGGGCACGCCGATGACGGCGCACTCCAGCACGCCGGGATGGCTTGCGATCACTTCCTCGACCTCGTTGGGATAGACGTTGAAGCCCGAGACCAGGATCATGTCCTTCTTGCGGTCGACGATCCTGATGAAGCCGTCCGGCGCCATCACGCCGACATCGCCGGTGCGGAAATAGCCGTCCACGGTCATCACCTTGGCGGTCTCATCCGGCCTGTTCCAATAGCCGACCATCACCTGCGGGCCCTTGGCGCAGATTTCGCCCGGTTGGCCGATCGGCACCTCCTTGCCGTCGTCGTCGCGGATCGAGATGTAGGTCGAGGGCACGGGAACGCCGATCGAGCCGTTGAACGCAGTCGATGTCGCAGGGTTGCAGGTCAGCGTCGGTGCCGTTTCCGACAGCCCGTAGCCTTCGGCGATCGGACAGCCGGTCACCTTCTTCCACTGCTCGGCGACGGACCGCTGCACCGCCATGCCTCCGCCGTTCGAGATCTTGAGCTTCGAGAAATCGACCTTGGCGAAATCGGGGTGGTGCAAGAGGCCGTTGTAGAGCGTGTTCACGGCGGGGAAGCTGCTGACCTGGTATTTCGTCAATTCCTTGATGAAACCCGCGATGTCGCGCGGGTTGGGGATGAGCAGGTTGGCGCCGCCGGCGCGCACCGCGAGCAGATAGCAGGCCGTCAGCGCAAAGATGTGATAGAGCGGCAGCGCGCAAACGACCAGGAGCTGGTCGAGATGGGGCGGGGCGGTAAGCGCCGGCTGCAGCCAGGCATCGTTCTGCAGGACGTTGGCGACGACGTTGCGGTGGAGCAGCGTTGCGCCCTTGGAGACGCCGGTGGTGCCGCCGGTATATTGCAGGAAAGCGACGTCGTCGGGCCCGAGCTTCGGTTTGTTGAAGGGCAGATTGCGGCCGGCGGCCAGCGCGTCGTTGAAGGCGACCGCGCCGGGAATCGAATAGGCCGGCACCATCTTCTTCACGCGGCGCACCACCAGATTGACGATCACGCCCTTGAAGCCGAGCAGATCCCCCATGCTGGCGACGACCACATGCTTGACCTGACTGTGGGCAAGCACCTGCTGCACGGTATGCGCGAAATTCTCCAGCACGATGATCGCTTCGGCGCCGGAATCCTTGAGCTGATGCTCGAGCTCGCGCGGGGTGTAGAGCGGATTGACATTGACGACGGCGTAGCCCGCGCGCAGCACGGCCGCGATCGCGATCGGATATTGCAGCACATTCGGCATCATCAGCGCGACGCGCGCGCCCTTTGCCAGGCCCTTGCTCTGCAGGTAGGCGGCGAGCGACAGCGACATCTCGTCGAGGTCACGGTAGGTGATCGACTTGTCCATGCAGATGAAGGCCTTGCGGTCGGCGAACTTCGCAAAGCTCTCTTCCAGCAGCGCGACCAGCGAGACGTATTGGGTGGGGTCGATATCGGCGGGGACGCCGGGTGGGTATTGCTTGAGCCAGATCCGCTCCATGACTTCCCTCTGTTGGGCTTCTGCGCACGCACACCCGCGCCTTTCGGCGGGACGGCTGCTTTTGCGCGCAAGTATTGGGCTATGGGAAAGCCCATGGCAAGCCGCTGGGAACGTCGCTGGCTTTAGATTAACGGGAGGCTCGCATCGGGGCTGGCCTTAAGGCGCCGTCAACTGGCCGACTTGCTGCCGGAGGACGAGCTCTTGGGCTTCGCCTCTCCCGTTGCGGGCTTCGGCTTGGTGGCCACCGGCTTCGACTTGGCCGGCTTGCCGGCGGGCTTCTCGGTATTCTTTGCGATTGCGTCCTGCTTGGCATTCGCATGTTTCGCGCCGGCGGCGGGTTTGGCGGCCGGTTTCTGCTCCGCCTTCGCGTCCGATTTCTTCTCTTTTCTGGAGTCCGGCTTGCTGCCGGCTTGGGATTTGGCGTCCTTGCCGGCGGGCTTGGCGTTAATCTTCGGCTCCGCGGCCGCATCGGGCTTTACTGTTACGATGCGGGTCTTCCTGCCGTGATGCTTCGTGGTCTGGCTATCGCCGTCGGCGGAGACGGCTGCGGCGAGCAGGGCTGCGCCGGTTCGCGTCGGGCCGGTATAGACGATGACGGGTTCTGCCGGCGCGGCCGGCCCTGCCACCAAGGCGGCCGGATTCGTGATCGGCGGCAGACCCGAGGTGAAGGACATGGCGTTTGACTCGCCGCTATTGCCGGCGATCGTGTCGTCTTCATCGCTTGCGGGCTTGTGGCGCTTGCCGCTGCACATCTCGTCGCGCAGGTTCGGCGGCGAGGTATCGACCGGCACCAGGTTTTCGACATTGCCGAGCGAGGGGCGCAGCCATGCCAGCGAGTTGGCGCCGAAGCCGCGCTCGAGCAATTGCGCAGCTCGCACCGCGCGCATCTGGCCCGAGGAGGCGCCAAGCACCACTGCGATCAGTCGCTTCCCATTGCGGGTCGCCGAAGCCACGAGGTTGTAGCCGGAGGCGCAAATGAAGCCGGTCTTGAAACCATCGGCGCCGGGATAGCGGCCGATCAGCTTGTTGAAGTTCTGGGTGACTCTCCGTCCATAGCGGATGGCGGGAATGTGGACGAAATATTCATATTCCGGCAGGTCACGCAGGAACGCGCGCGCCAGGATTCCCAGATCGCGCGCCGACGTGATCTGGCGGTCGTCGGGCAGGCCGTTCGGATTGACATAATTCGTCTGCGTCATGCCGAGCTTTTGCGCGGTCTCGTTCATCATCGCCGAAAAACCGTCGATCGAGCCGCCGACGCCTTCGGCGAGCACGATCGCCATATCGTTGGCCGACTTCACGAGCATCATCTTCAGCGCGTTGTCGACGGTGAGCTGCGTGCCCGGCCGGAAACCCATCTTCGACGGTGACTGGGACGCCGCCAGCGGCGACACGGTGACCATCGTATCGAGTGTGATCTTGCCGTCCTTGACTGCCTTCAGCGTGACATAGGCCGTCATGATCTTGCTCAAGGAGGCGGGATACCACGGCACCGTGGCGTTCTCGGCCTCCAGCACCTTGCCGGTGTCTGCTTCGATCAGAAGATGCGCTTCAGCGTGCGCAAGGCGCGGCGCGAGCGCGGCGAGCGCCGCAGCGAAGACGATGCGGCTGAGCTGCCATTTACGAAGCAACGGGCGAAGAACAGGCACTATCCGATTCCGGTTATTGGAGAACCCGCCTCGCAAAGTTCGGAGGCGGTCTTTCAGCGAAGCGTGCGGGTTTCAAGCGAGTGCGGCGCCGTCGCTTGCGGCATCTGCAAACCTATACTGGCTCTGCGTTGTAGAACAGGGCCCGGCCCCATGAATTCCGCGCAGATGAGGGCTGAATTTCGGCCGAAGTCAAACTTTGACCGCAGCGCTGTCGCCGTCCGGCTTCGACACGGGTGCTTGCGCGCTCCGTTGCAGCATGAACTGCGCCCGCGCAAGTTCGGCAAAACGGCCATCTTTCGCGACAAGTTCATCGAAAGTTCCGCTTTCGATCACCCGTCCGTTCTCGAACAGCAGAATGCGGGTGGCGTTGCGGATGGTCGACAGGCGATGGGCGATCACGAAAGTGGTACGCGCCTTCATCACTTCATCGAGAGCGGCATTGACCTTGGCCTCGGTGACCGCATCCAGCGCGCTGGTTGCCTCGTCCAGGATCAGGATCGGCGGGTCCTTCAGGAGCGCCCGCGCGATCGACAGCCGCTGGCGCTCGCCGCCCGACAACAGCCGTCCGCGTTCGCCGACATTGGTATCGAAGCCGTGCTCGCTGCGCTCGATGAACTCGAGCGCCTGGGCGCGGCCGGCGGCTTTGCGTAGTTCCTCTTGGGTCGCATCCGGCTTGCCGACGCGCAGATTGTCGGCGATCGAGCGGTTGAACAGCAGCGCCTCCTGAAACACCACGCCGATGTTCCGTCTGAGCGCCGCGAGCTTCAGGCCGCGCACATCCATGCCGTCGATCTTGATGAACCCCGATTGCGGATCGAAAGCGCGGTGCAGAAGCGCGATCGCGGTGGATTTGCCGGCGCCGGTCGGGCCGACCAGCGCAATCGTCTGGCCGGGCAGCGCCGTGAACGAAAGGTCCTCCACGGCCGGCCGCTTGCCGTCGTAGGAGAAGGTGACGTCGCTGAACTCGACGAGCCCCGCGAGGCGCCCGACATCGATCGCGTCCGCGCGGTCGCGCACCGCCGGCACCTGGTCCATCACCTTGAAGAATTCCTGCAGCCTCGGGGCCTCCATGAACACGTTGTTGATGAAGGCGACCACCTGCTCCAGCTTCTGGATCAGGATGGTGGCGAAGGAGACGAACATCACGATCTCGCCGACCGAGGTGAGGCCGCGGGCATGCAGCGTGATGCCGAGAGCGAAAATCGCGAGCACGGTGATGGTGGTCGAGGCCTTGGTGATGACCGTGACCACCGCCCACCATGACAGCACCGGCATCTGCGCGGAGAGCAGGTTGTCCGCGACAAAGCGCAGGCCCTGCACCTCGGCCTCGATCCGCACAAAGCTTTGCACCATCGCGACGTTGCCGATAGCGTCGGAGGCGCGTGCGGAGAGATCGCTGTAGTGTTCCTCGACCTGGCTCTGCATGCCGTAGGTCTTGCGTACCACGAAGGTGGTCAGCAGGGTGAAGACGATGCACAGCACGAACAGGAGGATCGCGAGCCGCCAGTTGACGATCAACGACAGCGGCAACAGTACGATGACCGACAGGATGGCGGCAAAATGTTCGCGGAAGAAGCCGAGCCAGAGCCGCCACAGCGCGTCCGTGCCGTTGAGCATCACCTTCATCAGCCGTCCCGAATGGGTGCCGGTATGGAAGGTCAGAGGCAGCTGCAGGATGTGCTCGAAATAGCCGGAAAGAACGGCGTGGCGTTGGCGGTGCGCCAGCCGGTCCGCGTTCAGCGCGACCGCGGCGCCGGCGATGATGGTGAACAGGCCGAACGCCACCCAGGCTCCGAGCAGCGGCCATGCGGAGGTGCCGGTCGCATCCCTGGAGAGGGAATCGACGATGCGGCCGAACAGCACCGGCTCGGCAAACTGCGCGCCCGCCAGCAACAGATTGCCGAAGGCCAGAATCGCGCCGAGCCGCGTCTCCTTGCCGAGCAGTTCGAGCACGCGGGTGTAAAGGTGAATCAGGGACATGCCGTCAAGAACCCGAGAGGCCGCCTGCAAGGGCTGAGCCGCATTCTAATCCGGGATTGCGATTCAGAGATAGCTCAATTGAGCAGCCGGCCGCCGACCGGCGGCAGGAAGCTGTCATCAAAAATGTCCTCCGGCTGTGGCTTTTTGTGAGCCTCGAGATCTTCGCAGATCTGGTCGATGGCGCGTCCGAAGCGCGCCGGTCGATGCCGCCGACACCGGCGCGCCTGACCTCTTGTCAGGATGTTGTCGGCGATCACGCTCGAGCTCGCCTCCGTGACACAATGGGCACTATCGGCATTCTGTCGGATCGAATCTGAACGGTCCATGAGCGCACGTTCTCACGACTTCGCCGGGATTGGTTCCGCTTGCGGCGGCGCAGGAACCCGCGCGGCCGAAGCGGTTTGTACCCATGACCACGGCGCCTCCATTCCTGCGGTTGCAGCTTTGCAGCGGCGGATTTTTAACGCTGTGTGTTAACGCGTTGGCCATCGCCTTGGACTATCCTGGGTTGCCATGAGTGATTCGATCGAACGCCTTTATCAGGCGGTGCTCGCCGCCAGGCATCTGGATCCCGCGACGTCGCGTACGGCGCGGCTGTTCCAGCGCGGACCCGCGAAGATGGCCAGGAAAGTGGCCGAAGAGGCCATGGAAGTCGCGATCGATTCAATCAACGGCGACGCGGAAGCGGTGACCCGGGAGAGCGCCGACCTTCTCTACAACCTCACGGTGCTGTGGGCGTCTTCCGGAGTGCGGCCTGCCGACGTATGGCGCGAAATGGAGCGGCGCGAGCATCTGCTCGGCATTGCCGAGAAGTTGCCGAAATCGGCCCTCAAACTGCCGAAGCCTGAGCCGTCCAGGATCAGCCGGCGGCCGATTGTCGCGCTCGAAGGCCGCAATCTGCGCAAGCGCCACTGACTCTCGTCCCTTTCGCCTCATCTTGCCATGGACAAATCCGCGCCATGGTGGTTCATCGCGCCATGCTCAAACGAATTTATGACTGGTGCATCGACGCCGCTCACAAGCCTTACGCCCTGTGGGTCCTGGCTGCGGTGGCTTTCGCGGAGAGCTCGTTCTTCCCGGTTCCGCCGGATGTGATGCTGATCCCGATGTCGCTGGCGCGGCCGAAGGCCGCCTGGCTCTATGCCTCGGTCTGCACGGTAGCTTCCGTGCTCGGCGGCCTTCTCGGCTATGCCATCGGCGCGCTGCTCTTTGACTCGCTCGGCCATTGGCTGATCCAGTTCTATCATCTCGCCGACAAGGTCGAAGCGTTTCGCACCGGCTACTCGCAGTGGGGCGCGCTCATCATCATCGGCAAGGGATTGACGCCGATCCCCTACAAGCTCGTGACCATCACGTCAGGCTTTGCCGGATTTAACCTGTGGCTGGTCGTTCTGTGCTCGATCATCGCCCGTGGCCTGCGCTTCTTCATGGCGGCGGTTCTGCTCAACCGCTACGGCGAGTGGATCCGTGTGAGGATCGAGAAGCATCTCACCTTCTGGGTCCTGTTGGGCGCGGCGGTGCTCGTGTTCGGCTTCGTCATCGTCTACTGGCTGCTGTAGGAGCCATGATGAGCGCTTTGCCAGCGCGCCGCTTTCCGCTACGCTTGGCGCCATGATGGCTCGTCCCGGCAGATTTCTCGCACGGTCGTCGATGACCGGTGCGGCCGGGCTGCTTGCGCTGGCGATGCTGAGCGTCGCTCCTGATTACGCGTTCTCGCAAAGTGCGCCCGCGCAGCCAAGCCTCGGCCTGCGGGAGCAGGGAGTGCCGGCCGCGGCCCCGCAGGAGGCCGAACCCGCGCCGCAGGAGCAGCCGGCGGCCAAGGAAAATCCTGGCCTGATCAACGAAATGGGCAAGCTGTTCGACAAGGTCGTGCCCAGCCTGAAAAGCCCCGGCGAGACCATCGATGAGCTCAATTCACGCGCCAGGGATGCGGTAAAGGGTGCGGGCGCCGCGCTGTCGGGCCTCGCCGCGCCCGGCACCATGGTCGCCGGGCGCGTGGCTTGTCCGGTCGCGGCCAACGGTACGCCGGATTGCAAGCTCGGCGCGGACAAGCTGTGCCAGAGCAAGGGCTTCAAGGAAGGCAAGAGCCTCAACACCGATTCCGCGCAAAGCTGCTCGGCGAAGGTGCTGATCCCCGGTCGCGCGCGAAAACCCGACGATTGCCGCACGGATAATTACGTCACCAGTGCGTTGTGCCAGTAGTAGTAGTGGGGTTGGCGCTAAGCTTGCCGCGGATGGGGATCGTCTCCTTCTCCCCGCAAGCGGGGCCAGGGGAGGTGATCCGCTGCCCGCCGTTCAAGCCGCACTCCGACAGCCGCCTTGCCCGGTTGCGCTGCCGGCGCGATGTCTGGCATCTTTACAGTGGAAATTAAAGCATCCCGTCCGGTGGAATAAGCAAAGGAATTTCACGCGCATGTCCATGCCCGCCTTGTTCAAGGGCCGCCTCTCGATCCCGGTGATCGGCGCGCCGCTGTTCATCATTTCCGTGCCCGATCTCGTGATCGCGCAGTGCAAGGCCGGCGTGGTCGGCTCCTTTCCCGCATTGAACGCGCGTCCGCCGGCGCTGCTCGACGAGTGGCTCGCGCGCATCAAGGAGGAGCTCGCGGCTTACGACAAGGCGCACCCCGATCGGCCGTCGGCGCCGTTCGCGGTCAACCAGATTGTGCACAAGTCGAACAACCGGCTCGATGAGGATCTCCTGCTCTGTGAGAAGTACAAGGTGCCGATGATCATCTCGTCCCTCGGTGCGCGGGAAGAGCTCAATCAGGCGGTGCATGGCTGGGGCGGCATTGTCTTCCACGACGTCATCAACCAGAAATTCGCGCGCAAGGCGATCGAGAAGGGCGCGGACGGCCTGATCCTGGTGGCGGCGGGCGCGGGCGGCCATGCCGGCACGCTTTCCCCCTTCGCCTTCGTGGCGGAGACGCGGCAATGGTTCGACGGGCCGGTCGCGCTGTCGGGCGCGATGGGCAACGGGCGCGCGATCCGTGCCGCGCGCATCCTCGGCGCCGACTTTGCCTATATCGGCTCGGCCTTCATCGCGACAAAAGAGGCCAATGCGGTCGAGCGCTACAAGGAGATGATCACCGCCTCGGGTGCGGAAGACATCGTCTATTCCAATCTCTTCACCGGCGTGCACGGTAACTATCTGAAGCCCTCGATCGTCGCCGCCGGGATGGATCCGGACAATCTGCCGACCTCCGATCCCTCCAAGATGAGTTTCGGCACCGATGCCTCCGGCGAGCGGGTCAGGCCGAAGGCGTGGAAGGACATCTGGGGAAGCGGCCAGGGCATCGGCTCGGTCGGCAAGATCGTGCCCGCCGCCGAGCTGATCGCGCGCCTCAAACGCGAGTATGAGGAAGCGGTCGATCCGCCGCTGTGAGGCCGAATCAGGGCGGGAGCCCCGCTTTTGTCATGCTTCCGCCCTGTGGGTTGCACCAAATCTTAAAGCTTCGTTAACCATCGCGGGTCGATTCCTAACCATTCCCTTAGAATGGCGAGTCGAAGTCATGGACGCTTGTGTCGAGCCCGCACCACAACCAGTTCGTTTGCGAGGCCGCTCTTATCTTGCGTTTGTGTTTACGCCGGTCGTCCCGATCGTCGAGTGGCTCAAGGAGCTCGATGCGACGATCGCCCGCTCACCCACCTTTTTCGTCGGCAAGCCGGTGGTGCTCGACCTCTCGGCGGTCGAGCTGAGCCGGCCGGCGATCAACCATCTGCTTCTCAGCCTGGAAAAGAAGAACATCCGCATCCTCGGGATCGAGGGCGTGGACGGCTCCCTGCTGACCTCGACGATGCCGCCGCTATTGAGCGGGGGGCGGACCTGCACGATCGCGCAGGTCGAGCCGGAAAAGCCCGAGGTCAAGTCGCCGGTGGCCTCGCTGATGTTGGAGACCCCGGTTCGATCCGGCCAGTCGGTCGTGTTTCCCGAGGGCGATATCACCGTGCTGGGGTCGGTCGGCTCGGGCGCCGAGCTCGTCGCTGGCGGCTCCATCCATGTCTACGGGACGCTGCGCGGCCGAGCCATGGCGGGCGTCAACGGCAATCCGTCGGCGCGGATATTTTGTCAGAAGATCGAGGCCGAGCTGCTCGCCATCGATGGTTACTACCAGACAGCGGAAGAGTTGGACGCCAGCCTGCGCAATCGGCCCGCGCAGGCCTGGCTTGACGGCGGGGTCATGCGGATCACGCCGCTTACTTAAACGACAGTAAAGGAGGTTCGCAAATGTCCAAAGTGCTCGTGGTGACGTCGGGCAAGGGCGGCGTGGGAAAGACCACTTCCACGGCCGCGATCGGGGCGGCGCTTGCACAGAGCGGGAAGAAGGTCGTCGTGATCGATTTCGATGTGGGACTGCGCAACCTCGATCTCCTGATGGGGGCCGAACGGCGGGTCGTATTCGATCTGATCAACGTGGTGCAGGGGGTTGCGAAACTCTCGCAGGCGCTGATCCGCGACAAGCGGCTGGAAAACCTCTGGCTGCTGCCCGCCTCGCAAACCCGGGACAAGGATGCGCTGACCGAAGAGGGCGTGGGGCGCGTCATCGCCGAGCTCAGGGAATCCTATGACTGGGTGGTCTGCGACAGCCCGGCCGGCATCGAACGGGGCGCCACGCTGGCGATGCGCTATGCCGACGAAGCCATCATCGTCACCAATCCCGAGGTGTCATCGGTGAGAGATTCCGACCGCATCATCGGCATGCTCGATTCCAAGACGGTGAAGGCCGAGAAGGGCGAGCGGGTGACAAAGCACATCCTGATCTCCCGTTTCGACCCGGCCCGCGCCGCGCGCGGCGAAATGCTGGCCATCGAGGACGTGCTGGAAATCCTCGCCACCCCGCTGCTCGGCATCATCCCAGAGAGCCAGGATATCCTGCGTGCCTCCAACGTCGGTTGCCCGGTGACCGTGAACAGTCCGCAAAGCTCGGCGGCGCGCGCTTATGTCGATGCGACAAAGCGGCTCATGGGTGAGACGGTCACCATGACGGTGCCGACCGAGCGCAAGGGTCTGATGAAGCTGCTAATGCGACGGAGGGCTGCATGAGCATGAGCCTGCTGCGGCTGTTCAAGAGCCGCAACCCCAACCCCACCGCCACCTCCACCGCAGAGGTCGCGCGCGAGCGGTTGCAGATCTTGCTGGCGCATGAACGTGGCATCGTGAGCGGCAAGCCCGATCTCCTGGTGAGGTTGCGCGAAGAAATTCTCGCAAGTGTCTCGCGCCATGTTACCCTCGATCCTGAGAAGGTCGTGGTCAGGATGGACAGGGGAAAACATGTCTCGACGCTGGAAGTCGATATCGAGCTGCCGAACGAGCCTTTGCTGCGCGCCGCGAGCTGAAATTCAGCGGCCCGAGGCCCTGGCTGCGCCGGCGGCGGCGGAGTGATGGAAGCCGTCTATCGCGTCGAGGCCGACCGTATCATTGTCAGTCCGAACGCCGCAGGCCCCTGGGACCCGCGCATGCAGCACGGCTCGGCGCCGGCCTCGCTCGTGGTGTGGGCGGCCGAGCGAATCCCGACATCTGTACCGATGCGCATTGCGCGCGTGACCATCGATCTGATGCGCCCGGTGCCACTGGTCCCCTTGACGCTTCGCACCGAAGTCTTGCGCGAGGGCCGCAAGATCCAGTTGTGTGCGGTCAGGCTGCTGGCCGATGGCGTGCTGGTGGTGGCGGCGACCGTGCTCAAGGTCAGAAACCAGGCGATTGCCCTGCCGCCCGATGTGCGCGAGGCGAGGGTGGAGCTCCCAAGCCCTGCCGAATCGCCCGAAGACCCCGCGGGATTTTCCAACAGTGCGTTCGTCACAGGCATGTCGCTGCGCGCGGCGCGCGGAAAATTCGGTGTGCCCGGACGTGCCGCGATCTGGTACCGCGTCGACCGGCCTCTGGTCGAGGGCTCGTTGATCTCGCAGGCGATGCGCGCGGTCGTTGCGGCCGATTTCTCCAACGGCACCTCGGCGGCGCTCGATTTTCGCGAATGGACTTTCCTCAACGCCGATCTCACCGTCAGCATGGCGCGGGAGCCGGTCGGCGACTGGGTCCTGCTCGACGGGGACTCCTGGATCGGCCCGGAAGGCACGGGGCTTTCGATGGCAAATCTCGCGGATGAACGCGGCTATTTCGGCCGCGCAGTGCAGAGCCTCGTGATCGAGAAGCGGTGAGGACGCTTTACCTCCCCCCGCTTGCGGGGAGAGGGGAAACACCTACCCCACCATGCGTCCGTGGCCGGCCCAGAAGCTGGCGCGCAGCACCTTCTTGTCGACCTTGCCGACGCCGGTCATCGGCAATTTGTCGACGAACCTGACCTGCTTGGGCGCGTGCGCCGAGCCCTTGCGTGCCTTCACCAGGTTGATCAGCTCGTCCGCATCGGGCCGCGTGCCCTCGCGTGCCACCACGACCGCGGTCACCGCCTCGCCCCATTTGTCGTCGGGCACGCCGACCACTGCCACCATCGCGACATCCTGGTGCTGCGACAGCACGTCCTCGACCTCGCGCGGGAAAATATTGAAGCCGCCGGAGACGATCATGTCCTTCTTGCGGTCGAGGATGTACATGTAGCCGCGCTCATCGGCGCGGGCGATGTCGCCGGTGTGCAGCCAGCCGTTCTTCAGCGTCTCCGCGGTGGTGTCCGGCCGCTTCCAATATCCGGCCATCACATGCGCCGCGCGCACGCAGATCTCGCCGGGCTCGTCGGTTTCGACCTCCCGGTCGTCATCGTCGAGAATCCTGACATCGCAGGCGGCGATCGGGAAACCGCAGGACAGAAACAGCTCCGGCGTTTTCGGATCATGATCGGCCTTGCGCAGTACCGAGACCGGATAGCATTCGGTCTGGCCATAGAGCTGCGAGAACACCGGGCCCATCCTCTCGATGCCCTCGACGAGCCGCGACGGCGACATCGCGGAAGCCCCGTAAAGCAGGAGCTCGAGGGAGGAGAGATCGGTCCGGTCGAGCGCGGGGTGGTCGAGCAGCACATAGATCATGGTCGGCACGAACAGCGTGAAATTGATGCGCTCGCGCTCGATGGTCTTGAACACGGCTTCGGGATCGAAGCCCTTGAGCATGTGCACGGTGCCGCCGCGCATCAAGGTCGGCAGCACCTTGGTGCCGGCCACATGACTGATCGGCGCGACGGTGAGATAGCGCGCCGCTTCCGGGATTTCGAAATCGGCGAGGATGGCATTGGCGAAGCCGCCATACTCGCGGTGATGGCGCAGCGCGCCCTTGGATTTGCCCGTGGTGCCGCCGGTATAGTTCAGGCTCGCGACATCGTCGGCACGGGCGAGGCAGCGCGCGGTTGCGCTTCCACTTCGTTCGATCGCCTGCAACAGGTCGATGCCGTAACCGGCGGACCCGAGCGTAAAGACTGTCCTGATCGCCGTTGCCTTTGCGGCGAGTTCGCCCCCGCGGTCGGCAAACGCGGCCGCGTCGATCACCAGCATCTGCGATTCGGAGTCCTCGATCTGGAACAGCTGGTCCTCGAGCGAGGCAAGCGGATGCAGCCACGTGATCGCCAGCCGCGCCAGTTGCGCGGCCACGCCCGCGCACCAGCTGTCGGCGCGATTCGCGGTCAGAAAAGCGACGCGCGCGCCTGCCGGCAGGCCGAGCTGCATGAAGATGCCCTGGATGCGCCCGATCAGGTCGGTCGCGCCCTGGTAGGTGATCGATCCGCCCGGCCAGCTGAAGGCGTTGCGCGACGGATAGCGCGAGAGCGCCCGCAGCGTCTGTCCGCCGACCGTTGGAAACGCATAGAGCGGGTTGCTCATGTGGTTTTTCCCTCCCGTTGTGCTCTTTGTTTATCGTTGCCCTCCGTCGTTCCGGGGCGCCTCGAAGAGGCGAACCCGGAATCTCGAGATTCCGGGTTCGATGCTGCGCATCGCCCCGGAATGACGGCGGTCGTTTTGTGTTGGCATTCGAACGTGCCAAACTTAACCGCGACGCTAGCATTCCTGTTGAAACCGGGACAACTGCTTTGCCCCCCAACGACCCGCTTGCCCGCTTTCGCGGCCGCCTTGCCCTGCCGCTGATCGCCGCCCCGATGTTTCTGGTTTCGGGCGTCGAGCTGGTGGCGGCCGCCTGCCGCAACGGCGTGATCGGTGCTTTTCCGACGGTGAATTGCCGCGCCCCGGAGCAGCTCGACGCCTGGCTCTCCGAGATCGAGGCGCGGCTTACGCGGCATGCGGACGCACAAGGCAGGCGCGCCGCGCCGGTCTGCCCGAATCTGATCGTGCATCGCTCCAACGCCCGGCTCGGCGAGGATCTCGCGGTGCTGCTGCGGCATTCCTGCGAAATCGTCATCACCTCGGTGGGCTCGCCCGAGCCCGTGGTGAGGCCGCTGCACGATGCAGGTGCGCTGGTGTTTGCGGATGTCGCGTCCGTCCGCCATGCCGCGCGCGCGGTCGAGGCCGGCGCGGACGGACTGGTGCTGCTGACGGCGGGCGCCGGCGGGCAGACCGGCTGGCTGAATCCGTTCGCCTTTGTCCGCGCGGTGCGCGCTTTTTTCGACGGACCGATCGTGCTGGCCGGCGGCATCAGCGACGGTCACGCGCTGCGTGCGGCGGAGGCGCTGTCCTGCGATCTCGCCTATATGGGCACCAAATTCATCGCCACGCGCGAGAGCATGGCCGAAGAGGGGTACAAGGCGATGCTCGTCGAAAGCAGCGCCGACGACATCCTGCTCACCACCGCCTTTACCGGGCTGCAGACCAACATGCTGAGGCCCTCGATCATCGCCGCCGGGCTCGATCCGGAGAACTTGCCCGCCCGCGGCGCCATCGACATCGGCAAGGACATCGACATCGCCGCCCGCGAGGCGCGCCCCAAACGCTGGCGCGAGATCTGGAGCGCGGGGCACTCGACCTCCGGCGTCACCGAGATGCTTGGCGTCGACGAGCTCATCGCGCGGACCGCGGACGAATATCGCGCGGCTGACGCGAGAATCCGAAACTCCTGAAATCGCAAAACAACGCGGCCTTAACCTTAACGCGTCCTTAACCACCGCGCCCCGACAATACCTTGCGGGAAGCGAGACCCGCCCGTCGGGCTCTCGGCAATGGGAAGGGGGATGCGCGATGCAATTTGAGACGCTTTCGGCCAAGACACCCGCCACGCTCGATGAGCTCAGGGTTCGCGTCGCCTACGCCCTGCAGCGGCACCCCTTGTGCCGCACCATCCAATTCGACGTCGTCAGCACGCCCCGCACCAGGAAGGGCATCAACTGGACCGTGAGCCTGCACTCGGTCGAGCCGCGGGCGCTGTTCGAGGCCTCCGATATCGTCACCGACATCCAGGAGGCCTACGACCTCAGCGTGGCCGCCTGATCCTCGCACGGTTCTCCGGGCCGAAAGCGGGTAGCGCTCTTGCGAAAGGGGCATGCACAAAGGATGGTCGGACCCTTGGCGCCTTGGCCACTGACGGCGCGCAGTATTCTACCGCCGCCGCAACCATGGCCCGTTTAGGCCTTAATTAAACTCAGTTTTTTCGGCAATTGACGATTGGTGCCGCGCCGGGACGGAGATCTGTTTGACCAAGGCCATCACACTTCTCGCCCTGATCTGCTTCCTCGTCGTCGGCGGCGCGACTGCGAGCATCCTGTCACATGACAGCGTTCCACCGGCCGGCATGGCAGCCGCTATGCCGGACCTCAAGATGGTGGTGACCAATCATGAAGCCAAGCAGGACAAGCTGACGGTTGCTTCCGTCACTGGCGCCCCGGCCGAACTGCTGGAACCCGCGAATCTGGCTGAGCCGCTGCGGCAGGCCTATGCGCGGTCCGCAGAGGACGCCGATTCCGAAGCGGCGAAGGTGCTGACGCCGGCGCCCCTCGTTTCCCCCGAACCAGCCGTCGTTTCCGCCGAGCCTTCCGCTCCGCCGAAGCCGAAGGTTGCGAACCACCCGCAACCGCAGAAACCCTACGCTTTGTTGTCTGACGCGCAGATCGCCGGCATCAAGCAGCGCCTGAGGCTTTCGTCCAGCCAGGAATATTACTGGCCCGACGTCGAGCATGCGCTGCGCGCCATTGCGCGCAAGCTGCAGGCCGCGCGGCAGGTCAATCCAAATGCAAATGCCGCCTCGCTCGATCCGGATTCGGCGGAAGTCCAGCAGCTGAAATCGGCGGCGATGCCACTGCTGTTCCAGTTGCGCGAAGACCAGAAGGACGAAGTGCGCAAGCTCGCCCGCGTCATCGGCCTTGAAAAGGTTGCCGCCGCGATCTGACGGCGGACAGCCGCCCCTGCAGACGCGGCGCTTGCCGCACGCGCCGGTATCCTACGAAAAATGACAGAAAAGCGGCCTTTCCCGGAACAATGGGGAAGTTTGAACGTTGCCGGCGATGCGGACGAGAGCATTCTCCGGACCCGAAGGGCCGGGCTAGCGCGCGCTGGGCACCGGTTTTCCGGAGAAAATGCGATCAAATCCCGAATTTGGAGCCCGGCTTTGATTCCATCAAAGCCGGAAAAAGCTCTTGGAGGCAGGCCATGGGCGCTTCGACGGCTTTTTTTGTGGGAATCGGAATGGCGGGGGCTGCCCTCACGGCCGGCCTGACCGGAGGCTTGCTGATCGCCAATGTGAATCCCCAGGCGCCCCAGGAGAGCGCGGAAACGGCCCGGGTGGAACGATGGGCGCAGCCCGAGCAGATGCCCGCGTCCGATGCGGTGCCTTATGTCGGCGCAGCCTTGGCCTTCATCGATCCGTCCATCGCCAGCAACGGCGCTGGCGCACATGATCCGAAGACGACTGCCGCGCCGCGATCCGCGCCATCCGCGGAGGTGACGGCGCCGAAAGATCTGGCCTCAAGGGATCACGGCCCAAGGGATCAGGGCCCAAAGGATCAGGGACCGAGAGATCAGGGACCAAAAGATCAGGCGAAGGGGGATCAGACAGCATGGGATCCGACGGCAGGCGATCAGGCGACAACGAAGGACCAGGCCGCAAGCAATCAGGTCGCAAAAGCCGCTGATGCCCCGCCTCGAGCCCTCCCGGCCCAAACACCCCCGACAGTTCAAACACCGCAGGCTCAAGGTCCGCAGCCGCCCGCCGCAGGCGAGCCGGCTTCGGTATCGGATGACTCCTATGCGAAGGCGCGCGACACCGATCTGAAGCGTGGCGCGGAGCGACGGCGGGCCGTGCGGGCGCAGCGTTGGGCGTATCGGCACCGGCGCGAACAACGCGGCGAGAGCTCGTCCGGGCGGCGGGCGCGCGGCGATTACAATGACGATAGCTGGGGATATTTCGACAGCTCTTCCGGTCGCGGATATCGCGACACGGGCGGTTGGTATTGGGGCGCCGACCGCTATTGAGCGGAGAGGCGATTTCGAAGACCGCTAAAATTTAAGTCATCTCCAACAGAGCTCGCACCCACAATTTTCACGCGCAGCCTGTAGCCCTGACCGTCAAGCTCCAATGTTCCCGCCTTTCGGGCGAAAGCGCCTGACGAGTCCAAGCCATGACAATGTTCTATTCTCTCGTTCGCGAAGTTCAGGATGCATCGACGTCGGGGTCGACGAAAAGACAGCTGAAGGCGCTGACGCGCATTACCGATTTGTTCCTTGCCGGCTCAAGCCGCTATTCGAAGCGGCAGGTCGAGCTGTTCGACGAGGTATTCAAGGTCCTCGTCGACGTCATCGAGGTGAAAACCCGCATCAAGCTGGCCCGCCGTTTCGCTGCTGAGGCGAACGTGCCGGCGGCGCTGGTCCGCGCGTTGGCCGCCGACGACACCGTGGCTGTCGCCGCTCCCGTTCTCAGTCAATCGACGGCTCTGGAGGAGTCCGATCTGGTCGCCAGCGCCAGGACCAAGAGCCAGGGGCATCTTTACGCGATCGCGCAGCGCCAGACCATCAGCGAAACCATCACCGATATTCTCATCGAGCGCGGCGAACCGCAGGTGGTCCATGCCGTCGCGAAGAACGCAGGCGCCCGCATCTCGGAAAACGGCTTTCGCGAACTGGTCCTGCGATCGTCCGATGACGTCGAGCTGGCGTTGCATGTGGGTGCGCGGAACGACATTTCCAGGCACCACTTCCTGAAACTTCTTGAAACCGCTTCCGCTTCGGTGTGCAGGAAGATCATCGCTTCGAATCCGCGTTTTGCCGAACTCGTGCACGGTACCGTCACCGAGGTGATCGACGACATCAACGTGGTGGTGCGCAAGACGTCGCACGATCACGCCAAGGCGAAGCATCGGGTGAAACGGCTCACCGAATGGAAGGATCTCCGTGAGGTCGACGTGCACGCTGCCGCCCGCGCGCAGGACTTCGAAAAGACCGTCACGGCGCTGTCCGCCCTTGCCGGCTGTCCGATCGAGATGACCGAGCGGGCCGTTCTCAACGAGAATCCCGGCGCCGTGCAGGTGATTGCCAAAGCCGCCGGCTGCTCCTGGGCAACCGCAAAGGCTCTGCTGCTGATGGCGGTCGCCGACCGCAAGATGTCGAAGATGGACCTCGAGCGGGCGCACGAAAACTACGAACGCCTCGAACCGCGCACCGCGCACCGCGTGCTGGAATTCTACGAGGAACGGCGCAACGTCCTCGCCGATGCGACCCCGTATATCGCCGCGGTGCCGACGGAAGCGGCTTAAGACTGGTGCCCCTGGCCGACAATCAACTGATGCAATAACTATATGAATTTACAGCGATTGTTATCGTCTATGCCTGCCGATACCGACAGAAATACCGACAGCCTGACGCGCAAGATGAGCTGAAAAAATTTACAGCGGGGCTCCTCGGCGATAGGTGCGCCCCATGCCGTTTCCGTCCGCACAACCGTCCCGCCCGGAATCGAACCTTGGCTGCAAATCTCTGCGCGATCGGTTCTGCTTCGTCCGATTTGTACGCTACAGCGCGCTGCAGTTATCTGGCGTGCGAGGCTGGCGTCTCCGTTTTTCGAACTGCGCCGCTGAGCGCGGGGCGGTCGA
>CAYVVB010000367.1:0-3767 GCA_964454955.1 uncultured Bradyrhizobium sp. | reverse complement strand
GCGAGTCTGGCGGTGGATCCGGGATTTCTTCTGACGGAGCACGCGCAGCCGCTCACTGCGCGGGCGACGATTTATATGACGCTGTTCGGGGATCCGCACAGCGCGACGATTCCGATTCGGAGCGGCGCGCCGGTGGATGCGGTGGATGGGCTGCAGTGCTCGGCGGGATTGTTCAATCAGCTGTGGTGCCGGTCGTTGTTCCGGTGGCCCGGGAAGCGCGTGTGGGCGCGGACCGGCGAGGGCGTGGAAAGTTATATCCGGACGATTTCGTATTCGCCGTTTCCGGCAGAGATGGGGTTCAATCCGGTGACGCTGCATTCGTTTTCGGGGTCGGCGTCGTCGACCGATGCGGTGATTACGACGAAGGCGGCGCTGAGCCACTTCGCGGTGGATGCGGAGATTGAGGGCGTTGTGCCGGATGACTATACGGCGAAGGCGAAGAAGCGGGCGATCGAGGCTCCGGCGGTCCCGGGGCTGACGTCGAAATAATCAGCGGCGGGATGGAAATGCAGAAAGCCCGCGCACACGGACTTGCACGTACTGACGTGGTGCACGTTAGTGGCCGTCAGGATGTGGTCGTCGGGATGGGTTGGCGGCGGCCCGGTTGTGAATGAAACGGCGTCACGTCGGCGGATATCGATCATGTTAATCAGCGATTCTAGTTCGGGTCGGGCATACGGATTTTGTCAATCACGATTCGCTCAACGGGCACTTTTCGGTTTTCCAGCGCGAGGCCAAGCTGCTCATGAAGCGCAGTACGGACATCCGGGGCGGGTCCCTGTCTTCCGTCCTGGGTGAAGCGGAGCGAAACCTTGTAAATGCCGTCAAGCCCCGTCAGGTCAACGACGCGTTCCCCGAGTTGAGTTATCGCGGTGATGTTCAGCGCGTGCACAAGTTGTTCCATCGACCAGCCCTTGAGTTGCGGTGAATACATGGCTACCGGCGCGCCGTTCACCGTGAATCCTGGACCGTTGGGTTGCTGATCTTCTGGGGCCACTCTCTTCAGTTTTGGTCCTCCTTTCGCGACAACGAGCGCCAAAACAGATATCGGGTTTTCGTCCCAATGAGCGATGAGATTGAATCGATCCGCGAGTAGTCCCTGAAGCATCAGTTTGCACTGCTTCTCGTCGCCGGCGGGACCCTTTCCTTCGATGTCATAAAAATGATCCTGGACCCACTGCGGGGCGCCAACGATCTGTGAAAAATCCACTCCATACGCGAGCGCAATCACAGCGCCGAGGAACGGTCCGCGAGCTATGAAATGCCCGTTATTACAACTGAAAACAGTTGTTGCGGGCAGCCCGTTCGTCGGGTTCTGATGGAGCCGCACCGAGGTGACATCGAACCCGGGCGTGCTGGCGGGCTGCGCGAACAGAGGTGGAAGGCCGACACAAATAGCGAGTAGGCAAGTTTCCGCAAGACGACTGCGAGGAGGTCGGGTCAAGCGATGTGTCCACATTTTGGAATGAGCGGCCATCAGCTGGAACAACCAACGTTCCCGATTCTATCGAAATTGTAAGGCGGAATTGAGTTGCACCTGCAGCGCCGAGGTACGATTGCTCACCTAAGGCTGTGGGCAACAAGCTCAGGGATAGGCTCTGCACAGTTGCAGTCGCGCCTGCCCCTAACGCACTGCGGCGAGTTTTTCGATGTCTTTTGCTTCGCCGAATGACGTTGCTTTCGCGCCGGCGACGATAGTGCGGAGAAGTCCTGCGAGCACGGAGCCTGCGCCGACTTCGAACCAGCGGTCGACGCCGAGGGAGGCGAGTTTCTCCATCGATTCGACCCAGCGCACTGAGTTCGGCACCTGCTGGTAGAGGCCCTCGCGGGCGTCGGCGCCGGTGCGGACTTGTTCGGCGCGCCAGTTGTTGATGAGAGGCATGCTGAGGTCGGCGAACGGGATGGTATCGAGGTCGGCTTTGAGACGTTCCTGCGCGGGCTTCATGAGTGAGCAATGGAATGGCGCGCTGACGGGCAACGGAACGACGCGCTTCGCGCCCGCGGCTTTCGCGAGTTCCATGGCGCGGTCGACGGCGCTTTTGTGGCCGGCGATGACGGTCTGATCTGGCGAGTTGATATTGGCAACGGAGACGACTTCCCCCTGGGCGGCTTCGGCGAGAATGCCATCGAGCGCGCCAGCGGGAAGTTTCAGGATGGCGGCCATGGCGCCGACGCCCGCGGGCACGGCTTCCTGCATGTAGCGGCCGCGTTTGCGGACGGTGCGGAGGGCGTCGCCGAAATCGAGGGAGCCGGCGGCGACGAGCGCGGAGTATTCACCGAGGCTGTGGCCGGCGACGTAATCGGGCTCGCCGATTTCGACGCGGAGGACTCTCCATGCGGCGACGGAGACGGCGACGAGCGCGGGCTGGGTGTTTTCGGTGAGCTTGAGCTGATCTTCCGGGCCTTCGAAGCAGAGTTTGGAGAGGGGGAAGCCGAGGGCGTCGTCGGCCTGTTCGAAAGTTTCGCGGGCGGCGTCGAAATTTTCGGCGAGGGTTTTGCCCATGCCGGCGAATTGGGAGCCCTGTCCGGGAAAGAGGAAGGCGGTTTTCATCAACCAGTCATTCTAGCTGGCGTGATTTTGCTGGCGGCCGAGGTGGCGGATGGCGGAGCCGAAGATGGCGCCGCCGAGTCCGGGGACGAGGCCGAGGAGCGCGGCCCAGGGGATCGCTTCGGAGGCAGGATATGGGGCGTGAATGATGTGAAAGTGGACGAGGGTTTCGACGATGAAGGGCGGGATGCCGATGAGGAATCCGGTGAGCCAGGGGCGCGAGGGGAAGGCAAGGCCGAGGATGGCGCTGAGGAGGAGGACAAAGCCGAGGACGACGGGAATTTCGTCGGTGTGGGAGTGGGCCCAGCCGATGAAGAGGGCGGCGGCGAGGACGAGGAGCCAGTGGGCGTGCTTCATACTTTGTATCGTAAAGTAATTCGTGAGGGATTGCAATGGGGACGTTGGGGGCCGTTCTGCAGGGGAAGACGCCGGGCGGAACGCCGGTGCCAAGGCGGATGCCATGCCCGAGTGGCGGCGGATGTTATCCTGTGCAATCAGTTTTCCCCTACATATTTATGACCCTTACCTGGACCAAGACTGACGAGGCGCCGGCGCTGGCGTCGTATGCGCTGCTGGCTATTTTGCGAGCGTACCTGAAGGGGACCGGGGTGGAGATTGAGACCGCTGATATCTCGCTCGCGGGACGGATTGTGGCTGCTTTTCCGGAGCGGCTTCGGCCGGAGCAGAGGATTCCTGACGAGCTGACGCGGCTTGGGGAGCTCGCCAGGACGCCGGATGCGAATATCGTCAAGTTGCCGAATATCAGCGCTTCGATTCCGCAGCTTCGCGATGCGATTGCGGAACTGCAGGCGAAGGGTTACAACGTTCCCGATTATCCGGATGCTCCCTCCACCGATGAGGAGCGTGCCGTGCAGGCGCGTTATGCGGGGGTTTTGGGGTCCGCGGTGAATCCGGTGCTGCGCGAAGGGAATTCCGACCGGCGCGCGGCGGCGTCCGTGAAGGCGTTCGCGCGGAAGCATCCTCATAAGATGATGAAGCCGTGGCCAGCGTCGGGGTCGGTGACGCGCGTTGCGCACATGAGCAACGGCGATTTCTTCGGCAGTGAGAAGTCCGTCACGCTGAGCGCCGCTACCGAGGCGCGTATCGAATTCGTGGAAGCGGCGGGAGCGGTGAAAGTGCTGAAGGAGAAGCTCAAACTCACCGCGGGCGAAGTGCTGGATTGCGCGGTGATGAACGTGGCGGCGCTGCGGAAGTTTTA
>CAYVVB010000366.1:0-20892 GCA_964454955.1 uncultured Bradyrhizobium sp. | reverse complement strand
ATCACGTCGGGCGACGTCTTGCGGATACGGTTGATGACTTTCTCAAAATCCTGCCCTTGAGGATAGAGCGGCACGTAGATCTCGTCGAGCACCTTACCCTTGGCCTGCACCACGACATCCGCCATCACCCGGTTCGACTCGTAGGGGTAAATGTAGTTCGAACCGACGAACAGGAAGCGGTTGCCGTATGCCGACAGCAGGAACTTGGCGAGCTGCAGCGAGTTCTGATTGGGCGCAGCACCCGTATAGATGCAATGCCTGGAATATTCGAATCCCTCATAGAGCGTGGGATAGAACAGCAGTCCGCGATGGGACTCTACGACAGGCAGCGCCGCCTTGCGCGTGCTTGACATATAGCAGCCGAAAACGAGCTTTACCCGGTCGACCTGGAACAAACGCTCGGCGAAGGCACGGCACTTCTTCGGATCGGAGGCTGAGTCGTATATGACGGGCTCGATGCGCCGCCCCAGAACGCCGCCGCTGCTGTTGATCTCCTCGATCGCCAGCAATGTGGCGTTCAGCTGGGTTCGCTCGATCGTCTGCGTAACGCCGCTCTGCGAAAACAGCACCCCAACGCGCCAATCGCTCGAATTATCGTCCACGATAGCCATGCCAAAACCTGTTACGCCGTTGTAACACCGTCATCCATAGAACATCTTGGGCGAGAGTGAAAAGCCCTCATTGGCCAGTTCATGGCGAGCCGATCGGGCGTGGATGATTGATCGGCCGCGGCCAATCTGCGCGCGGGCCGGTTTGGTATATCTGCGACGAATGGCTGCGGTTATGCCAACAGCATCCTGGCAGGAGCTGGCGCTTCTCGGAATGCCAAAGCCAGATGCGACCGATTGCGGATATTCCCAAGCGGAAGAAAGCTGCGCAATGCTCTGGCAGGGAAATCAGCGAGGCGCCGCCTAAACAAAATTCGAAATCGAGTTCGCGGTTTGGAAAGAGGTCAAGGAAGTCTGCATGGTGCTCCACGATATCTTGCGTGGCCTCGCACGATGGATCGCGTAAGGGCCAATCGTTTCCGCCAACGCGAGGTCACGTTCGCCGCGCTGACCAATGGGCGCCCGATCGCGTCGCCGACGTATTGAGGTGGTAGCGCACCTACACTCCGCGCACCAACGCCGTATGGATGTACGTCGAAAGGATAACCAAAATGTTCCAAGCCCGTACGGCGCGCGAGAAGCTTGGTCTCCGATCCCGCGATTATACGAAATTGCCAGGCCGAAACGTAGCATGCGATTGAGGGATCATCCCGCTGGGGCGGGCGGCATGTCATGCCCAATCCGAATCTTCAGGCTAGTCGCTGCGTCGCTTTGGGATGGTCGTGCCTCTGCCGCCCTTTCGCGGGATTGCTCAATCTGCCACGGTTGACATGTTATAACATTTGGTCAATTGTCCTAACTAACCGGCATCGAATGTCCGGATCTGGGGAGGGAGAAAATGAAGTCATTGCTCACGCGACGAACGCTGCTCAAGACCGGGACCGCCGCTGCAACTCTGGCCACGCTCAGCCCCGCCGTTCTTCGGAGAGCCGCCGCGGAGGACGCGGACCTCGCTCCGTATAAATCCGCAAAGATCGACTGGCAGCAGGCGTCGGGCGAAACGATTACGGTCGCAGTGATTCCGGCCAGCTATTTCGAGAACCTGATCGCGCTGGCGCCGCAGTTCAAATCGCTGTCCGGCATCGACGTCCGGTTCGAGAAGATCCCACCCGCCCAGATCAGGCAGAAGAGCGTCATCGATCTGACGTCGAAGAGCGGCACCTACGCAACCCATGCGGCGGATCCGATGTACTATGCGCTCTACGCTGCGAACAAATGGGTTGAGCCGCTCGATTTCTACCTTGCCGACAAGTCGCTCACGGATTCCTCATGGTTCAACCTCGACGACATCATTCCAGCCTGGCGAAGCGCCAACGGCATCGACGGGAAGCTCTACGGAATGCCGTATGACGGCGAAGTCACTATCCAGGTTTATCGAAAGGACCTCTACGACGCCAAGGGCCTGAAGCCGGCTGATACGCTCGGGGCTTATGTAGCCAACGCGGCTGCGCTGAATGCGCCGAACGACCGCATCTGGGGCGCAGCCTTACGTGGAGTCGCGGGTGCGGGCCAGAACATGTACATCTATCCGTCGATCTTCCGCGAGTTCGGCGGTGATTGGATGAAGGGCGGCAAGTTGACCGTCAACGGTCCGGAAGCTGAGGCTGCCCTGACCTGGTATGTCGATATCATGCGGAAATATGCGCCGACCGCAGCGGCGAACTGGAACTGGCCGGACATCGCCGACGCATTTTCGCAAGGAACGGTAGCAAGCTATATCGACGCGCACTCGTCGGCATCGGTCATCAACAATGCCGAAAAATCGAAGGTGATCGGCAAGGTCGCCTATGCGCGCTGGCCAAAAGGCCCATCAGGCAAGCGCGTCACCTCGATCTGGAACTGGGGCTTTCCGATCAACGCGGCGCTGCCTGAGAAAAAGAAGAAGGCCACCTGGCTATTCATCCAGTGGGCCGCGAGTGCGGAGACACAAGCACGCACAGCTCACCGCTTCGCGGGTCCAACCAAACGCTCCGGCGTCAACCGCACCTCGATCTGGAGGGACCCCGACTACATCAAATTGATGAGCGGCTTCGGCGAGAACTTCGTCGATGCCACGATGCAAGCCCTGCAGGCGGACACCGATGTCGATTGGCGGCCGCGCGTACCGCAGTGGCCGGCCGTCGGCGACACCATGGCCACCGCGATCCAGTCGGCCCTGTCCGGCCAGGCCTCCATCAAGGCCGCGCTTGACGATGCACAGCACCGTATCGAACCAATGATGCGCGGTTAAGCGATGGCTCCGTCGGCGATCACGGTGGCCGAGATCGGAAACGAAGCCACGTCCACCGATTTTGGCCACATGTTGGCCCTTCGCGAACGCCGGTTCGCGACGGCTCTGCTCGCGCCGGCCTTTCTCGCGCTGCTCGCCACCACGACTTTTCCGCTGATATTCCTGATCTGGACGAGCACGTTCCGGATGGACCTCGCGATGCCGTTCACCAACGGCTTCGTCGGGTTCGAGAACTATCGCGTTCTTCTCGCTGACGAACGGTTCTGGTCGTCCCTGCTGGTCAGTTTGATTTACACCACTTCGACGGTCGCACTCCAGGTCGTGATCGGACTGGCACTGGCCTTGCTGGTCATGGACATGAAGCGCGGCCAGAGATGGTTCAGAATCATCGCCATCCTGCCCGTGGTGCTTTCTCCGGCGGTCGTCGGCATGATCTGGCGAACCTTCATGTTGGCTCCGGAATTCGGCATCATCGACTTCCTTGCCATCAATGCGGGACTCGGGAGCAAGAATTGGCTTGGAGATCCTCTTCTTGCGATGGTCTCCGTCATCGTTATCCACACCTGGCAATGGACGCCATTCGCCTTCATGGTACTGCTCGCCTCGCTGGCCTCGCTTCCCGAGGACATCTACGAAGCTGCGCGGCTGGACCGCGCGAGCGCCTGGCAGCGGTTCCGGCGCATTACCTTGCCGCTGCTGCGGCCGGCCATCGTCATGGTCATCATCATGCGGACCATGGTTGCGCTCACCGCGTTTGCGGCGATCTTCACGGTCACAGCCGGCGGCCCGGGCACCGCAACGGAGATTCTCAATCTCTATGCCTATCGCAAGTCCTTCACTGAACTCTCCATCGGTTACGGCTCGGCGCTCGCCGTTGCTCTCCTGGTCGTGACCATCATCATTTCGGCCATCCTGTTCGCGATGCGGAGGGCGAAATGAGCGCGAAGCGCTTTCGCATGGTGGCGCTGCTTGCCATCTCTCTGATCTTCTTGCTGGCGTGGGCCTTTCCGATCGTCTGGAGCGTCCTGAATTCGCTCAAGACTGATTCCGACGTGCTCGCCTACCCGCCCAAGCTCATCTTCTCGCCGACGCTGGATGCCTATCGCGACGTCCTGTTCGGCTCAGGATCAATCCTGCCAAACCTTGTTTCCAGCATCATCATCTCCGTCGGTACGACGGTCGTCACCATGCTGATGGCCGTACCTGCCGCCTATGCGTTGGCGCGGCTCCGTTTCCCTGGAAAGAAATTCGCGGGCTTCTATGTGCTGGCGACGCAGATGCTGCCTCCGGTCGGCATCATCATTCCCTACTTCCTGGTGCTGCGTAATATCGGCTGGATCGACACTTATCAGGGCATCATCCTGATCTATCTGTCATTCTCCCTGCCCTTCGCGGTCTGGCTCCTGGTCTCCTATTTCGAGGACATTCCCTTCGAGATGGAGGAAGCGGCTTATCTCGACGGCGCAAGCCGCCTGCGCACGTTATGGCGCATCATCATTCCCCAGGTTCGCGGCGGAATCGCCGTGACCATCGTGTTCGTATTTCTCAATGCCTGGAACGAATTCCTGTTTGCGGTGGTCTTGAGTGGCAACACCGTGCGTCCGGTCACGGTCGCAATGTTCAATTTCGTCTCCGTCGAGCAGACGCTGTGGGCCAAGCTTGCCGCGGTTTCTGTTCTTGCCATGCTGCCAGTGGTGGTTCTCGGTGTTGTCGCACAGAAGCACATCGTGAAGGGCTTGACGGTCGGCGCAGTCAAGGGCGGGGGGCGCCGATGAGCGGCCGTGGTCAAGTCAGCTTTCGAAACATCGTCAAGATGCACGGCGACTTTGCCGCGCTGAAGGGGGTCAACTTCGACATCAATCCGGGCGAGTTCTTCGCGCTGCTCGGCCCCTCGGGATCCGGCAAGAGCACGACACTGCGCATTCTTGCAGGTCTGGACGCACCCACCGCGGGCCGAGTCTTCATCGATGGCAAGGATATGACCGCTGCGGACGCCAGCGATCGCGATATCGCCATGGTGTTTCAGAGCTACGCGCTCTACCCCCACATGACGGTTGCCGAGAACATCGCCTTTCCGCTGGAGATGGCAAAACTGCCGAAGGCCGAGATTGCTCCCGCTGTAACGGACGCTGCACGCAAGGTGAAGATCGATCATCTCCTCGATCGCAAGCCGGGCCAGCTCTCCGGCGGTCAGCAGCAGCGCTGCGCACTCGCACGTGCGATCGTGCGAAAGGCTCGCCTGTTCCTGCTCGACGAACCACTGTCCAACCTCGACGCCAGGCTCAGGCTCGAGACCCGGGCCGAACTGAAACGGCTGCAGCGATCCCTCGGCGTGACCGCCGTGTACGTCACCCATGATCAAGAGGAAGCCATGACGCTTGCCGATCGCATGGCGGTCTTCATGGCCGGCGAGATTCAGCAAGTCGGAACGCCCGCGGAAATCTTCGCAAGGCCGAACTCGATCGATATCGCTGGCTTCATCGGCAGTCCCCCCATGAACCTCGTGCCCGCGCGCTATGTTGATGGAGACGTCATCATTGCAGATCAGCGTCTCAAGACCGCGACGAAGGATACCGGTGAACGAGACGTGGTCGTCGGCCTCAGGCCCGGAGCCCTGCGGATGGCGCCGGGCGGGTTGAAGGCGCGGGTCGACCTCATCGAGGATCTCGGTGACACCGCCGTGCTAGATCTGGATTGCGCTGGCACGACGATCCGCATGCGCGTCAGCGACGATAACGTCCCCGGCGAAGGCGACACGATCGCCATCTCCGCACGCCCACAAGACATCCATCTCTTCGACCCGACGACCCGAATGCGGCTCTGAGCATCATGTCCGTCGACACGCGCAAGAAGCAATCGCTGTTGGAAACCAACGGATCGGTTCCTCTGCATATTCAAATCCGGGAGACCATCCGCCGACGGGTTCGCGAGGGCGAATTGATCGACAAGACCGGCCGCCTGATGACCGAGGCCGAGCTCGGACGTCATTTCGGTGTTAGCCGCATCACCATTCGCAATGCAATAGCGCCGCTCGTCGATGAAGGCATGTTCGCTCGTTCGCGCGGCCGCGGCACATTTCTGCGATCGAACCAGCCGGAAAACTGGGTCGGACGCCTGATGGGCTTTTCCGAAACAATTCGCGATGCCGGTTATCATGCTGGCGCAAGGATCCTGCAGCGGGGAATGACGAACCGGCACGATGCCGATATTCGCGAGCAACTGCGCGAGCGGGCGGTCTGGCAGCTCAAACGTGTTCGCCTGGCCGATGATACGCCGATCGCCGTCGAGCACGCTTTCTATCCGCCGGACATCGGGCTCGAGCTCGAGAAGCGGGATCTCGTGTCGATCATCATGTATCGCGTGTTCGAGGACGAACTTGGCCTAGCCATCAAGGACGCCAAGCAGACCATTAGCGCCGCTCTCGCCGACGCCGCCAGCGCCAAATTGTTGGGCGTAAAGGTTGGTTCCCCCCTGCTCTCCATCGAGCGTGTCACGTTCGGCAAAGACGGGCGTGCGCTTGAGCTGCTGCGCGCAATCTATCTGCCCAAATACTTCCGCCTCAGTATCAGTCTGACGCGCCGCCATTCCTGACGACATTGCAGTCCAAAAAAAACCGAGGATACAAACATGCCAAACGGCGCAAGACCCTCCGAGAGTCCTAATATCCTGCTCATTCTCAACGACGACATGGGATTTTCGGATATCGGCTGTTACGGTGGCGAGATCGAAACCCCCAACCTGGATCGCCTCGCGGCCAACGGCCTGCGCTACTCCCAATTCTACAACACAGCACGCTGCAGTCCCTCCCGCGCCTCGCTGCTGACAGGCTTGCACCCGCACCAGACGGGCATCGGCATCCTCACCTACAGTAATGGTCCGGAGGGCTACGCCGGCAACCTAAACAAGAGCTGCGTCACGATCGCCGAAGTCCTCAAGCAGAAAAACTACAAGACCTATCTCAGCGGAAAGTGGCATATTGCGAGCAGCCTGACCGAGCCGACGGACGCATGGCCGCTGCAGCGTGGCTTCGACCACTTCTACGGCACCATCATTGGCGCGGGCAGCTTCTACAATCCGAACACACTCACCCGCGGCAACGATAACATCGAGCGCGAGGCCCAGAACGATGCCTCGTTTTTCTATACCGATGCGATCAGCGATCAGGCCGCCGCCTATATTCGTCAGCACACGAAGGACCATGCCGGTTCTCCCTTCTTCCAATATGTCGCCTACACCGCACCGCACTGGCCCCTCCACGCTCATGACGAGGATATTGCCAAATACAAGGGACGCTTCGATGCGGGCTGGGACAAGCTGCGAGAAGAGCGACTCAAGCGGCTCGTTGATGACGGTATTCTCCATCCGAACTGGCGACTGACGGATCGCGATCCGACCCAGCCGCCGTGGACCGAGGCAGAGCACCGCGCATGGACGCTACGTTGCATGGAAGTCTATGCGGCTCAGATCGATCGTATGGACCAGGGCATCGGGCGTATCCTCGCCGCGCTCGAGGAATCCGGTCAGATGAACAACACGCTGATCATCTTCCTCTCGGACAACGGAGCTTGCGCCGAAGACATTCCGGAGGGCGTGACTGCACGGGAACTGGTCGATCAACTGATGATCGCCAAGGCCAAGACACGCGCCGGCAAGCCGGTTCGTTTTGGCAATGACCCTTCGCTGATGCCGGGCGGCGAAGACACCTATCAGAGCTACGGTACAGCGTGGGCAAACCTCTCCAACACACCGTTCCGGCTGTATAAACACTGGATCCACGAAGGCGGCATTGCCACGCCGTTCATCGTCCACTGGCCACGAGGCATCTCCGAGAAAGGCGGGCTCCGGCACAATCCGAGCCAGCTTCCCGACGTCATGGCGACGATACTGGACGTGACGGGTGCTTCCTACCCAAAGGAATACAACGGCAATTCCATCTTACCGTGCGAGGGCGAGAGTCTCGTACCATCGTTCACTTCCGCCTATAGCGACCGTGGCCCGCTATTCTGGGAGCATGAAGGCAATGCGGCTGTTCGGGTCGGCAAGTGGAAACTGGTCAGGAAATATCCCGGTCCGTGGGAACTCTATGACATGGAGATCGATCGGACCGAGATGCACGATTTGGCCTTGCAGCACCCGGAGCGAGTTCGCCAGATGTCCGAGCACTATCAGCGCTGGGCCGACCGCTGCGGTGTGATCCCGCGCGAAAAGATTCTCGAACTCATGAAAGCGGAGGGGGGCACCGCATTCTGGGAAGAAGAAAAGCAGAACTAGCGAAGTTCGCCGGTCACGGAGGAACAGGAGAGCGATCGAAATCTGCCATGAGCGAGAACCATCGTCATTGCTGCGCTCAGGAGGCCATTGCCAGAATGCCGGCGTCGACCGATGAAGCCGTGCGCGCAATCGCGCCGAGCCTCGCCGCCGTGCCGCGCAGATGGAGTCGCCCCGTTGGCGGCACATTCCTGATGGGATCCGCCGATAGGCGCTTTCCCGAGGACGGCGAGGGCCCGGTGAGGTCGGTCACCCTGTCTACATTCTCCATCGCCTGCCATGCCGTCAGCAATCTGCAGTTCGGCGAGTTCGTGCGGGCTACGGGTTATACGACAGAGGCCGAACGGTATGGCTGGAGTTTTGTCTTTGACGGGCTCTTGCCGGAGAAAACCCGAAACGCCCACGCGAGCCGCGCGCGCGAAACGCCCTGGTGGGTGCCGGTGCCGTATGCCTACTGGGCTCAGCCGGAAGGCCCCTCCTCTACCATTCTCGACCGGCTAGATCATCCGGTCGTCCATGTCTCCTGGAACGACGCCCAGGCTTATTGCAAGTGGTCAGGCACTCGCCTGCCGACCGAGGCCGAATGGGAGATGGCTGCGCGCGGAGGACTTGATCAGGCGACGTTCCCGTGGGGCGATGAACTTCAGCCCGGCGGGGAGCACCGCTGCAATGTCTGGCAAGGGATATTTCCCGACCATAACACGGCCGACGACGGCTATTTCGGCACCGCGCCGGTTCATGCTTTCCAGCCAAACGGATACGACCTGCACAATGTGTCCGGCAATGTCTGGGAATGGTGCCAGGACTATTTCTCGCCGCGATATCATCACCTCACCGCGTCAACAGATCCTATCAATCGAGAGCCTGCGCCGAACCGGTCAATGCGCGGAGGGTCGTTCCTCTGCCATGAATCCTACTGCAATCGCTACCGCGTCGGGGCGCGTAGCTCAAACACGCCAGACAGCGCGTCAAGCAACATTGGATTTCGGGTCGTCCGCGTCGAGCCAGCGTCCTGAACCAAGATTCGGCCTCCAATATTCACGCGACTATGCGCTTTCGGCTCGAAAGTCACGCAATGCAGCTTCAAATTCTTGCGCCTTCTCCAGGTAGACTGCATGACCTGCACCCTTGATGACGTCGATTCTTCGACAAGTACACGATGACGTCATCTTCAAAATGGACGCAGGCGTGGTCACAATATCGAGTTCACCGTAGATGATTTGCGTCGGCGTACGAAAACTGACGGTTTCCAGATCACTCTGCGTGTCAGATCGTGAAAGAAGGCCAACGGCCCGTCTGTAACCATCTTCTCTGATCCTTGCCATCGTGGCTATCACGCGCTCGACAATTTCCTTGGGAGCCTGATCTGAAACCAGACGCGGACCACGTTTGCGGGCCATTGCTTGAGGGCCAAGCGCAGCGAGATCAGAAAGCCGGCTTTCTCGAAGGGCTCTTCGCTCGTGGTCCGCAAGCCGCAGATGTCCGCCAGAAGGACTCGCGAGGGTAAGGCGCTCAACATTATCAGGAAATAACCTTGCGAACCGAGCCGCCATGATGCAGCCAAGCGAGTGACCGACGAGATGGCACCTGTAAACCCCTAACTTATCCAGGAGCGACAAAAGAGCCCGCGCGTAATCGGATGCGTCCGGCTCGTCCCGAGGCAAGAGATCGGAGCTCCCGTAACCGGGTGCATCCCAGGCGATGACACGGCACCCTTTTGCCATCGAATGGAGCTGCATTGCCCACGACCGAGCACCCGAACCAATTCCATGCAGGAGAACCAGGGCCGGGCCTGTCCCGTTCTCAAGATAAGAGAACCGGCTTGCCCCGGCCGCGATTTCCCGTGGTTCCGGCTCAGCCGAGATCATGACCGCCCCTAGCGCTGCGCCGGTTTGAAAGTCACGTTCTCTGGCTGAGCCGTTCCAACGATCATCATGAACTGTGCGTTTCCGACGCCGTCGTTACGGAAATAATGCAGCCGCCCAGGCGGGTTAAGGATCATATCCCGCGGCCCCAATCGGCTTTCAACAACTCGTCCGCCCTCTTCCCATCCGACCGTCAAACATCCTTCCAGGACGAGATAGGCTTCCTCGACGTCTCGTTCGTACGCTTGAACTCCAACACCTCGAGGCGCGTCTATGAGGTCCTTGCGGAAATGAGTCGCAGGCGCCCCTCCTTCGCCGATATAAACAAGACGAGCAAAACCCGCGGAATTGAATTGCGGCCTTACCTGGCTGTACTGCACGACGTGCTGCGCCATGAGTTGGTGCCGCGGATCATCACTGCTCCAGGAGAGCGGATAGGTCTTGCCCGGCTCCGCTCCATATGCGGCGGACAATTGCGCCGAATGGCTGCGCGGATGGAAAGTGTACTGCGGCGGCCTGGGATGACCACTCGCAACCATGATCGCAATGGTGACCGGCTCAACCCCCTCGTTGGTGAATCCGTGCGGCCGCTCGGCCGCATGCAAGATCATGTCCTTTGGTCCAAGCCGGGATTTGATGACTTCTCCATCCCACTCCCACCCAACGCTAAGAACCCCGTCGAGTACCAGGAACGCCTCCTCACACTCGTGGAAGTGCGAGGCGCCGTACTTCCCGACCGGCTGATGGACCATGCTCAAGGTGAAGTGCTGCGGCCTTAGCGTAGTCGGGTCGTCCGTCTTCGGCGAACCGCCGGCGCCGATGTAGCGGATTTGCGCACGCGCAAGCTCCGGATAACCGCGGCTGGCCGGAAAGGCATCCCAGTCAAAGATCTTGTCGGCGTGCCGACCGACACTATTCGACATTTCCTGCTGAAGAACTTCCATAGACATTGGCAACTCCTTCCATTCGTTGCAGCCACGTCAATCGACATCGGACCGTTTCAACGCATCAGCCAACCTTCGTGCGAAGCCTTGAACTGTCTTATCCGCTGTCCTTCGGATCAATGGTTGTCCAAACTCGCCGATCTTTCCCAGAATTTGAGCCGTCGTTTCGATCTTGAGCTCTGTCTCGTCGGCATGCCCAATCAACGTGACAGACACGTCCGCGAGAACCCTGCCGGGTATTCGCAAGTCCCTGCCTTCACCGTGCAGCACGAGAGACTGGCGTTCCGCGCATTGAGAGATTACCCGACCAGAGCCACGCAAGCTGAGCGATATAGGGCCGACCTTGATTTTGATCGCACCAGTGAAATCAGTGCCATTCGCAATTTCGAAATCCTCAATACCCGGGATGCACGCTGCCACCCTCGGTATATCGAGCATGAATTTCCACACTTGAGTCGGATTTGCCGAAACCCGGGCAGAGTTCTCAATGAACATGGCTAGCCGTACTCGACGCCAAGATGCCTGTACACAATTTCGAGATGTTCCAGGAAAGCGGGAGACCGCCGGATATTCGGCTGCCGTGGTCGCGGCAAGCCAATTGGAATGTCCGCGATCACCCGCCCGGGCCTTCCGCTCATCACAAGAACCCGATCGGCCAAGAAGACCGCTTCCGGGATCGAGTGCGTGATGAGGAGCGTGCTCTTCTTGTACTCGCTCCAGATCCGCATAAGCTCAACATTCATCATGTCTCTGGTAAGAGCATCGAGCGCACCGAAGGGCTCATCCATCAGGAGAATCGTCGGGTCATAGACGAGCGCGCGGCAGATAGCCGCTCGTTGCTGCATTCCGCCCGAGAGCTCGCGCGGTGTCATGTGCGCAAACTCCGCTATCCCAGCCGATCGCAGGAGGTTGAGCGCCTTGTCGGTGTATTCGGCTCTGGATCGATGTAGAATCTCGATCGGCAGCAGCACGTTGTCCAAGATGGTGCGCCATTTGAGGAGCATAGGCGCCTGAAATACCATTCCCACTTCCGGGCGCGGCGCATTCACTTTGGACCCGAACACTTCCACGGTGCCCGCGGTAGGCAATGTCAGCCCGGAAATTATCCTCAGGATGGTGGACTTTCCGCAGCCACTCGGCCCGACGACCGTGACAAATTCGTTCCTCTTCAGGGAGAAAGAGACGTCCTCTAACGCAGCAACCCGGCCACGCCGCGAGCGATACTCCTTCCCGACTTTGGAGACAAACACGGCATCATCTGCCGCGCGACCGGTGTCGGACTGACCTTCTGTCAAAAAGTTGGTCGCCAGCAAGTCAGACACCTTTCGGCTTTTGTCCGGCGGTGACGAAATCGTTCGAATAGATTTCGTCGAGTTTGACTGTCCCCTCCAACCCGAAGTATTTGCGGACAATATCCAGGGAGAACGCCATTTTGGCTTGGTCAATCGGGCCAACGCCATGGTCCTTCACTTCATCAACAAGGAGGTGACTGATCGCAACATCGAACTGGGCCCGCGCAATATCAGCATTGGCCGCCGGGTTCTCCTTCAGAAACATCCCCAGGGCCTCCTCCCGATTCTCGATCGCGTAAACGCAGCTTTTTGCGAACGCATCGACAAGAGCTCGCGAGGTTTGAGGGTCCTGACGCAGCCGATCGTCACTAATCACGATACCGTTCGAATACATATCGAGGCCCCAGTCGGCGAACGACATCTCGACTGCTTCTTCGCCCACCTTCTTCGCCGCCGCCGCCATCACGGGCGTATACGCATCGAGGCTGAGCAGGCCATCAACTTGCCGCGCGGCAAACACCGCGGGTTTCGCGGGCGATTCAACGGTAAGTATCTCGACCTTCGCCGGGTCGAAGCCATTGATGGCAGCCAGCGCCGGCAAGGCAATCCGTGGTGCATCGCCGACCGTCGCACCGAACTTCTTGCCAACCATGTCCGTTGGCTTACGAACCGCATGAGAGGCCATGGTTATGCAATTGTTCATGGCCTTGTAGTGCACCATCATCACCTGCTTGAGAGGCACGCCCTTGCCGCGAGCAAGAATGCTCGTCGCAGCATCCGCGAATCCCGCATCTGCTGCGCCCGATGCGACCTTGGTAACCACATCCGCAGAGCCCTTACCCGGCTGGAACGTGACGTCCAACCCGGCCTCACGAAAGAAGCCCTTCCTGAGAGCCGGATAAAAAAGGGCATGCTTCCCATAGGGAGCCACGTCCAGGAGAAACGTCAACCGACGCAGCTCCCCTGCTCCCGCACGTCGAACCCATGGCGACGGGAAGACACTCAGCGCGCTTAAGGTCCCTAGAAAAGAGCGTCGGTTCACGCACTTGCCAGCATTCATCTTGCCTCTCCTGCAGATCACAACCGACCGGCTACATTTTCGTCGCGCTCGTCCGCCCATGGGACACAGATGCGCTCCAAGAGATCAATCGCCCCGAAAAGAGCGAGACCCATGACAGACAGGACCACCAAAGCACCGAATGCCATTGACACGTTCAAGTCGGAATTTCCGACGAGAATCAGGTAGCCCAGCCCCTGATTGCCTCCTATGAACTCTGCGACCACCGCTCCGATGACGGCGAGCGTCGCTGCAACCTTTAGGCCCGAGAAGATGAAGGGCATTGCGTGGGGAAATGCAATTTTTGTGAATTCCTGAAGCCGACTGCCGCGCAATCCGCGGACGAGGTCGAGAAGCTCCGGCTCGACCGAACCGAGCCCGACGATAGTGTTCACCACAATTGGGAAGAACGAGATAACGGCCGCCATGAGCACGCGGGATGGCAGCCCAAACCCGACCCACACGACGACGAGCGGCGCTAACGCAACCTTCGGCACGACCTGCAGGACAAGTATAGGAGGATAAAGCAGGCCGCGTAGCAGCCAGCTATACGCAATTGCCGAACCAACGAATATCCCCGCTATCGCTGCGATCCCGAAACCAAGCACGGTTGCCGCAAGCGTCGATGCAGTTTGATCGAGGTAGAGAGGAGCGCGGTCAAAGAGTTCGGCTAGAACTGCCGATGGAGGAGGCAGCAAGAAAGTCGGTATATGGAGGGCATCCACTGCGACCTGCCACAGAATGCCAATCAGGCCGATAATTCCAATGCCGAGTATCAACAGTCTTGGATGCATTTTTCGGCCTCGCTGGACTCACCACCTACTCGTGCCTGGTTACATCTCTTATGGCGCGTTCGACGATCACAGGAGCAACGTGCTTTTTGTACTCTGGAGACCCCCGACTATCGAGCTCCGGCTCCGCATCTTCGGTCGCCACCGCAGCCGCCTCCATTATGGCTTCATCACTGGGCGCCCTTCCCATCAGGATCTGCTCGGCGGCCCGTGCGCGTATCGGGACCGGCCCCATCGATCCGACAGCAATCCGGATATCCGCGATCACACTCCCGTTCATGGTTGCGCTGACAGCCACGTTGACGGTCGCATAGTCATCGGCACTGCGCGGAAGGAACTTTATGAATCTGGACCTTGCTGAAGGCGATGCGAGTGGAACGTCAATGCCGATGACAATTTCGTCGGGGCCCAGGCAGCTCTCGTAGTAATCGACAAAAAAGTCTTCGGTAGCGATCCTGCGCACCTTCGACCGGCTTTGCGCCACAACCTCCGCCCCAAGGGCAATCAGCGTTATCGGAGGATCCTGGTGTGGATTTGCATTTGCGAGGTTGCCGCCAATCGTGGCCACGTTGCGCACGCGCGGAGTCGCGACATGACTGCAGGTATCGGCGAGCAAGGGGCAATGCGCCTTAACCAACATGGATGATGCGATCTCGGCATGTGTGACCCCGGCCCCGATTCGAATGTGTCCACCTTCAACCGTGATGTTTTTTTTATTGGCCAGAAAATCCAACGCGATCAATGCACTCGGCTGAAGAACCTGCGTGCGCATGAACAACACGAGCGCAGTACCGCCGGAAAGATATCGTGCGTCATCCCCGTATTGAGACTTCAGCTCGAAGGCTTCTTCCAGAGAGCCGGCACGATGGAAGTCAAACGGAGGCAAGCTCATGAGTGTCCACCCGCGTTTTGACGCTCCGCGATTGCAGCGAGGACCTTTTCAGGCGTAATAGGCAAACTTCGTATACGCCAGCCGATTGCATCCGCGACAGCATTGCCGATTGCGGCCGCGACCGGATCCATGGAAATTTCGCCCACCCCCTTGGCGCCAAACGGGCCGGTCGGCTCATAGGACGGAACGAACTCGCTTTGCTGCTTGGGGATGTCCTGGATGCAGGGAATTTTGTAGTCTGAGAAGTTTGGATTCACGCACTGTCCATCGACGATCATCATGCCTTCGGTTAGTGCGTATCCAATACCCTGGATCAACCCGCCCTCGATTTGGCTCTGCGCGAGGGCGGGATGAATGATGGTCCCGGAATCCGTCGCAATGCCGTAGTTCAACACGTCGACCTGGCCGGTTTGGGGATCGACCGCCACCTCCACAGCGTGAGCGCAAAAGCTGAATGCGCCCGATTCCGACCCATACCGATCTTTGCCATGCGATTCTGAATCGGCGTCCCAGGTTCCGGTAACAACGATCGGCTTGCCTTCGCGCCTGAAATTTCGACGAGACGCAACTTCTCCAATGGTCATCGAGAGGTTCGGGCGCTCCACATCGCCCGCCGGCCTGACGATGCCATCCTTGATTTCCAGGGAGGCTGACGGCACCTCCATGAATTCTGCGGCCGACAGCAATATTTCTTGCTTGGCCTGGGCCGCTGCTGCGCGGACAGCATTTCCGGCGACATAGGCCAGTCGACTTGCAAACGCACCAAGGACGAAGGGCGTTGTCTCCGTATCCGCTTCACTGATCGTCACCGACTCGTACGGAACGCCAAGCTCCTCCGCTGCGATCTGCGCCAAGATCGTCGTGTTGCCTTGGCCGACCTCGCCCTCACCGCAGAGAATGACGATCCGGCCATCTTGATTCACGTTGAGAATGACGGTCGCGCCGTCGTAATCATAGAAGTGACGTTTTCCACTCACGTGCGCCGAAAGCGCAAGACCAAGCCCCCGCCAGGGCGCTTTCGCTCGCCGCTTTTCCGACCACCCGATCATGTCAGTTGCGCGCTGAATGCAGGCTCTCAGCTCGCAGCTCTTCACCCGGTTCCCATGAGCGGAAACGTGTCCCGGCACCGCTGCATTCATCAATGCAACGTCTCGTGGATCCATTCCCAGCCGTTCACAGCCGATATCAAACGCCTGCTCGACCGCCCATTCCGCGGACGGATTTCCGAATCCTCGAAAGGCGCCGGTTGGCACCTTGTTCGTGTACGCCACGTTGAGCTCTGAACGAACGCAAGTATTCAGATAAAGCGTGTCATGGCGAAGAGCCGCCACGCCGGCCGCGGCCGGCGCCTTTCCGGAATACGCACCGTTGTCGGCAACTACGCGAATATCCTTGCCGACCATCATGCCGTCTTTCCGGAAGCCGAGCCGCACGCGTATGCGGAGCATCGGCCGTGGCCGACCGGCGATGAAGTCTTCTTCTCGAGTGTTGATCAGCCTCACCGGCCGGCGCGCGGCCTTGGCAAGCAGGGCGGTGATGACGGCATTGTTGTCGTCCATGGATTTGCCGCCGAAACCACCGCCTACGGCCGTCTGAATCACACGGACCATGCTCGTATCCACGCCGAGCGCCAGTGCGATCTGAATCCTGGCCCGGAAGATACCCGAGAGATTCGACCATATGGTGACTTTTCCAGTCGGTCCGCAATCGGCCACGGCGCCGATCGGCTCCATGAACGCCTGCCACTGCAGCATGCTCTCAAAGGTTTCATCCACCAGGATGTCGGCGCGGCTCAAAGCGGCATCGACATCGCCGCGCTCGACGCGGAAATGTGTCGCGACATTCCGCGGCGCTTCGTGAATGAGCGGCGCCCCCTCAAGCATAGCCTCATCGGGATCAAACACAGCGTCCAGCGGCTCGTAATCCACGATGATTGCCTGTATCGCTTTCTCAGCTGCTTCCAGATCGATTGCAGCAACCGCGGCAACCTCTTCACCTATGTACCTCACCTTCCCAACCGAGAGAGGGTACTGATCGCGCACAAAGAACCCCCACGGTATCTTCGGAGTATCTTCGCCGGTCAGGACGCAAAAGACGCCGGGAATCCGCTTTGCCGCCGAAACGTCAATCCGCTTTATGCGTGCATGCGCGTGAGGCGACCGCAGTACCTTGGCATGGAGCATTCCCGGCAAAGCGACATCAGCCGCGAACCGCGCGCGGCCGATCACCTTCTCCCATCCATCGGCCCTCGGAACACTCTGGCCAACGACGTTGAATCGGGGAGCAGGTGAAGTCATGCGCGACCCCCACGCTGGCTTTCCGCAGCGCGCTTAACACATTCAATAATTGCATAGTAACCTGTGCAGCGGCACAGATTGCCAATCATGGCTTCCTTGATCTCGGCTTCGCTGGGATCGGGATTTTGATCGAGAAGCGCCTTCGCCGCCATGATCTGACCAGGCGTGCAGAAACCACATTGCACCCCACCGCCTGACAGGAATGCAACCTGCACGGGGTCGAGCTTACCCCCCTCGGCGAGCCCCTCAATGGTGGTAATCTCTGCGCCGTCAGCCATGACGGCCAGTATCAAGCATGCGCTCGCAGTTTTCCCGTTGAAATGGATGGTACAGGCGCCGCAAACGCCGACGCCACAGCCCTCTTTCGTTCCCGTCAGCTCAAGCTCGTTGCGTAGCACGTCGATGAGGCGCGCGTTCGGCGCCACGTGCAGCACATAAGGCGTTCCGTTTATCGTAGCCTCGATTCTCGTTGAGCGGTCGCTGTTCAAGGATCGAGACATGCGCACCCCTATTGACCGACTGCTCTCGGAAGGGCGGCACGCGGCGCCAACGCCACACCGATCGCTGCTCCCGTAGCACGGAGGAGCGGCAATAGCCGCTTCAGGACCGCCTCGGAAAGTCGCACCGACGGCCCGGTAATGCTGACAACCGCAGGCTCATCGATGCCCGTAACGGGAGCAGCAATCGAGGCGATCCCTGGGGTGACCTCCTCGAATGAAAGGGCGTAGCCCCGACTTCTGATCCGATCGATTTCATCGATCAATTTTTGCGAATTCATTTGCGTTGATTTGGTGAAGGAAACGAGTTTTCCCTTGCCAACAATCCGCTCGACTCGCTCCCGCGACAAAAGCGCCAGCAACATCTTCGATGCCGCACCCGCGTGCAGCGGCATTGGCATCAGCAGGTTGCCATACACCCACCGATGCTCCTGTCGGCATTCTGCCTGAGCCAGAAGGATGCGCCGGTCGCCTCGAATACAGTGCAGCCCGACGGTTTCGCCACAGGTATCGCGCAAACCATCAAGATGCGACACAGCGAGTTGCCGCAGCCGATCTACAGCGACAGGTCCCGAAACGATTTCTTCGAGGACACGCCCAAGCATGAAGCCATCATCCCCTGGACGACGCTCGATAAGCCCGACCTCCAGAAGAGAATTGACGAGCCGATGAGAGGCACTTCTCGAGTATCCAAGTGCAGCACCGATGTCCTTGGTCGTACATCCCGGCCCAACGGATACCATCTGCAAAATATCGACTGCTTTCTTCAGCATCGCCCGTCCCACAATCTGGGACTCTGCTATCCCGGATTTCAGGACATCATATGGAAGGGTCCGGCGCTGTCAAGGACCGACCTTCGCTCGTAACCCCCATCATGCGGGGGGATTTCACTATCGAGCGTTGAGATGTTTGGATGACGCTTGAAGCGCTCATCGTTGGACAACAGCAGTTCTTACGGATCGAGGCGGGAGGTCAGCGTCCGCCCTCCCCGACTGTCTTGACAGCACTGACTCAGTCACCGGTTCCGCCACTAGGCAGAAATCGTTCCGAGAAAATCGAGGAAACGGCAGTGCCACACGTGGTGGCGATCGCGCGGGCCCGGTCCGTCATTGCGGGTGGACCGCAGAGATAGACATCGGCATTTGCCGCGCTTTCAGCGTCGATCAAGTCCGTGACCAGCCCGGAGTGAAAGCCGGGCGCAGGCGATCCCTGCGCTATGGCGATCCGAAGATCGAATTTCGGCAGAGCTTTTGTCAGGCCGGTCAGTTCGTCGACGAGGAACAGCTCGCTTGCCTCGTTCACACCAAAACACAGCGTGACCGCGCGCTGCTCTCCCGAAGCAACGATCTGACGCAACATTGACGCCATGGGCGCAACGCCGGTGCCGCCGGCGACCATCAGAATAGACCTCGCGCCTCCACGCAAATAGAACGTACCTCGCGGTCCGCTACATTGGATCACGTCGCCAGGTGCAGCCCGCTCGACCAAATATCGGGACATGACACCGTCGTCGAGCAAGCGCACATAGAACTCGAGGACCATCTCTTCGCTGGAAGCATTTGCCATCGAGTAGGAGCGCCACTGTGACGTTCCGGGGACCTGGAGATTGATATATTGGCCGGGAAGGAATTTCAGCGGCGTAAGGCCCAGCATCCGCGCCGATACTCGGACGACGGATGTGCTGAGACGCCGGATTTCCTCGACCTTGATGGAAAACGTCCTTGCCGGGACAAGTCGCTCCCGCTCGTAGGGAATCCGGATTTCGATATCGGTCACGGCGGCCGCCACACACGGAAGAATCTCGCCGCGATCCGTTTCCTCGCCATTGAGGGAGATGCATGCAAACTCGTCATACTCGATTTTTCCTGCAAGGCAGGTTGCCCGGCAGGTCTGACAGTCGCCTACTTCACAATCGGAGTTCAGCGGAACGCCGCCGCGCCGCGCTGCCGCCAGGATTGTCTCCCCGGCCTTGCTCGCGACGCGGACGCGATCGCCATCTGCGAAGGTCAGCGTGATCGTCGGCATTCCGGCCTCCTCCGCGACCAGATTTTCTAGCGAGCCAGCGCGAACTTGCCGTCCTTGACGGTCAACAGGACGACACTATCGGCCTGGGCTCCGAAATGATCGTCCGGTCCATAGGAGTAGACGGCCGTGACGCCGACATGGTCTTTGAGCCCCTCGATCGCATCGCGCAACTTGGCGCGATCCGGTCCCACTTTCTGGATCGCCTCCGCGATCATGTTGACAGCATCGTACGCGTTGCCTGCGAATGTCGCCGGCGGCTTGCCGTATTTCGCCCGATAATCCTTCACGAACGAGGCGAGGACCGGCTTCTGGGAATCGGACTCCTTGAGCGAATCGATGACGTAGATCTTCGAAGACGGAATCAGGATGCCGTCGGCGGATGCCCCGGCAAGTCTCAGCAAGTTGAAGTCGTTGGCGGCATGAGACAGATAGAGCGGCATGCCAAGCCCAAGCTGACGGTAGTTCTTCACGGCAATCGCCTGCCCCGGGCCCGTCGCCCAGATCACCACCGCATCGGGAGTGGCGCTCCGGATCTTGGTAAGCTGGGGCGTCATATCCTTGTCGTCGTTGCCGTAGGCCTGCTGCGCCACGATTGTGATGCCGAACGAAGCCGCATTCTTCTCCAGCTGCTCGCGGCCGCTGGTGCCGAACGGCGAATCCGCGTTCAGCAATGCGATGTTCTTGATGCCATGCTGCTTCATGTCGGCCATCATGACGCTTTGCACCAGAACGTCGGTCAGAGGCGCAAGAAATATCCACTTCTTGTCCTGCGCCGGCAGCACGATTCCGCGCGAACCGCCGTTCGATATCATCGCCGTCGACGCCCGCTGCACGGTGTCGATGATGGCGTAGGACGAACCGCTGTTCATCGGCCCGACAAGAGCGACGACGTCGTCTTGCTCAAGCAGCCGCTTGGCCGCGGTGACCGTCTTGGTGTTGTCGCTTTCGGTGTTGATGTTGATCAGTTCGAGCTTGCGTCCGCCGATTCCCCCTTTGGCATTGATCTGCTCCACGGCAAGCATCGCGCCATCGAGGCCGGGCTGGCCAAGCGAGGCGAGCGGGCCCGAAGTTTCAAGCAAGCCGCCGATCTTGATCGTATCGTCAGCCCGCGCGACCGACATCGCCG
>CAYVVB010000365.1:0-4360 GCA_964454955.1 uncultured Bradyrhizobium sp. | reverse complement strand
ACGCATAAGAGCAGAATTCGACCGCGCCGCCGGGCCGGGCGGGGATGGCATTGCCCTGTTCGGGGTCGGCCACCACGCCATCATGTTCGCGAACGCCTTTGGCCTCGCTGCCGACATCGCGCTCGCGGTCGATGATGATCCCGACAAGGCGGGCTTTTTTCCTCCGGGCTTCAAAGTGCCCGTGGTAGGCTCGGACCGGCTGCTGCAGGACGAGCGGATCAAAACTTGCCTCTTTGCGGTGGCGCCCCATGTCCAGCCAAAGGTGCGGGCCAAGCTCGCACCGCTTGCGGGCCGCGGGGTGGAATTTCGCTCGATTTACGCGGCGCTGGACGATTCGTTCTTGAGGAATCCTGTGTGAAGGACCCCGCCTGATGGCTCTTGTTCAGAAATCGCCCGAGGTTTTCCTGGCCGAGGGCCCGATATCGGCGATCGGCGACAGCGACCTCAAGACGCTCAAGGCTGCGGTGAAGGCGAGCGCCAAGGCCCGTGCCCGTATCAACGCGCATCCCGATGGCGAGGACGGGCTGCACGAGATGATCATCGCGATCGATCCGACCTCCTACATTCGCCCGCACAAGCATCCGGGCAAGAGCGAATCCTTCCATATCATCCACGGCGAGGTCGATATCGTCGTCTTCACCGACGACGGCGAGATCGACCGGATCGTCCGGCTCGGCGCGCCGGGCAGCGGGCGCTCCTTCTATTACCGGATGTCGACGCCGTTCTTCCACACCCTGATCATTCGCAGCGACCTGCTGATCGTGCACGAAATCACCAACGGTCCGTTCCGGCCCCAGGCGACGGTGTACGCCGATTTTGCGCCCGAGGACTCCGATCCCGCGAAAGCCGGCACCTACCAGGCTGAACTGATCAGGCGCGTGGCTGCGCTGCAGGGAACGGCGGCATGACCACACAGCACGCGGTGGTCGTCGGCGGCACGCGCGGACTGGGGCGGATCGTCGTCGAACGGTTCATGGCGCGCGGATGTTCGGTCAGTGTGGTGTCGCGGCACAGGCCGGCTGATTTTCCGGAAACGCCGCGGCAGCGCCATTTCGCGGCCGACCTGGAAAAATCGGCAGATCTCGCAGGCCTGTGGACACAAGCCACCGACGCCTTCGGGCCGATCAGCTATCTGGTGCTGAGCCAGCGTTTCCGCGGCGAAGGGGATCCCTGGGTCGGCGAGATCCAGGTCGGCCTCACGGCGTCGCGCGATCTGATCGAGGGCTTTGCTCCGCATTTTTCGGACCGCGGCGATCGCGCCATCGGCGTGGTCAGTTCCGTCTACGCCGAATATGTCGGCAGCTCGCAGCCGGTCGGATATCACGCCGTGAAGGGAGGCCTCAACGCCATGGTCCGCCACTATGCGGCAACACTGGGGCGCAAGGGCATCCGCGTCAACGCCATCATGCCGCTGACATATCTCAAGCCGGAGTCGCGCGCGTTCTACGAATCAAATGAAAAGCTGATGGACCTCTATCGCCGCCTGGTGCCGCTCGGCCGCCTCGGCACCGCCGAGGAGTCGGCGAACGCGATCGATTTTCTCTGCAGCGAGCGCGCCTCCTTCATCAATGGACAGTCCCTGTTCCTGGATGGCGGCGTCTCCGTCGTCTGGCAGGAAGAAGTTGCGAAAAGCTTCTCCGGACTATGAATCCGGCCGCCGATTGCCTATGAGAGCGTGATCCGGAAAATCGATACCGGTTTTCCGACAAGATCATGCGCAATGATCTGAGCCTTCAAATCGCCCGCAAGGATTGCCGAACATGCAGCAGCACGTGAAGCACAAGAACGATTGCCGTCTATGCGGATCCACTTCGCTGGAGCACGTGCTGCCGATCAGGCCCTCGCCGATCGGTGATGCCTTCGTGACTGCGGAGCGCAAGGACGAGCCGCAGGATCTCTATCCGCTCGACTGCTATCTGTGCCTTGCCTGCGGACATCTGCAGAACCTCGACGTCGTGGACCCGGACGTTCTGTTCCGCGACTACACCTATCGCACATCGGTGTCGCTGGGCCTGGTCGAGCACTTCAAGCGCTATGCTCATTCCGTGGTCGAAGGGCTCGGCATTCCCAAGGGCAGCCTTGTCGTCGAGATGGGAAGCAATGACGGCTCGCTGCTGAAGGCCTTCAAGAACGAAGGCATGCGCGTGCAGGGCATCGATCCGGCGCGCGAAATCGCTGCCGCGGCAACGACGGAAGGCATTCCCACCATCGCGGACTTCTTCACGAGCAAACTCGCCGAGAAGATCAAGGCTGAACAGGGCGATGCGGCACTGTTCTGCGCCAACAACGTCTTTGCCCATATCGACAACATGGCCGATGTCGTGAAAGGCATTCGCCTGCTTCTGGCCGACGACGGCGTCTTCGTGTTCGAGGTATCCTACATCGTCGACATGATCGACAACATGGTGTTCGACACGATTTATCACGAACACGTCTCCCATCATGCGCTGATCCCGCTCGAAACCTTCCTCAACAACCACGACATGTCGCTGTTCCGCGTCGAACGGACCTCGACCAAGGGCGGATCGATCCGGGCCTTCGCGCAAGTGAAATCGACCGGACGCCGGCCGCGCTCGGCGGAATATTTGAAGCTGGTGGCCGAAGAAGAACGGCGCGAGATCACCAAGCCGAAAATCTATCGCGACTGGTTCGAGGCGATCGAATGCCGCAAGCGCGCCGTGCTGTCGTATCTCGACAAGGCGCGCAGCGAAGGCAAGGTCATCGCCGCCTATGGCGCCTCCACCACCACCACGACGCTGCTCTATCATTTCGAGTTGGAAGGCAGGATCAGATTCATCGTCGACGACAATCCACTCAAGCAAGGCCGCTTCAGCCCGGGTGCGCATATCCCGGTGCTGGCTTCGTCCGCGCTCGCGACTGAACGGCCCGATGTGGTGGTGATCCTCGCCTGGATCTATGCCGAACCGATCCTCAAGCGCAACGAGGCCTATATCGCCGCCGGGGGTACATCCCTGGTGCCGCTGCCGGAGCCGCGGATCGTCGACGTGAAGGGCACGACGGCCCTTTAGGGATGATCCGGCCCCGAAGGCCTCGCGGATACCATCGAGGCGCCTCAATGCCGCCCCCGAACTGGTTGACAGGGGCTTGCTAACATGGTCCAGCAAGCACCGAAAGGCAGCCCGAAGGCCGTTCGGACCGCCTCTGGTCAGCAATGCCGGATTTTCCACCATCGAGATTGTGCGCATGACGTCCCTGGCAAACGAACACGTGGAACGCTTCGTGGTCGCGGACAACAGGCGCTTTACCTGGGCCCGCTGCCGCACCGAGATCGCTCCCTTCGTGACCCGCCATGTGACCTGGCGGGCTCTGGCGGCCGGCGACATCAGGTCGAAATACCGGCGGACTTTTTTGGGGCCGTGGTGGATCACGGCGACCAACGCCATCACCGCGCTGATCATGGGGCTCGTCGCCGGCCGCTTCCTCGGCTTCGACACGAAGACCTATCTGCCCCACTTCATGGTGAGCATCACCATCTGGAATTTTATTTCGTCTTCGCTGAACGAAGCCTGCTACACCATGATCAACGCCGGCGGCATGATCAAGGCGGTGGACATGCCGATCCTGATCCACGTGATGCGGATGGTTCAGCGCAATCTGATCATCTTCCTGCACAACGTTGCGATCGTTCCGATCATCTGGCTGTTTTTTCCCTGGACGATCGGCCTGCAAACCCTGCTCTGCCTGCCAGGTCTTGCGCTGGTTTTTGTCTTCGTGGTCGGCGCCTCGACCATCATCTCGATGATCTGCGTGCGCTATCGTGACGTTCCGCCAATAATTGGCGCTGTGCTCCAGCTCTTGTTTTTCGTCTCTCCGATCATTTGGATACCATCGAAAATCCAGGGCGGCGAACTGGTCGTGGAACTCAACCCGATCGCACATCTCCTGGCAGTCACCCGCGACCCCGTCATGGGTAACGTGCCCGGCCTGATCGACTGGATCGCTGCCACCGGCTTCGTCGCGCTGGTGACGGCCGCGATGGCTTACATCTACACGCGTTATCGCTCGCGCGTGGTTTATTGGGCCTAACGGTGGTGCCGCCGTGTCCGCTTGGAAGCAGTCATGCCCCTGATTGAAGCCCGCAATGTCGGTATAGAATTTCCCGTCGCCCCGGCGAACGCGCGCTCGTTCCGCCATCTGGCGTTGCACACAGCCTCGCGGGTGGGCGGCAAGGTTCTCAAGAGCGAGGGGTCGTTTCAGTTCGTCCAGGCGCTCGACAGCGTCAGCTTCAGCCTGCGCCAGGGCGACCGGCTCGCCCTGATCGGACATAATGGTGCCGGCAAGACCACGCTGATTCGCGTTCTCGCCGGCATTTATGAGCCGACCAAGGGGTCGCTGCGCG
>CAYVVB010000364.1:0-22518 GCA_964454955.1 uncultured Bradyrhizobium sp. | reverse complement strand
GACTAGAATGCAGGCTCAGAAATCAGCGCTCACCCTGACCGGTATCGATTTCGCTGCCGGCGTCTTGGCCTTTTCCTCGTGATGCCAGAGCGGCAACAGAGGATTGCATTCGGGGTAATAACCGGCAATGCAGCCCTCTGGAATATCGTAGGTGACCACGCGGAAGCCCCGAACCCGGCGGTCCACCCCGTCATCGGCGGCCGTTGCGAGCGTGACCTTGTCACCTTCCTTCAGCCCGAAACGATCGACATCGTTGCGGTGCATCAGCACGACCTCGCGGGAGCCGAAGATGCCGCGGAACCGGTCGTCGTAGTTGTAGATCGTGGTGTTGAATTGGCCGTTGCTGCGTAACGTGATCAGCTGGACAATCTCGCGATCTTCCGGCGGCGTATCGATGTCGCCCGACAGCGACTTCGGCACGATGAAGTTCGCCTTGCCGGTTTTGGTATTCCATTTTCGCTCACGCGCTGCAAGCGGGCGGTGGAAGCCCCCCGGCTCCCATAGCCGCGCGTTGAAGTCGTGGAAAATATCGGGATAGGTCGCCGCAATCGCGTCCCGTATCTTGCTATAGCTGGCAACCCACTCGTCCCAAGGAATGGTCGATCGTGAGGGGACCGTCGCCTTGGCAAGCTCGGCGATTATTTTCGGCTCCGATAAGAGATGCGAACTCGCAGGCGGCACCTGGCCTCGTGAGCCATGCATGCAGCCGGTGGAATCCTCTATCGCGACCGCTTGACGTCCGCTTGCCTGCTCGTCGATTTCGATCCGCCCGAGGCAAGGGAGGATATAGGAGATTTCGCCGTGGACCAGTGCGCTCCGGTTGAGCTTGGTGAGGATGTTGACCGTCAACCGTAGCTTGCGCCAAGCCGGCTCGACCAGGCGATGCTCAGGAACCGAGCGCACCAGATTCCCGCCCAGCAGCACGACCGCCCGAACCGAACCGTCGATGATCTTCTCACAAGCTTCCACCGTGTTGAGGCCCTTGTTCTGAGGAACGTCGATGCCGAACAACGACCTGATCTTGTCGACCGGCACTTGGCCGGGCTTCTCGGTGATCCCGACCGTTCGTTGGCCCTGCACATTGGAATGGCCGCGTACGGGGCAAATGCCGGCGCCAGGACGCCCGATACTGCCACGCATCAGGGCGAGATTGACCATGGTCTGCACGGTCTCGCAGCCCCTTTCGTGCTGCGTCAATCCCATGCCGTAAATGAACATCGTCGCCTGGGCATGGGCATAGACGAATGCAGCCGCCTCCAGTGCGCCGCGCGTCAATCCGGACCTGCGTTCGATGTCCGGCCATTCGCAAGTCCTGACGCTCGCCTCGAACGCCTCGAAGCCGTGAGTGTGTTCGCGGATGAAATCGCGATCGATCACAGCCCCGCCCGTCCCCGCCTTCTCTTCCAGCGCGAATAGAGCCTTGGCAAGACCCATCAACGCCGCGGTATCGCCGCCGCTCTTGACCTGATGATATTGCGAGCTGATCGGGGTCGACGAGCCGCTCAGCATTTCCGGCGGCGACTGCGGATTGGTGAACGCCTCCAGCCCGCGTTCGCGCAACGGGTTGAAGGTCACGATCGGAACGCCACGCTTAACCGCCTCCTGCAGCTGATGCAGCATGCGCGGGCTCGATGTGCCGACATTCTGCCCGAAGAACAAGATGCAGTCGGTCTTGGCAAAATCATCCAGCGTGCAGGTCCCGACCGGAACGCCGATGCTCTCCGGCAACGCCACTGACGTCGTCTCGTGGCACATGTTGGAACTATCGGGAAGATTGTTGGTCCCGTAGGCGCGGGCGAAGAGCCCGTACATGAAGGCCGCTTCGAGCGAGGCACGGCCCGATGTGTAGAGCACGACACCGTCCGGCTGCAGCGCCTGCAGCTCGCGTCCGATGTCCGCAAACGCCTCCTCCCATGCGACGGGCACGTATTTGTCACTGGCCCGATCATAGCGCATCGGATGGGTCAGCCGGCCCGCGTCTTCGAGCTGGTGGTCGTCCCATCGCTCAAGCGCCGTTACCGTGTGCTTGGCGAAGAATTCGGGTGTCACGCGCTTATGCGTGATCTCCCACGTCGTTGCCTTGGCGCCATTCTCGCAGAATTCGAACACCCGCGGATCGGCAGGCTTGGCCCAGGCACAACTGACGCACATGAAGCCGCCCGTCTTGTTCTGGCTTAACAGAACGCGCGGTCCGCGGATTGGAACCAGATTATGCGTCAGACTTCTGGCCAGCGAGCGCACCGAGCCCCAGCCGCCAGAAGGGGCATCGTAGTGTTTCACTTCGAGATCGGGGCTGAGTTTGCGTGTTCTGGACATGACGAACTTCCAACTGAGCTTTCTCACCCCATGCGTTCTTAAGTGCGGCTGCGGCGTCTGGTTCCTCTAGCCTGGAACGCAGGCTCGAGGCGAGGGCGCTTGGCTTGCGCTTGTCCGGCCTACAAGTCCGACCAACACCTTCTGATCCATGTTCCGTTGGTGGGACGAACATCCTCGCCGGCACGCCGTGGGGCAACTTAGGAACGAGGTGGCCGGCCCTTGATTGAACAGGCGACTGTGAGTTGCCAACACGAGCTAGAGAGGCCATCGGTTCTCACATTAGAGGAGCGCACGTACCCCCGCCGGTGAATTCATGGATCTGGAGAATGCAATCAGGCTTTGCCTACACACGATTCGCCAATCACCTCGCCAGCATCGCCGAACTGTCCGATGTGGACATCGACCTGCTGGCCACAATGCCCTTCACTATTGGCCATTTCTCCTCTCACGAAACGATCCTGGGACGCGGCGATCGGCCGGACCATTGCTGTCTTCTCCTCCAAGGCTATTTGTGCTGGCGGGATGCCAACAGCAGCGCAGGACAGATCACCTCGGTTTACGTCCCCGGCGACGTGCCTGATCTTCAGACCCTCCGATCGCCGATGGTGGAGTTCAATCTCAGCGCGCTCGGAAACGCAGTGGTCGCCTTTGTGCCGCATCGCTTCTTTCACGAAATCGCATCGCTATCGCCTGCCATGTTCAACGCGCTATCGCTGCTGGGACTGATCGAGGCCGCCTCGCTACGGCACTGGATCGTCAATGTCGGCAGCAGGGATTCATTGACGCGTGTTGCTCACCTGTTTTGCGAGATCAGCGTCAGGCTCCGTGCCGTGGGGCTCGCACGCGATTTTCAGTTCCCCTCGCCATTCACCCAGTCAGACCTCGCAGCCGCCTGCGGTATCTCCCCGGTCCACGCCAACCGCACCATCCAGGCCTTGCGACGCAAGAACCTTCTGCACTGGCAATCGAAGACGGTGACGGTGACCGATTGGCCCGGGCTGGCAAGCCTGGCCCGTTTCAATCCGGATTATTTGCACCTGCGCGAGCCCGCTCCGGCCTCGTTGCGGCTGTCGGCAAGGCCGGCGCCGGTCACGGCGGCGGAAACGCCCGCCCGGCCCTGACCTACCCGGCGATCGAGATGCAAGACGAGGGCGCGGCGCACGCGTTCGAACACACCGCTCCAGCCGCCCTCGGATTCTTGATGAAACAGCCGGACCGTCGGATACCAAGGCGTCGCGCTTCCCCTAGCCGGCCAGCGCCAATCGCAGTCGGAGTGGAGCATGACCCATGTCTCGCAGCCGAGCGCCGCCGCCAGATGCGCAACCATGGTGTCCGGACAGATCACAAGGTCCAGTGCGCGAAGCCGGCCGGCGAGCGTGCGAATGTCCGCGACGCTGATGTCGATCGCGCCGATCTGCGCGGCGGCTTCCGCAGCCTCGCCTCTCTGCAAAGAGTAAAGCTGCACGCCCGGCAAATTCAATGTCCGGCATTCGTCGGGAGGAAGCGACCGGCGTATGTCCCAGTCACCGACTTGCCAGACCAGCCCAATCGACATCGCGTCGGCCTGCCGAACCGGCTCTGGAACCCGGCCTGGCGGACATTTCAGGTATGGCCTCCCCATCGCCACCTGGTCGCGATCGACCCTGATGGCATGAGGAATCTCCATCAGCTCGATGTCCACATCGAATTCAAAGTTCGGCACTCCGTCGTGAAGGGGGACGGCGAGGTCGACCCCTTCGACGCTGGACACCAGTGGAACCAGCTCAGGCTGGCACCAGACGACCACCTCGCGCGCCAAGTGCCGCAACGGCCGTGCGAAGCGGATGAACTGAATCGTGTCGCCGAGACCGTGATAGCAACGTACCAAGACCCGTCGACCGGACAGCTCTTCACCGCGCCAGATCCGCTGCTCATGGCGAGGTCCCTCATGCTTGGCGCGGCCGCATCGTCGGACTCTCGCCAGACTTTGATCGCTGATCGCCCATGCCCGATCGAAATCGCCCGCGCGCATCGCGGTGACCCATTCGGCTGCCTCACGCGCGCCATCGGCGTCCGCCGCGCCCTGTGGTGACGACATTCTCAGTGCGTCGCAGGAGGGTGGACGAACTTGTGAAACCTGCTGAGCTTTCCGTCCTTCGTCTTGTCCTGATACAGGAAAGCCAGGTGGGATTCGTCGAATTTGCGAAAGAACTCGTCCCAGTCGATCGGGTCGAGCGCCTTCTCCCGGGGATCGAAATCGATCCGGAGGATCCCGGCATGGCCGTCCTCCTCCGTGGCCCGCACAGTCGCGGGCCGTCCGCCACGCTTCTCCGCCCACTTTCGGATGGTGTCATGGTCTGTGGTGGTTGCACTTTCGCTCATCGCAGATCCTTCGCCTCTCGTTTGGCCGGCTACGGACCTAGCCGGCGCCCTCTGCGATGAACGCATCAGCCTTGCTTTCGTTCGTCAGCCCGGAGCTGCGAGAGAACGGAAAGCAAAGCATCATCACCTTCTTCTGCATCTTCCAGGAAGTTGATGTTCCTCTGTTCTACGCGCCAAACACTATACTAGGTTAAGCAGCTTCGATTTTGTCCGGCTAGATCGGTCGGCGCTCGCGGCAGGCGACACAACCCCAGGAACGAACAGAACGCTGGCACGTTCGCGAGGTACTTACATTCGAACGCAGCCCGTTTCGGAGGGTACCGATAGATGCATTCCCGTCTTCAGGACAGACGCCGTGTTCGCGTCGGCATCGTCGGTGTCGGTAATTGCGCAAGTTCATTCGTCCAGGGATTGTCGCACTACCGAAATGCCAAATCGAACGAGCCCGTGCCGGGGCTCATGAATGTGGACGTCGGCGGCTATCACGTCAGCGACATAGAAATTGCGTCCGCCTTCGACATCAACGCCAACAAGGTCGGCCGCGACGTTGCAGATGCGATCTGGGCGGAGCCGAACAACACATATCGTTTCTCCAATGTGGCCCAGACCGGCGTGATCGTGCGGCGCGGTCCTGTACTCGACGGGATCGGTCAGTATCTCGAAGACGACGTGCCGATCGCCCCGGTCATAGAGGCGGACGTCACAGATATCCTTTCGAAGTCACGTACCGACGTGGTCGTCTCTTATCTTCCGGTAGGGTCGCAGCAGGCCACGGAATGGTATGCCGAACGCGCGATCGAAGCCGGTTGCGGCTTTATCAATTGCATCCCGGTGTTCATCGCCTCGGTACCCGCCTGGCGGCGACGCTTCGAGGAGGCGGGCCTTCCCATCATCGGCGACGACATCAAGAGCCAGGTTGGCGCTACCATCCTGCATCGGATGCTCACCAACCTTTTCCGTGAGCGTGGTGTGCGACTCGACCGCACCTATCAGCTCAACTTCGGCGGCAACACCGATTTCAAGAACATGCTGGAGCGCGAACGGCTGACATCGAAAAAGATATCGAAGACCCAGGCCGTTGCCAGCCAGCTCGACATTCCCCTCGGCCCCGAGAGCATCCACATCGGGCCGAGCGACCATGTTCCCTGGCTTACCGATCGCAAGCTTGCTTATATCCGGCTAGAAGGGACGACGTTCGGGGGCGTGCCGCTGAGTGCCGAGCTGAAGCTGGAAGTCTGGGATTCTCCGAACTCGGCCGGCGTCGTCATCGACGCGGTTCGCTGCGCCAAGCTTGCGATGGATCGCGGCATCGCCGGAGCGCTGACGGGACCATCCAGCTACTTCATGAAGTCGCCGCCTCAGCAATTCACCGACGAAGAGGCACGCCGCCGCACCCGCGCCTTCATCGACAACAAGGCGTGATGCAGCGATGGTCAAGACCATTCACCTGATTCGCCATGGTCATCATGCGCTGCTGGGACGCCAACTTTGCGGCAGGATGTCCGGCGTAGTGCTGGACGAACTGGGTTGCCGCCAAATGGCGTTGTGCGCGACGCTCTTGCCTTCATCGCCTTCGGCCGTCCAGTCAAGTCCGCAGCCGCGAGCCCGGCAATCGGCCGCCATCCTGGCATGGCGGTTCGGCGTTGCGGTCGAGATCGTCAAAGCGGTCGACGAGATCGACGTCGGCGACTGGGCCGGACGCACGTTCGAGGAGCTAGGGCAGGACCCGCGCTGGGCGCGATGGAACAGCGCGCGCGCCTCCAGTCGTCCGCCGAAAGGCGAGACCATGGCGGCTTTGCAGGGCCGCGTGGTGGCGCATCTGGAACAATTGCGTCATGACGGCAGCGACCGCTCGCTGCTTGTCGTCAGCCATGCCGAACCGATCAGGGCCGCCTTGCTGTACTATCTTGATCGGTCCCTCGACGACTTCCTTGCGATCGACGTCGATCCCGGCAGCATCAGCACGCTGGCGGTGGATCGCGCCGGCATCCACGTGTCGACGATCAACCAAAAGGTGGCGGCGTGAAGATCGTCATTTTCGGCCTTACGATCTCTTCGTCCTGGGGAAACGGCCACGCCACGCTATGGCGGGGGCTGTGCAAGAATCTCGTTCGGATGGGACATGATGTCACCTTCTACGAGCGCGATGTCCCCTATTATGCCGGCGCAAGGGACCTGTATGACCTTCCGGGCGGCCGCCTCGAGCTCTATGCATCATGGGACATCGTCCGCGCCCGCGCGCGCAACGACGTCGCCGACGCGGACGCAGCTTTCGTCACGTCTTACTGTCCGGACGCGCTGGCGGCGACCGCGCTTCTGTCGGATCACGCGCCGGGCCTGCGGATCTTCTACGACCTGGACACTCCGATCACGCTTGCCAAGCTCCGGGCCGGGGAGCCGGTCGCCTATATTGGGCCGCGCGGCCTGATCGATTTCGATCTCGTCCTCAGCTTCACCGGCGGGTCTCGCGTATTCGACGAATTCCGCTGCCGCCTCGGCGCGCAGCGAATCGAAGCGCTCTACGGGCACGTTGATCCCGAGATTCACCATCCCGTCACTCCCCAACCTCATTACGGGGCTCACATCTCCTATCTCGGCACCTATTCGCAGGATCGGCAACAGATGCTCCAGGCCTTGTTTGTCGGGCCTGCGCGCCAGCGACGGGATCTACGCTTCCTGATTGGCGGTGCGCAGTACCCGCCGGATTTTCCATGGTCGCCCAACATCTATTTCGTGCGCCATCTGCCGCCGTCCGAGCACGCGGCCTTCTTTGCCTCGTCACGGATCACCTTGAACGTGACACGCAGGGCGATGGCGGACATGGGATGGTGTCCATCAGGGCGGTTGTTCGAGGCGGCCGCCTGCGGCACGCCGCTTTTGAGCGACGTCTGGGAAGGTATCGAGGATTTTTTCGAACCCGGAGAAGACATCATTCTGGCGCACGACGAGACCGACGCGCTCGCGGCGCTGGACATCGCAGATGAGGAGTTGCGCCGCATCGCGCGCCGCGCGCGTGAGCGAACCTTGGATCAGCAGAGCTCGGCGAGACGGGCGGAGGAACTCATCTGCATGCTCGAAAGCGTGCAGAGCGGCGGTTGTCGGCAACTTGCGGACCAGGAGGCCTAGCGATGTGGGGCGTGGTACCAGCGGCCGGCCGCGGCAGTCGAATCCAACCTCTGGCCTTTTCAAAGGAGCTACTTCCCGTGGGCTACCGGCGCCACGGCGGCACGGACCGGCCTTGCGCCGTCTCGGAATATCTCATCGAACGCCTGATCCTCGGCGGCGCCGACAAGATCTGTTTTGTCATTTCTCCGGGCAAGTCCGACATCCTGGAATATTTCGGCGACCACTATGGCAGCGCCCGATTGGCCTATGTCGTGCAGCCACAGGCCTCCGGGCTTTGTGATGCCGTCTTCAGGGCGGGAACGGTTGTCGGCGACAGCGAGGATGTCGTCGTGGGCCTCCCCGACACGGTCTGGTTCCCAAAGTCCGCGCTCAGCGCTTTGCCCGAATCCGATCTCTCCTTCCTGCTGTTTCCGGTCGAACATCCCGAGTTCTTCGATGCGGTCGTGGTCGACGGCCAGCACGTTAAGGAGATTCAGGTCAAGCGAGCCGACGCAAGCTCCAACTGGATCTGGGGTGCGTTCAGGATGTCGCCGTCCTGCTTCCGCGATCTGGACCTGCTTTGGCGGCAACGCGGCTGTCAGGACGAATATTTCGGCACATTGGTCAACGGTTATCTCGCGGCCGGCGGCCGCGGCATCGGCATCAAGGCTGGGGAGGCCTATGTCGACGTCGGCACCATTCACGGCTACCGCACCGCGATGGCCCTGCTGGCATCGAACGCGACGGAGGGCGAGATGCGGTCCCCGACTGTCCGAGCTGCATCATCTTCCGATGCCATGACAGCGTCGACGCGCGCCTTTGGCGGAGGCGTCACATGAACACCCAAATGCTCTCAAAGGACGAGATCCGGCGGCGGGTCGAGGCGCTCGGCCCATGGTTCCACAATCTGGACCTCAAGGGTGTCAGCACAGCGCCCTCGCACTTCCTCGGCGATTACCCGAGGGAAAAATGGCGGCGGTTTTCGCAAGCGATCCCCGACAACCTGGAAGGAAAATCGGTCCTCGATATCGGCTGCAATGCCGGTTTCTATGCCATGGAAATGAAACGGCGCGGCGCCGACCGCGTGCTCGGGCTCGATACCGATGACGAATATCTCGCCCAGGCGCGGTTTGCGGCCGACATCAGCGGGTTGAAAATCGAATTCCGCAAGCTGTCGGCCTATGACGTCGGCGCGCTCGCCGAGCAATTCGACCTCGTGATCTTCATGGGGGTTCTGTATCACCTGCGTCATCCCCTGCTCGCACTGGACCTCATTCACGAGCACGTCGCGCGCGATCTTCTGCTGTTCCAGTCGATGCTTCGTGGCGATAGCGGGCTTGAGCCGATTGCGGACAATTACGATTTCTGGACCGCATCACAGTTCGACAGTCCATCCTATCCAAGGCTGCATTTCATCGAGCACAAATATGCCGATGACCCGACCAATTGGTGGGCGCCCAATCGTGCCTGCGCCGAAGCGATGTTGCGCAGCGCCGGCTTTGCCGTCCTCGCCCATCCGGAGGATGAGGTTTATCTCTGCAGGAGGGTGGATCGGCCGCAGAGCGAGGGCCCCGTGTACCCGTCGCGAGGCGCCGCGCGATGATCGAAGCCGCCAAGATCTGGAACGAGCCGAACAACAAATCGCACTGGGATATTCTCATCGATCCGGAATGGGAGCGATTTGCCGCGATGGCGATCGCGGCCGCAAAGGCCATCCGCTCCGTCCACCCGAGGCTTCCGCGCGTGCTCGGCGGCATCTCACCGATCGATCCGCGCTTCATTGAGAACATGAAGTTGCGGGGCGTGATCGACCACGTCGAAGCTGTCGCGGTGCATGGCTTTCCGCTGGACTGGAATCTGTGGAAGATCGATGAGTGGCCCCTCAAGCTTGCCGAGATGCAGGCGCTCCTTTCCGTACCGGTGTGGGTGACGGAAGTCGGTGTTTCCTCCTTCGGCGCCGACGAGGTGCAGGCGTGGGGAGTTCAACGGACCGCGGAACTGCTGGTCGGGCGGACTCCCCGCATTCACTGGTACAGCCTCTATGATCTCCCTGCCACCTGGGAAGCTACGACCCGGCATCGCGAGGCCGAGGGCTCCGCCTATTACAGGCATTTTCATATGGGCCTGTTGCGCGAGGACGGGACGCCGAAGCCGGCACTGGAGGCTTTTGCCAGACATTCCCCTGCCATGGGCCTCTGCCAATGGTTTCACTTCGAGGATCATCGACTCGACGAGGCGGTGCGCTGGATGCGGCGGCTCGGTGTGCGGCATCTCCGAACTGGACTATCCTGGGCCGATAGCTTTCGCCCCTGCGCGCTCGACTGGTTCGACCGGCAGATGGAGCGTCTCGCGGAATTCGATATCACCCTCACCTTCTGTTTCACGCCGGAGCATCGGGGCATCGCGCCGCACCACACGAGCCCGCCGCAGGAGCCCGAAGAATTCGCCGAATTCTGTGCCCGGATGATCGACCGCTATTGCGACAGCAGGGAGCTATCCCCGACCCGATCGAACCTGGAAGCGCCGTTATGCGTGCCATGATCCTGGTCATGGACTCGGTCGGGGTCGGCGGCGCACCGGACGCAGCGCAGTATGGCGACGAGGGCGCGGATACGATTGGGCACATCGCCGACGCCTGCGCGCGGGGTCGTGCGGACAATTCGGACCGTAAGGGGCCGCTGCGCTTGCCTCATCTGGTCCGGCTGGGACTCGGCGAAGCGAGCCACCTCGCAACCGGACGGCATCCGCCAGGTCTCGAAACGAACAGTCCATTGGTGGCTTGCTTCGGCTCCGCCAGCGAGCAATCCCGGGGAAAGGACACGCCGTCCGGCCATTGGGAGATTGCCGGCGTGCCCGTAACCATCGATTGGGGCTATTTCCCGAGGACATCACCCTGCTTTCCAAAAGGCCTGGTTGACGCGCTCTGCCTGGAAGCCGATCTGCCCGGCATTCTCGGCGATTGCCATGCTTCGGGAACGGAGATCATCGCTCGCTTCGGCGAAGTGCATATGAAAACAGGCCGGCCGATCTGTTACACCTCGGCCGACAGCGTGTTCCAGATCGCGGCCCATGAGGAAACGTTCGGGCTGGCGCACCTGCTGAATGTATGCGCGGTCGCGCGACGTCTCGTCGATCCCCTCAATATCGGCCGCGTCATCGCCCGACCTTTTGCCGGAGCATCGCCAGAAACCTTCCGCCGCACAGCAAACCGCCGGGACTTCTCGGTCCCGCCGCCGGAAGCTACGATCCTCGATCTCGCCACGGCCGACGGGCGAGACGTCATCTCCATCGGCAAGATCGACGATATTTTTGCTCATCGCGGAACCGGCCGTAACAAGAAAGGCAGCGGTAACGAGGCCCTGTTCGACTGTACAGCGGAGGCGTTCGACCAACTGCGCGACGGCGGATTGTTGTTCGCCAATTTCGTCGATTTCGATTCCGTCTACGGCCATCGTCGCGACGTCGGCGGATACGCGGCCGCGCTCGAGGCGTTCGACGCCCGTCTGCCGGAGTTGCTGGACCGTCTGGCGAACGACGATCTCCTGATCATCACGGCAGACCACGGTTGCGATCCGACCTGGGGCGGAACCAATCACACGCGTGAGCAAGTGCCGGTGCTTGTCGCCGGCGCGAAATATCGCTTCCCGATATGCAGACGTGCAGGCTTCTCCGATATCGGAGCATCCGTCGCTCGACATCTCCAACTACCTCCGCCGGCGCATGGCGTCCCGTTTTGAGGCTGGTACCTACCTCGGACTGACCTGAGTTATTGACTTAGGTTAGAGAAATTTTCGTTTGTACGTCGGGGAGGAACGAACATTCGACGCACCGCTTCTAGCCTTAAGGAGTGAACGAGCGCGCTTTCCAAGAGCGAAGCCGTTTCGAACAGGTGAGACGGCTCCTCACTCCCGATCAACGGCTAGCATGGAGAGCCGCCGAATGAAGCGAGTGCTGATCACTGGAGGGGCCGGCTTTATCGGTTCGCACGCCGCGGAGGCAATGCTCGCCGCCGGCTACGAGGTCAGGGTATTCGACAATCTCTGTCCCCAGGTCCATGGCAAGACTCGTCAGCGCCCCGCGTATCTCACCGATGACGCCGAACTGATCGTCGGGGACCTCGCCGACCAGCTTTCGGTCGAGCGGGCGCTGTGCGGCGTCGACAAGGTCCTCCACCTGGCTTCGAGCGTCGGTGTCGGTCAAAGCATGTACGACATCGAAAGCTATGTCCGCACGAACGAGCTCGGCACAGCCATCCTGCTGCAAGCGCTTTCCAAGCGCCCGGTCGCGCGGCTCGTGATCGCCTCCTCGATGAGCATCTATGGTGAAGGCTTGGGCGTCACATCGGAGGGCAAAGCAATCTCGCCACGCGAACGCACGATCAAGCAACTGAACCGGAGCGATTGGGAACTGAAAGACGCAACCGGCCGTCACCTCGAGCCAGTGCCCACGCCGGAAAGCAAGCAGCCCGCGCTCGCTTCGGTCTACGCCCTCAACAAGTACGCGCAGGAGCGCATGTCTCTGATCATCGGCAAGGCCTACGGGATTCCGACGGTTGCCCTGCGTTTCTTCAACGTGTTCGGCCCGAACCAGGCGCTGTCCAATCCCTATACTGGCGTGCTCGCGATTTTTGCCGCGCGGCTCCTCAACGAACGCTCGCCTCTGGTCTTCGAGGATGGCCTGCAACGGCGCGATTTCGTCCATGTGCGGGATGTCGCGCGCGCCTGCCTGCTTGCGCTCGAGAGCAGCCACGCCGACGACGTCTTCAACGTCGGCTCGGGTCGGAGCCGCACCATCCTCTCGGTGGCGTGCGACCTCGCGCGGGTCATGGGACGCCCCGCATTGGCGCCGCGCATCACCGGCAAGTACCGCGCCGGTGACATCCGGCACTGCTTTGCCGACATCGGCAAGAGCCGGGATATTCTGGGTTTCGAGCCGCGCGTCAGCTTCGACGAGGGGCTCGACGAGCTTGCCCGCTATCTGGTCGATCAGATCGCCGACGATCATGTCGAAAAAGCTACCAATGAGTTGTTGCAGCGAGGACTGGTGGCATGATTGGTCGCGCCAACAAGCCCATCCTCATCACCGGCGGCTGCGGCTTTATCGGCTGCAATCTGGCGGATCGGCTGGCCGAACGCGGCGACCGCGTGCTCGTCCTGGACAACCTCGCGCGCATCGGCGTTCGCGAGAATGCGCAATGGCTCAAGTCCCGCCATCCCGACCGGGTGAATATCGTCGTGGGAGACGTGCGCGATCCCATCAGCGTGATCGATGCAGTCCGGGACGCGCGAGCCATACTCCACCTTGCCGCGCAAGTCGCCGTCACCAGCAGCCTGGACAACCCTGTCGACGATTTCGAAATCAACGCCCGCGGCACCCTCAATGTGCTCGAGGCAGTCCGCCTGCACCAGCCTGAGGCGCCGGTGATCTTTGCATCCACCAACAAGGTGTACGGCAGGCTCGTCACGGACTCAGATATCACGCGGAACTGTTTGCGCTATATTCCGAAAAGCCCCGTACTCGCCAAGGGCGTGGGCGAAGCAGCACCGCTGGATTTCTACAGCCCCTATGGCTGTTCAAAGGGAACGGCGGACCAATATGTCCACGACTACGCGCGCGTGCTCGGCCTGCGCACGGTCGTCATGCGGATGAGCTGCATCTATGGCCCGCGCCAGTTCGGCACCGAGGACCAGGGCTGGATCGCCTACTTCCTGCTCTCGGCCCTGCGCCGCACGCCACTCACGATCTATGGCGACGGCTGTCAGGTCCGCGACGCCCTGCATGTTGCCGATGCCGCGGCGGCCTGGATTGCCGCGCTCGACCAGATCGACCGGACCAGCGGTCGGATCTTCAATCTCGGCGGCGGCCCAGAGAATTCGGTCAGCCTGCTCGAGTTGATCGAGCTGATAGCAAGCCTGACCGGCCACGACATCGATTACAGCTTCGCCGGCTGGCGTCCGGGCGATCAGCCCTGGTACGTCAGCGACCTCGGCGCGCTTTCGTCGGCGGTCGGCTGGAAACCGAGAACGGCGCTGACCGATGGCTTGCTCTCACTGCGCAATTGGCTCGAGGCCCGTTTCGGCGGCGCGCTGGAGAATCGCGGAGCCTTTGCATGACGCGCGTCGCCCTGATCAATCCAAACTGGCAGTTCGAAGGCAGCATCTATTTCGGTTGCCGCTCGCCGCATCTGCCGATCGAGCTCGGCATCACCCAGCACTCCTTGCGTCAGGCCGGACACGCCGCGCTGCTGCTCGACGCCCACATGTTCGATCTGTCGCTGTCCGACATAGAGGCAGAGCTGCGCAGCTTCCGCCCCGACATGATCGTGGTTACGACGGCGCCGACATATCTGTTCTGGCGCTGCGCCCCGCCCGAGTTGCGCGTTCCGCGCCAACTCACCGTCGGACTACGCGATGTCGCTCCGATCCTCGTCGCGGTCGGGCCTCACGGCTCGACAACGCCGCGCGCAGCGCTCGGCAAGCTCGCGGTCGATATCGTCGTCATGGGCGAATGTGAGCAGACGATCCTCCGCCTGGCCAACGGCGAACGCGGGTTCGCGGGGCTTTGCTTCCGCGACGCCGACACCATCCGTACCGTCGGCGGCCCGCAGGCAGCGATCTTTTCCGAACAGCCCGCACTGGCATGGCCCGAGGAAATGCTGCGCCGGCATCATCATCACCATCATCGCTTCGACGCGGAGCCGCTCGGCCCCGGCGCGGAAGTCGAGGCTTCGCGCGGCTGCCCATACAGCTGCACTTTCTGCGCCAAGGACAATTTTCGCAATCGCTACCGCAGGCGCCCGCCGGCATCGATCCTGGAAGAGATCGACAATCTACGTGGCCAAGGCGTCGAATACATCTATTTCATCGACGAGATTTTCCTGCCAAATGCGGAACTCTTGCAGAGCCTCGTCGGACGCGGTCTCAAGTTCGGCGTGCAGACGCGGATCGACTTATGGAAGCCCGACATGCTCGCTCTTCTCGGCCGCGCCGGCTGTGTGTCGATCGAAGCGGGAGTCGAGAGCCTGACGCCTGAGGGACGCGCTGCGCTCGCCAAAAATTGCAGGCTGACGACGGACCAACTCGCCGACCGTCTTGTCGAGGCACGGCGACACGTTCCGTTCGTTCAAGCCAACCTGATCGAGATGCCGCAGGACGACGACCCCACCGTGCAGCGCTGGCGACAACGGATGCAGGATTCCGGCGTCTGGGCCAACGATCCCGTGCCGCTCTATCCATATCCCGGATCGCCGGACTACCAACGGCTGTGGGGCGAGCCCGACGATTTCGCGTGGGAGCGCGCGCACGCACATTACCTTTCCATGTTCGACCAGTTCAGCGATGTGCAGGACGAGCGGCCCGTGCCGCTGAGCCAATTGGAAGCGGAGGACGCTCGATGAAGCGCCTCTCCGGCCTCCGCATCCTGATGACGACCGACGCCGTGGGTGGCGTGTGGACCTACGCATCCGCGCTTGCCTCGGCCTTTGCGGCCAGAGGCGCGGACGTTCATCTGGTATTTCAGGGACCCGGCCCCAGCCCTGCCCAGACGTCGATGATTTCGAACGCCTCCGTGCAGATCGTGCAAAGCCCTCTCGCGCTCGAATGGCAGGATCCGGAGGGCAAGGACATGGCCGCGGCCCGGCGGTTCTACGCCACGCTCGAGGCACGGCTCGAACCGGACATCGTACATCTCAACAGCTTTCGCGAGGCCGCCTTCAACTGGCGTCGCCCTGCCCTGGTTGCTGCGCATTCCTGCGTCAACTCATGGGCCATTGCTTGCAACGATTCCGCCTGGCTGTCAGCGGAGAAATGGCGGCGCTACACAAGGTTCGTCGCGCAAGGCCTTGATCGTGCGGCTGCCTGGGTCTGTCCGACGCGCGCGTTTCATGACACAATATGGGACCTGTACCAGCCGCGCTCGCCCGGATTTGTCATATGGAATGGCAGTGCGCGCGAGCCTGGGCCTGCCGACCACAAGGAGTCTTTCGTCCTTGCTGCAGGGCGGATGTGGGACAAAGCCAAGAATCTATCCGTGCTGGCGCGCGCCGCAGAAGGACTGGATTGGCCGCTCGTGGTCGCGGGCCCCAGCGGCGACTTCGCGCCCGATCCGGCGATTCGGTTGACGGGCGAGCTGTCCCATGCCGAGCTGCGTCGATTGATGCGGCGGGCAGCCATTTTCACGAGTCCTGCCCGCTACGAGCCGTTCGGCCTTTCCGTCCTCGAAGCCGCCGCAGCAGGATGCGCGCTTGTGCTTGGGGACATTCCGACCTTCCGCGAGCTCTGGCAGGATGCTGCGCTGTTCGTCGATCCGTGCGATGCACACGCGCTGCATCGCATCGTCGCGGAATTGTCCCGAGACCCTTCCAGATGCACCCAACTGCAACAGGCGGCGCGTTCGCGCGCGGGACGATACGCGCTGCGACGAATGGTCGACAGCTACGTCGCGCTCTATCAAAACATGCTCGCGCCGCATCACAAACCGATCTCAGTCCCGGCGATCGAGGTGTGCGCATGAAGTGCATCTTATTCTATCATGCCTTTTCCTCGTGCTGGAACAACGGCAATGCGCATTTCCTGCGCGGCGTTACGCGCGAATTGAGCCGGCTTGGCCACGAGGTCGTGGTTTACGAACCTGCCGACGGCTGGAGCCGAGTGAACGCGATCCGTGACGGCGGCGAAAAGGTGCTGCGGGAAGTGTCGGCGCTCTTCCCCGGAGTCTCCATTCGATCCTACGATGCGTCTCTCGACCTCGATGAAACCCTGGACGCAGCCGATCTCGTCATTGTCCATGAATGGAATACGCCCGAACTGGTCGCGCAGATCGGCGCGCGCCGCGCGCGAGGCGCGCCCTTCACACTGCTTTTCCACGACACCCACCACCGCGCCGTCACCGCACCCCACGAACTCGCCAGGTTCGACCTCGACGGCTTTGACGGAGCGCTCGCGTTCGGCGAGGTTCTGCGCCAGATCTATCTCAAGCGCGGATGGGCGAACAGGGCTTTCACCTGGCACGAGGCGGCCGATACGGCTCTTTACCGGCCGCTGCCGCGCATCTGCCCGACCGACGACCTGGTGTGGATCGGAAATTGGGGCGACGACGAGCGCAGCACCGAACTCCGGGAATTCCTGATTGAGCCCGTGAGCAGGCTCACGTTGCGCGCCGGCGTCTTCGGCGTGCGTTACCCAGAGGACGCGCTCGATGAAATCGGGGCGGCGGGCATGGACTATCGCGGTTGGCTCCCGGCACACCGCACCCCGGAGGCGTTCGCGCGTGCACGCGCCACGATTCACGTGCCGCGTAGACCCTATGCACGTGCGCTGCCCGGCGTTCCCACCATCCGCATGTTCGAGGCCATGGCCTGCGGAATCCCGATCGTGTCCGCGCCGTGGGAGGACGACGAAGCGCTTTTCACTCCTGGCTCATACCTGCGCGCCAGCAACGGCAGCGAGATGCAGGACGCCCTATCCATCCTGCTAAAGGACCCGGATTTCGCAGCAGCGACGGCGGACGAAGGTTTTCGCCGGGTGCACGAACGTCACACCTGCCGGCATCGCGCGTTCGAGCTTCTGGACATTGTGGCGCAGATTCGCGGGCCACGACCGGCCACGCCGCGGGCCGAACACGAGGGAGCATCAGCATGAACATCTGCTTCTTCGGATCAAGCCTGGTTTCGTCCTACTGGAACGGCGCGGCGACCTACTACCGGGGCATCCTGAAGGAAATCGCTGCGCTCGGACACACCATCACCTTCTATGAGCCGAACGCTTTGCAGCGACAGGCGCATCGCGACATCGACGATCCGCCGTGGGCCCGCGTGGTGGTCTATCCGGCAACGTCCGAGGGATGGCAACGCGCGCTCGCGAATGCGGCGCGGGCGGCCGATCTCCTGGTGAAAGCGAGCGGCATCGGGGTATTCGATACCGAACTCGATCGCGCAGTCGTGGAGATTTCGTCTCCCGCGATGCGTCTCTATTGGGACGTCGATGCTCCGGCCACGCTCGATGCGTTGGCGGCGGACCTACAGCACCATCTGCATGCAGCAATACCACGCTTCGACCTCGTCCTCACTTACGGCGGCGGCGACAAGGTCGTCCGCGCCTATCGCGCGGCCGGCGCTCACGATTGCGTGCCGATCTACAACGCGCTCGACCCGGACACCCACCATCCGGCGATGCCACGGCCGGAGTTCGCCTGCGATTTGAGCCTGCTGGCCAACCGGCTGCCGGACCGTGAGCGCCGGATCGAGCAGTTCTTTATCGACGTTGCCGACCGCCTGCCCGGCAGAAGCTTCGTCCTGGGCGGGGCCGGCTGGGAAACGAAGGACACGCCGGCAAACATCCGCAAGGCCGGCCATGTCGGAACCGCACAGCACAATGCGTTCTTTGCATCGGCCTTGGCCACACTCAATGTCAATCGCGACAGCATGGCAAGATACGGCTTCTCACCGCCGACCCGCGTGTTCGAAGCGATCGGCGCCGGCGCATGCCTTCTCACCGATGCCTGGGAGGGCATCGACCAATTCCTGGAACCAGGGACCGAAGTTCTGGTTGCCGCGAATAGTGAGGATGTGGCCCACCATCTCGATGCACTCGACTGTGGCCGCGCCCGCACCATCGCCCGAAGAGCACGAGCCCGCGTCCTGGCGCACCACACCTACCGGCACCGCGCCCGACAATTCCGTAACCTGATCGAAGGCATCAACACCAGGACAGAGGCCGCAGAATGAGGCTTGATATCGTCGTCATCGGATTGTCGGTTACGTCATCGTGGGGCAATGGCCACGCGACCACTTATCGCGCCCTGCTCGAAGCGCTTGCGCAGCGCGGCCATCGCGTGACGTTTCTCGAGCGCGATACGCCCTGGTACCGCAGCCATCGTGATTTCACCAAACCGGCGAACTGGACGGTCAAGCTCTATCGAGACCTGCAGGATGTACCGCGCCAGTTCGGCTCGCTCGTCCGTCGCGCCGACCTGGTCATGCTCGGCTCCTATGTGCCCGATGGAATTGCGATCGCCGATTGGGTCACGACGCACGCGGAAGGCATCACCGCATTCTACGACATCGACACCCCGGTGACCCTGGCAGGCCTCGACGGCGGCCTCGACTATATTTCCGCAGCCATGATCCCGCGCTTTGATCTTTATCTATCGTTCGCGGGCGGCCCCGTTCCAGGCATCATCGAGGATGCCTATGGAAGCCCGATGGCACGCGCCCTCTACTGCAGCGCTGACATCGATCTGTACCGGCCCCAGGCGGGCAGGCCGGGATGGTCTCTGGGTTATCTCGGCACCTACAGCGACGACCGCCAGCCACAGCTCGAAAGGATGCTGCTTGCGCCTGCACGCGAACTTGGCGCCAAGCGGTTCGTGCTCGCCGGATCCAAATATCCCGACCACCTAGTGTGGCCGGCAAACGTGGAACGTATCGAACATCTGCCGCCCAACGATCATCCGGTCTTCTATGCCCGGCAGCGCTTCACGTTGAACGTCACGCGCGCCGACATGCGCGCGCTGGGCTTTTCCCCGAGCGTTCGACTGTTCGAGGCGGCGGCCTGCGGAGCTCCTATCATTTCGGATCGCTGGCCGGGCATCGAAACCATCTTTGCGCCATCGTCCGAAATCCTGCTCGCCTCGCGACCAGAAGAGGTTGTGCAAATCATCCGTGAATTGCCGGAAGAAAGGCGACTGTCCATCGCCGAGAATGCCCGGCGGCGCGTTTTCCGCGATCACACGCCCGGTCATCGGGCGCGCCTTTTGGAGAAATACTACCTTGAGGCCACCGAAAGGCGCATCGAACTCAGGAGAAACGGCACCGCCCCCGCGTCAGTGCAAACAATCGAAATGCAATTGAGCCGATAATGACCATGCACATGCCAATCAACAAACGAAACGGTGGCCGCAGTTCGCGACGCGTCCTGGTCACTGGCGGCGCGGGCTTCATCGGATCGCACCTCTGCGATTCGCTTCTGCAGCGCGGCGACACCGTGATCTGCGCCGACAATCTGTTGACGGGAAGGCTCGGCAATGTCCGGCCTCTGCTCAACCACCCCAGCTTCCAGTTCATCGAGCACGATGTGCGCGAGCCGTTCCACATCGACGGCGTTCTCGACCGCATCATCAATCTGGCTTGTCCGGCGTCGCCCCCGCACTACCAGAAGGACCCGATCGGCACGATGAAAACCTGCGTCGTCGGCACGATGAACATACTGGAGCTTGCGCGGCAGAAATCCGCCCGCGTGGTGCAGGCGTCGACCAGTGAGATCTACGGCGATCCTGAAATCCATCCACAGCCGGAGACATATGCCGGCAACGTCAACCCAATCGGCCCGCGCGCCTGTTATGACGAGGGCAAGCGTGCGGCCGAGACCTTGATTTTCGATTATCATCGCGTTCACGGCCTCGAGGTCAAGGTCGCTCGCATTTTCAATACATACGGACCACGGATGCTCGAAAATGACGGCCGTGTGGTTTCGAATTTCGTCGTGCAAGCGCTGCAGGGCGAACCGATCACCGTCTACGGGCGCGGCGACCAGACGCGAAGCTTCTGCTTCATCGACGATCTCGTTCGCGGGCTTGAATTGCTGATGGAGAGCCCGGCCTCGCTCACCGGCCCCTTCAATCTCGGCAACCCCCAGGAAATGACCATCGAAGAGATCGCCCGCGAGGTCCTGGCCTGCACCAACTCATCATCGCCTCTTCGATTCGAGCCATTGCCGAAAGACGACCCAAGGCGGCGCAAACCGGTCATCGATGCCGCCAGCGAACTCCTGGGCTGGCGTCCGAGCATTCCGCTCAGGAAAGGCCTTGAGGCGACCATCGCCTATTTTGCCTTGAGGCTGGCCACCACCGGTTCATCCGGCGAGGGAGCAAAGCGACGTCCTGCAAGGTCGGACCGACCTCGACTGACATTGGCCGGCTCACAATAAAGCGCGGCGGGATCAGATTGAACCGCCATCGATGTGCGGTTCTCAAGATCGATGGAAAAACAGAAGTATCCCGATCACCAAGATCACACCTGATGCCAATCGGCCGAACACACGCTGAGGCACAAGCCGCAGCAACCTGTCGCCCAAGATGATGCCGCAAATTGTGCCTGCCGTCGCCACCACAACAAACATCCAAACCGAACCAAGCTGACTTCCTTGCTGAACCCAATAAACCGGCAGCCGCACGGCATCGATCAAGACACCGACCGCCGAGCTGGTGGCGACGAACGCTTCCTTCTTCAGGTGGAAACCCAAGAGAGCGACCGCACGAAACCCGCCCTGCTCTCCAGCCAGGCCACCGAAGAAGCCGGAGGCTATTCCCGCAATCCAGGCAGTTCGTACACCAAGTTGCGCCCGCTCTGAGATGCCTGCCAGTCCAATAATGCCGGCAATCACCAGCAGCGCGGCAAAGCCGTAAGTAATCACCGGCAATGACACCCAGGATTGCGCCAGGGCGCCGACCAGACTGCTGGCCGCGCAGACCAATCCGAAACGGAGGAACAGTCCCTTATCCACTTCCTTTCGGAGCTGAAGCGTGCGAACGGCCGTTGCGGCCAGGTGGGGCGCCGCAACAGCGGCAACTGCCAGCTTGAAATCATATTGAAGAGCAAACAATGGGACCAGCGTGCTGCCGGTACCTGCTCCGGCAATCGCGGTCATGATCGCGCCTGCGATCGCAACTACCGCGACAAAGAAGCCAAAAAGCATCGCTGTATCTCGCCAATGAGCGGGGGCTTACTTCCGCCACGCCGATCGGCCATCGTGGTGGGACGCTATGCGAAAAGGAGAAGCATCGTCGCGCCGGATCCATGAGGAGGGATTGGCGCTGTTCCTTCGCAATCACGATTTGCTTTGCCGTGATTCGGCCGTGCCAGGCTCCGCCATCTTCCGGTGCTGCTTGGCGAGCGCGGCCGCCGGCGTCACGTTGGCCACTGAAGTTTGAATCTTGTTCTTGATTCCCGTGACGACATCGCCTTCGCCGCGCATCATGGCATCGTACCCCGCGCGGGCGACGTCCGCGGCACTATCCTTTTCTTCAGTTCCGACCTTGGTGTCCATCATGCCGGCCCGCTTGAAGAATTCCGTTTCAGTAGCGCCGGGCATCAGGCAGGTGACGGTGAGCTCGGTGTCGCGCAGCTCTTCGCGCAAAGCGAAGGAAAAGGAATTGAGAAAAGCCTTGCTGCCGTTGTAGACCGCCTGGAAACTTCCCGGTGTGAAGCCGGCAACGGAGCCAGTGATCAGGATGCGTCCCGAATTGCGCTGACGCATGTCCCTGGCTACCTTGTGGATCAGGTAAACGGTTCCGGTAATGTTGGTGTCGATGACCTTGCGGGCATTTTCGAAATCCTGATCGAGGAAAGCTCGTCCCAATCCGCGCCCCGCGTTGGCCATCAGGATGCCGACAGCCCTTCCTTTCGCCGCGGCGTAAAGCCTGTCCACCCCTTCGGTCGTGGACAAATCCGCCAGCACCGCATCAACCTTTCCGCGCCCCTCCGCCCGAAGCTCGCGGGCAGCACGCTCGATATCGGGCTCATCGGCTGCAATCAGAACGTCACATCCCTCGCGGACGCAGCAGCGCGCAAGTTCGAGTCCGATACCGGTCGAAGCACCGGTGATGATAGCGAAGTGTTCCGAAATGGACATAGCTAGTCTCCTGGTCGCGTTCTGCGCTTTTAAGCGCCCGGCACGCCGGAACGTTCCTATCGTTGCCTCGGATCGTAGAGGTCCCACGACCGATCGCGGGCGTGGTCCA
>CAYVVB010000363.1:0-12477 GCA_964454955.1 uncultured Bradyrhizobium sp. | reverse complement strand
CCCAGCCCGACGGCGGGGATAACCATCTGGGCCCCCGTCATCGCCGTCCCTCCGCCGCTTGTTAACGTGCCAGAGCAGGTATTTGTGGTGTTGCTTGCAGTCACGCATTGCTGCGCGAGGGCCGCAGACGGATAAAAGAATCCGTACGCCAGGATGAAGCCGAAGACGATCAAGAAGATCGGCAAGCACTTGGCCTGACCGTGCGTCGGCAACCGGCGTAGCATTGCAACCTGTTGGATTTGCATTGCACCGGACCGGTCCGCCGACGACCCACACGTTGAGACCGTCCGGCTACGCATCGACTGGTCTCCACGCTATCCAGTCTGGACCTACTTGAGCATCAACGTACGTCCTGTATTTGCCACAACCATGGCGAGCAAACGATCGGCGCAATTTCTCAGTGACTGTGATTGCGGAGTAACGGAGTGGACAGCGAGGCTGACCAATTCAGGCTCCGACAGCTTGTCGTCTCGAGTGCGCGCTGCTCAACGAAACAAGCGCGCGAAATCAGAGAATGTATTGTCTATGCTGCTCGCAGACGCTGACGGGGTGATCGAACGGCAGAACGTTCCCTCAAACCACCGCCGTGTGGGTACGTTCGGCGACCTGCTTCTGCACGAAATACATCGCCACCAGCGCGAGGAGCGAGGTTCCGACCACGACGTAGCCGAGCCGGTCGAAATGGACGAGCGAGCCGTCGGCATCCAGCGCGATGATCTGGCCGGCCAGCGCCGCGCCGAGTCCGCCGGAGAATTGTTGTAGCGAGGCGCTGATCGCGCTGAACGAGCCGCGCTGGTTCGCATCGGGAATCGCCGACATCAGCGCCTGCGAAGGGATCATGCGCGAGAAGATGCCGACGAACATCAGAACGTTGACGAGGATGGCGACCGTCAGGCTGACCGGCCCGAGATGGGTGTAGATCAGCACCATGACGACCGACATCGCGGTGCCGAAAACGAAGGTGGGAAACTTGCCGAACCGGTCGCTGGCGCGGCCGACCAGCGGGCCGGTGACGATGCTGAACAGGCCGGAGACGAGATAGATGGTCGGCAGGTGGACGATGTCGATGCCGAGATTGTGCACGGTGTAGGCGCTGCCGAACGGCATCATCATGTAGCCGCCGGTCGCCAGCAGCGTGGTGACGCCAAACGCGACCGTATAGTGCGGCTGGCCGACGGTCGCGATCAGGTGGGCAAACGCGTTCCTGTCCTGCTTCAGCTTGAGGTGAGCATCGACCGGCCGCATCAGCATGAACACCGCCGCGATCGCAACGAGCGAGAGGACGACGATCGCGCCGAACGCGACGTGCCAGTTCCAGTGATTGGCGAGGAACAGTCCGACCGGAATGCCCAGCACCTGGCTTGCCGCGAACGCCGTCTGCACGTAGCCCATGACGCGGCCGCGCAAACCCAGCGGAAAGAGGTCGGTGATGATCGCCAGCACGATCGAGCCCATCACGCCGCCGAACACGCCGGTCACGATCCGGCCGAGCAGGAGCAGGTGATAGGTCGGCGCCAGCGCGCACAGCGTCGTGCCGGCCGTGAAGCCGACGAAGAAGAACAGCAGCAGGCGCTTCCGGTCGAAGTGGTCGGCGAAGCCCGCCGCAAGCACGCCCGAGATGCCCGCGCTGAACGCATAGGCCGAGACGGCGGCGCCGAACTGCCCGGCGGTGATGTTCAAGGCCGGCATGATGATGGCCCCGAGCGGCGACATGATGATGAAGTCGAGGATGACCGTGAACTGCACGAGAGCGAGCAGCGCCACGAGGAGCGACTGGTAGCGCGTGAAGCCGCGCTCCAGTTGCTGTTGATCCTCGATCGGGGCCGCGACGGTTTGTTCGGTCATGGCATGTCTTCGAAGCAGATTTCGTTGCAGCAAGGCGGGGGATGCGCCGGAGGGCTGCGATAGCCGCAAAAGGCCCAACCAAACAAGCTTTTTGGTGCTTTTCCCGATCAGCAAAACTTGTTGGACGTTCCAGAACGTGCGCGCGCATGTTGCGGTTCGCGCGACCGATCGATGGCATCCCCTCGGCTCGAGAAGTCGAGCGCAGATGGTGGCCCAGGCGGCGGATCGGCCTTCGGTTCGTCCGCCCTCGCCCCTGGGTCGGTTCCCACGGTCGCGCTTGCGTGTCGACCGAGTGTTGGCAAGGCCCTCGACCGCTGCACCTCGCCGCATCGCCAACCCTGGCCTCCGGGGATAGGACCAGACGCGGGACCCACAACACATTTTGAGGATCAGTCTTGTTTGCCACTTTGGTCGTGATCTTTGTCGTCGCCTATGTGGCGGTTGCGCTCGAACACCCAATCAGGGTCAACAAATCCGCATCGGCGCTGCTGGGCGCGGGGTTGCTCTGGACGATCTACGCCCTTTCGATCGCAGATCCCGATCGCCTGGGCCACGAGCTGAGCGAGACGGTCGCCGCCACGGCGCAAGTCGTCTTCTTCCTGATGGGAGCGATGACGATCGTCGAGGTCATCGACGCGCATGACGGATTTGAGATCATCACGTCTCACATCAGAACACGGCGATTGACCACGCTGCTCTGGCTCGTCTCCCTGGTCACCTTCTTCCTGAGCGCGATCCTCGACAACCTGACATCAACCATCGTGATGGTCTCGCTGGTCAGGAAACTTCTGGAGAGCAGGCCGGATCGGCTCCTGTTCGCGTCCATCATCGTCGTTGCTGCGAACGCGGGCGGCGCATGGTCGCCCATCGGCGATGTCACTACGACCATGCTGTGGATAGGCGATCAGATCACCGCCCTGGGCACCGTGAGAGCGTTGTTCCTGGCTTGCGTCGTCAACTTGCTCATTCCGCTGGCGCTCGTGAGCTCTCGTCTCAGAGGGCGGACATTTGAATCGACCGGCGTCGACATCGAGAATTCGAAGGCCCCGGCATTTGAACGCAACTTGATGTTCGGTCTGGGGCTCGGCGTGCTGCTGTTGGTGCCCGCGTTCAAACAGCTCACGCAGCTCCCGCCGTTCATGGGCATCCTTTTCGGCCTGGGAGTCCTGTGGCTTGCGGGAGAACTGATCCATTGGGACAAGGAGCAGGAAACCAAAGAGCGGCTGACCGTAGCGCACGCGCTCACCCGGATAGACCTGAGTTCGATCGTCTTCTTCGTGGGCATCCTGCTGGCTGTTGCCACCCTGGAGCATACGAAAATCCTTGCCGCCGTCGCCGGTTGGCTGGACCAGACTTTCGGACGGCAAGAGATCATTGTCCTCCTTCTGGGCTTGATCAGCGCGATCGTGGACAATGTCCCGCTCGTTGCGGCCTCAATGGGCATGTACGAGCTGTCGAGCTATCCCGTTGACAGCTTTCTCTGGCAATTCATCGCCTATTGCGCCGGCACCGGGGGTTCGATCCTGATCATCGGATCGGCCGCCGGCGTCGCGGCCATGGGATTGGAGAGGATCAATTTCATCTGGTACCTGCGCAAGGTCAGCTGGCTCGCATTGTTGGGCTACCTTGCTGGCGCCGCGGTCTACGTCGTCCAGTACAAGCTGCTTCACCAATGATGGAGCCACAGTCGCGCAAAAACCAGTGCCCGATGCGCGCTGCGTGTAGTGAGTGTGGACCGCCAGCGCGTTCGAAAAAGCGCTGGCGGTCCGTGCCGGTCACTCCCAATGCCTCTGGAAGCCCAGGAAGCGTGACCGACAATGCCGAGGCGGAACTCCTCAGACGGCTTTCCGGTTGGAGACTTCCTGCAGCGCCCGGCCGGCAATGACGCTCAGCTCGTCGAGATGCGTGATTCCGTTCCGCGCCGCTTCGGCCAGTTTTTCCGCGACGTATTTCCTTGTGTCATGATCGCCACCGTTGACCAGGCTCGCGCAGGTCTGATCGAGGATGGCATCCAATCGCGCCTTGAGCGTCTCCCTGAACTCGTTCATCCCTGTTTCCTCCAGTTGGCTTGGCGCTCGCCTGCGCCGCTAGGTTTCGCCGGACGCCCTCCTGGCGGCGATCACGGCCTCGATTTCAGCCGCCATCTCCTCGAGCTGGGTGGCGAGCTTTCGAAAAGCCTGTCGTTTCGTCGGATCCGTCGCCAGCCGGCTGATCAGCAGGCAGTCCTCGGCATCGTCACGAAGTTTTCGAAGTCTTTCGGTCAGGTCTTTCATGCTTGGGCAGGTACCGCTGATGTGGGTTCGAGAGATCGGTTGCAGGTCGTCCCGGTCCCGCTTGGCATGCCGCCGGCGTTTGATCGGATATCGGGTCTGACGGTTGTGCCGGCCACGGGGCACGGCTCGCTGAGGAGGACCGAAGGGCACGCTTTGATCGAGCAGTTGGCGAAATGAGACAAAAAACGCAGCGCCTCTTCAAACGATCAAATCGAACTGGCGGCAGCTTTGCCCTCCATTTTGCCGCGGATTTGCAACCCGGCCGATTGCTCGGAGTTTACCGGGTATCCGCCGCGACGTTCTATCATTTGATAGTGCTGCGCATGAAAGTGCCGCAGCGAGGCAAAGGGAGGCGGCCATGTACGATGCGCACCAAACCCTCGTCCGCAGCCTGCGAACGCATTCGCGCCTTGCCAGGGAGGACATCCGGCAAATCTCGTCCCTGCCCCATGACGTCAAGGAGTTTCGGCCCGGCGAGGATTTCATTCGCCAGGGCGAGGTGCCGAAGGTCGCGGCGCTGGTGGTGTCCGGAGTGGTCGCGCGCTATCACCTGCTCAATAGCGGCCGCCGCCAGTATCTCTCCTTCCACATCGCGGGCGACCTGCCGGACGTGCAGGCCCTGTTCCTCAAGGAGATGGATCACAGCGTCTGTGCGATCGGCCCCGCGGTCGTCGCGTTCATTCCGCACAAGATGCTGATGCGTGCTTTCACCCGGCGCCCGTCATTCGGCTTCGCCATCTGGCGGGAGACCCTGATCGACGCCGCCATCTTTCGCGAGGCGATCACCAACAATGGCGCCAGATCCCGGCGCGCCGGGATGGCGCATCTGTTCTGTGAGCTGTTCTATCGGGCGCGGGAGGCCGGCCTGAACGACGGGATGACGTGGGAGTTCCCGATCAGCCTGACCCAGCTCGGCGAGACGCTGGGGATCGCGATTGCGACGGTCCATCGCACCTTGCAGGAGCTGCGGGCAACGAGATCGGCGGATTTCCGGGAGGGCAAGCTCGTCATCAACGACTGGACCAGGCTCGCCAGGGTCGGCGAGTTCGACCCGGGATACCTCCACACAAGGGACCCGGTGGAGTCGGCGGCCTGACGATGGCCCGGCGGTATTTGCTTCCGTTGCATTGATAAGGTAGGGCGGATTGGCCGAAGGCGTAATTCGTCGTCCAGGCCCGCATCTGCGGCGGGTTACGGCTTCGCCTGACCCGCCCTACACGTTAGGGTGGGCGCCCGATGTCGAATCGACCAGAGGCCAGATTGAATGACCGTACGCCTGCATCGCGGCGACCTGCCCGATCTTTCCCGCTACACCACCTCGGTGGCGATCGATACCGAGACCATGGGGCTCAACCCGCATCGTGACCAGCTGTGCGTGGTGCAGCTATCCAATGGCGACGGCAGCGCCGATGTGGTGCAGGTGCCGAAGGGGCACACCGATGCCCCGCACCTGAAGGCGCTGCTGGCGGACCCGAAGGTCACCAAGATCTTTCATTTTGCCCGCTTCGACATCGCCGTGCTCTACCAGACCTTCGGCGTAATGCCGCAGCCGCTGTACTGCACCAAGATCGCCTCCCGCCTGTCGCGCACCTACACCGATCGCCACGGGCTGAAGGACCTGGTGCGCGAGCTGCTCAACATCGACCTGTCGAAGCAGCAGCAATCCAGCGACTGGGGTTCGGAGCAGCTTTCCGAGCCGCAACTGGCTTATGCGGCCTCGGACGTGCTGCATCTGCACGCGCTGCGCGATCGCCTCGACGCCATGCTGGCGCGCGAGGGTCGCACCGCGCTCGCGCAGGCCTGTTTCGACTTCCTGCCGACGCGGGCCAGGCTCGACCTGCAGGGCTGGGAGCTCGAGGACATTTTTGCGCATTCCTAGGTCACCTCTGCCGACGGCAGCGGTGTCAAGGGAGACACCTGGTCGCCTCCCCCGCCCCGTTCCGGTCACAGTCGTCCACTCAGTTCGCGACTGCATCCCCGGAGAAGGCGGGGTACAATGGCGGCCTTCCTGATCCTGCGTGATCTTTCGGGGGAGCCAGCCTCGCCTTCCCGATCATGCCTTAGCCTTGCGGAGCGGCGTTGAATTCGGTCCAGAACCCGGCCTATCAGGCAAGCCTGGAAGCGCGCTTTGCCATCGCCGCCCGCCACAGTCGGATGGTGCGCGCGCTGCGCATCGCCGTGCCTGCCGCGGTGCTCCTGGCGCTGGCCGTGGTCGTTGGCGTCTCGGTTTTCAATCCGTTCCGGATGCTGATGCCAAAGCTGCCGCTGGACGTGGGGAACCTCGTGGTGTCCGGCACCAAGATCACCATGGAATCGCCGCATCTGTCGGGCTACACGCCCGACCAGCGGCCCTACGAGCTCTGGGCGAAGACCGCGACCCAGGACCTGACCGACCCCGACCATGTCGAGCTCAAGACCTTGCGGGCCAAACTGTTGATGGAGGACCGGTCCACCGTGACGCTCGATGCCCGCACCGGGCTGTTCGACAACAAGCAGCAGACGCTCGATTTGCACCAGGACATCTTCCTGCAGACCTCGACCGGCTATGAGGCGCGCCTGACCCAGGCGCATGCCGACATGGCGAAGGGTACGGTGGATTCCGACGAGCATGTCGACGTGACGCTCACCAACGGGACGCTTTCGTCCGATCGATTGAGGATCACGGGCGGCGGCGAGGTCGTGCGGTTCGAGGGCAATGTCGTGATGCACTTGGATCATCTGGATGCGGACCAATCCGCTCCGGCCGAAGCGAGCGTCCCCGCCGCGCCGGTTGAACCCGTCGCACCGGCAAAAACCTCGCGCTCGGCCGCCGGCAAGTCCGGCAACCTCAAATGACGCGACCCATGTCGGAGTTCCTGGCGAGATTCCTGCGCTTTGGCGGCGCGAGCGGCCGGCTCGCGGGCTGGTTCGGTGCGGCGTCGTTTGCGCTCGCCTTCGGTGCGGCGTTTGGTGCGAGCGCGCAGAGCTCGATGCAGGGTGTGCCCAATGCCATGCAGGGCTTTTCGCAAAATCGCGACCAGCCGATCCAGATCGAGGCGGCCTCCCTCGAAATGCGCGACAAGAAGAAGGAAGCGACCTTCTCCGGCAATGTGAAGGTGGTGCAGGGCGACACCACGATGACCTCGAAGACGCTCGTGGTGTTCTACGAAAACTCCGGCCAATCCGCCCAGCAGCCCGCGAATGCGAAGGCGGCAAAAGCGGCGCCGATGCAGGCGGCAACCCCCGGCCCCAGCGGCAGTTCGTCGATCAAGCGGCTGGAGGCGCGGGGCAACGTGGTCGTGACCCAGAAGGACCAGGTTGTCACCGGCGAGACCGCCGTCTTCGATACCAAGACCAACCTGATTACCATGCTCGGCCGCGTGGTCCTTACCCAGTGCAAGAATGTGCTGCGCGGCGACCGGCTGCTGGTCGACATGACCACCGGCGTTTCCCGGGTGGAATCTGACAGCGGCAGGGTGCAGGGTCTGTTCATCAACAACCAGCAGGGACAGGGATGCGGCCAGGGCCAAGGTCCGGGTCAGGGTTCGGGCCAAGCTTCGCCATCGCCTTTGCCAAGTTTCGGCTCGAATAAACCAAAATAACTTCAATCACTTCTGCGCGGCGGGACGGCGGCGCGGTTGAAGGGAACGGCGCAAGCCTGTATCTAGCCAGGCGACGGGCTTGGCTTGAGACCTCGCCATTGATTCCGTCATCCTTCGAGGCTCGCTCTGCTCGCACCTCAGGATGACCCGTCGAAGGGGTGCTCGCATCACCCCTTCCTTCGTGTTGAGTGGACGAATCAGACCGCTGGCCGCGGGACACCTTCGAGAGGCGTTGGAAGCGAAGCGGGGATGGTGGATTTACTCGGCATGTTCCGTCGGCGCTCCGCCAAACGCGGCCGGGCTGGATTTGCGCGCGACGACATCACTGCGCTCGGAGATAGCTTTGGCAACATGCTGACGAGCCCGGTGCGCGACGCGCCGCCGATGGCGCGCGAAGTGCCGATCCCCGGGCTCGATCTGCCGAGGCCGGCCCACCACGCGGACGTGCCGCAGGCCGAACGGCCGCGGCCCCGCCCGCAAGTCCCGCGGCCTGCCAAGCCCGACCCGCCCAGGCCCGATCCAGCGAGGCCCGATCCGGCCAAGCCCAGGCAGGGCAAGCCCGGCGCGGCGGCCGCGCCGCGGCTGTTGCGGCGGCCGGGCTACCTCGCTGTGCATAGCGTGGAAAAGAGCTTCGGCAGCCGTCAGGTGGTGCGCGGTGTGAGCATCTATGTCCGCCGCGGCGAAGCCGTGGGTTTGCTGGGTCCGAACGGTGCCGGAAAGACCACCGTCTTCTACATGATCACCGGGCTGATCAAGGCGGATCGCGGCGCCATCGAGCTCGACGGCCATGACGTGACCAAGCTGCCGATGTATCAGCGCGCGCGGCTCGGCATCGGCTATCTGCCGCAGGAGGCCTCGATCTTCCGCGGGCTGACCGTGGAACAGAATATCCGCGCCGTGCTCGAGGTGGTCGAGCCCTCGAAGAAGAAGCGCGAAGCGGAACTCGATTCACTGCTCGACGAGTTCCATATTACGCGCCTGCGCAAAACCCCTTCGATCGCGCTGTCGGGCGGCGAGCGGCGCCGCGTCGAGATCGCCCGCGCACTGGCGACGCGCCCCAATTACATGCTGCTCGACGAACCCTTTGCCGGAATCGATCCGATTGCCGTGGGCGACATCCAGGACCTGGTTCGCCACCTGACCAACCGCGGCATCGGCGTCCTGATCACCGACCACAATGTCCGGGAAACGCTCGGGCTGACCGACCGCGCCTATATCGTCTATGCTGGGGAAATCCTCACCGAGGGCAATCCGGAAGAGATCGTCAACAACCCGGATGTCCGTCGTCTTTACCTTGGTGAAGAGTTCCGCCTGTAGGACTCTTTTTCCATTCGTCAAGGCTTGTACATCGGCGCCAGACTAGGTTAAGCAAGAATCGGACCAAGTTTTGGGAACGGTTTTTGCCTCCATGGCGCTGACGCAGAGATTGGAATTCCGTCAATCGCAGTCGCTGGTGATGACGCCGCAGCTGATGCAGGCGATCAAGCTGTTGCAATTGTCCAATCTCGACCTGTCGGCTTTCGTCGAAGAGGAACTGGAACGAAACCCGCTGCTCGAGCGGGCGGCCGACAGCAACGAGCCGCCGGTTGCAGGCGAGCAGGGCGCGGAACGCGCCGAGTTTTCCGATGCGGACCATGACGGCGGAGGCGAGGATTTCGCACCCGGCCAGTCTGAGATGGCCGGCGGCGGCACCGAGAGTTTCGAGCTCGGCCAGGAGGAGTGGCTGAGCCGTGATCTCGGCACCCGCGCCGAAATCGAACAGACGCTCGATACCGGGCTCGACAACGTATTTTCCGAGGAACCCTCGGAAGCTGCCGCGCGCAACGCGCAGGATGCCGCGCCGACCGCCTATACCGAATGGGGCGGGGGCGCCTCAAACGACGAGGAATACAATCTCGAAGCCTTCGTTGCGGCCGAAGTGACGCTGGCCGATCATCTCGGCGAACAGCTTGCGGTGGCGTTCACCTCGCCCTCGCAGCGCATGATCGGACAATACCTGATCGACCTGGTCGATGAGGCCGGCTACCTGCCGCCCGACCTCGGACAGGCAGCCGAGCGGCTCGGCGCGAGCCCCGCCGAAGTCGAGGCGGTGCTTTCCGTGCTGCAGAAATTCGATCCGCCCGGCATCTGCGCGCGCAGTCTGAGCGAATGCCTTGCGATCCAGTTGCGCGAGCTCGATCGCTACGATCCCGCGATGCAGGCGCTGGTCGAGCATCTCGATCTGCTGGCCAAGCGCGACATCGCAGGCTTGCGCAAGTTGTGCGGGGTCGATGACGAGGATATCGCCGAGATGATCGGCGAGATTCGCCGCCTCGATCCAAAGCCGGGATTGAAGTTCGGCAGCTCGCGCTTGCAGGCCATGGTGCCCGACGTCTATGTCCGGCCCGGTCCGGACGGCGGCTGGCAGGTGGAGCTCAACAGCGACACATTGCCGCGCGTGCTGGTCAACCAGACCTACTACACCGAGCTGTCGAAGACGGTCCGCAAGGACGGTGACAAATCCTATTTCACCGACTGCCTGCAGAATGCGACCTGGCTCGTGCGCGCGCTCGACCAGCGCGCCCGCACCATCCTCAAGGTCGCGACCGAAATCGTGCGGCAGCAGGATGGCTTCTTCACCCACGGCGTCGCGCATTTGCGCCCCTTGAATCTCAAGGCCGTGGCGGACGCGATCCAGATGCATGAGTCGACGGTTTCGCGGGTGACTGCGAACAAGTACATGGCGACCAATCGCGGCACCTTCGAACTGAAATATTTCTTTACCGCCTCGATCGCCTCTGCTGACGGCGGCGAGGCCCATTCCGCGGAAGCCGTGCGACACCACATCAAGCAGCTGATCGATGCGGAGGATGCCAGCGCGATTCTCTCCGACGACACCATCGTCGAGCGGCTGCGCGAAGCCGGCATCGACATCGCCCGCCGCACGGTCGCGAAGTACCGGGAGGCGATGCGCATTCCGTCCTCGGTGCAGCGCCGCCGCGAGAAGCAAAGCGCGCTGGTGCTGCCGATGTAGATGCGCCGGCGGTGGCCCGTCGGGGTCCGGATCGTCCGGGCTTACGAGATTGCGTCGGCCTCAAATCGCGATAGTGTCGATTCTCCCAGATCAATCCAAACGAGGCATCGGATGACTCTCCGGATTTCGGGAAAAAGCATCAGCGTCGGCGAGGCGCTGCGCGGACGCATCGGCGGACGAACCGAGGAGGTGTTGAGGAAATACTTCGACGGCAATTTTTCCGGTCACATTACGCTCAGCAAGGACGGCTTTGGTTTCCGCACCGATTGCGCCCTGCACCTGGATTCCGGAATTACGCTGGAAGCCGACGCCAACGCGCCGGATGCCTATGCCAGCGCCGACCAGGCGCTCCTGATGATCGAAAAGCGGCTGCGCCGCTACAAGAGCCGGCTGAAGGACCGCTCGGCGCGCAAGGCCCATGCGGCGTCGGCGGCACTGGCCGAACTGGAGGCGCCGGCGCTCGATGCATCGAGCTATGTGATCGAGGCGCCGGAAAACGAGGAGGAGGTCGCCGGCTACAACCCCGTCATCATCGCCGAGACCATCACATCCTTGAAGCGACTGTCCGTCAGCGAAGCCGTGATGGAACTGGACCTGACGGGCGCGCCGTGCCTGGTATTTCAGCACGGTTCGAGCGGCCGGGTGAACGTGATTTACCGGCGGGCCGACGGCAATGTCGGCTGGGTCGATCCGCCGGCCGTAAGACCTTGAAAAGGGTGGGCAAACATGACAATTTTGCGTCTCTGCTCGTCGATCGGCCTTAAGGTTAGAATGCTGGAAACTCTTTCCGGGAGTTGGCATGGCGGTTGCGTTGGAGTAGAAGCCCCCCACATCAGGGGCCCGGGCTAGGGGCATGATTTCGCCTCCCGCCTCATCTTCTTGATGCCGGCTAAGACAAGCCTAATCGCAACCTGACTGTTCAATTCACCCCTCGGAACGCCCCATGACGATTACCGATCTGGTCGCACCAGAGGCGATTCTCCCGGCATTGAAGGTCAACAGCAAGAAGCAGGCGCTGCAGGAGCTGGCCGCCAAGGCGGCCGAACTGACCGGGCAGAACGAGCGGGCTGTTTTCGAGGTCCTGCTGCAGCGCGAAAAGCTAGGCACCACGGCGGTCGGCTATGGCGTCGCCATCCCCCACGGCAAGCTGCCGAAGCTGGAGAAGATCTTTGGCCTGTTCGCCCGGCTCGAGCGGCCGATCGACTTCGAGGCGATGGATGGCCAGCCGGTCGATCTGGTGTTCCTGCTGCTGGCGCCGGAAGGCGCGGGCGCCGACCACCTGAAGGCCCTGGCGCGAATCGCAAGGCTGTTGCGCGACCAGGACATTGCCAAGAAGCTGCGCGCCTCGCGCGATGCGCAGGCGATCTATTCCGTGCTGGCGCTGCCGCCGGCGAGCGCGGCTTAGTCAGGTTTTGCGGCACAGAGCGCGGGGCCGCCGCTTCCGTTGTCGCCGGGATATCCTTCGCTCCAGCCACGCGTGCAGGTCGGCGCGCCGAGCGGGATCGGCGATTTGTTCTTGGTCGAGGCTTTCTTGCGGGCGGTCGTCCCGGTGTCCACCTTTCATCCTGACCAGCATCCACCGCCGCGCAATCGCGCAGCAAGCCAAATTCGAAACAAAAAATACGCGGCTCCGCTTGCACGGAACCGCCTGTCGAATTCTTCTGGCCTTTCGTCAGTGTACGCTGACGGCCTGCAATTCGTTGCTCCAGGCGTTGGCAATCGCGGCCTCCCGCGAGTCGGTCAGCATGATCGGCGTGCCGTCGGC
>CAYVVB010000362.1:0-23186 GCA_964454955.1 uncultured Bradyrhizobium sp. | reverse complement strand
CGCGCAAGAGCGCGAAGACCACAGGTGGAGGCGGAAACACTCCGGCCTTCCCTGCGCAGTGGTTTACGGCTTACTTCGCGCTCTTCCCGGTGAACCAGCGTTTGCCACCGTCGTCAGCGCAATGCCTTGAGCATCGTCGCCAACTTAGCACCTGCAAGGGTGTGCCAGAACCACACGACTTGACCGTACGCAAGGTGCCGCACGTCTCCGGCACCCTCGCGTCCACCGCATTCCGCTCCACGTTCGTGACGACGCGTACGCCCCTCCTGCCGGTGCGGAACGCGTAGACCATACGACTGAGTCGGCGTTCGGAAAAACAGAAATATTTTTGCGAGCGACGGTTGACAGGAATTTGCGACGAGCACCCGTCGGGCAAATCACCGCGGTCGATCCGGAGAGGCCCTGGCAAGGTTGAACAACGGGTCGCGCGAATATGCGCCCGATGACAGACCCCGTGAAACCGATCGCACTCGCGTCTTTCTCGTCAGCTCCGCTCCCTCGTGCCTTCACCGGTCCACGAGCATCGATCCGAGCCGCTTCCTGATCACCGCTTCGGCGCCGCCCATCATCTCGTCGATGATGCTGGCTGCGCTCATCAGGCTCTTGGTCTGACCGACCGATTCACCGGCCAGCAGGCTCATTTCTTCAAGATCGCCCGTGAACTCCGGGGTTGGTGGAAATCCACAAAACCGCTTCATGGGAAATTCCTGTCCATAAAGGCGGGCCTGGCCAATCACTGGCAACTCCGACTCCGGAACGACCTTGTACGGCGGCGGATCGCTGCGCGGCTCCCATTCCCGTACGATGCGGTTGCGCAATCCGCGCGTCGAAGCGTCGGGGAATTCCGGGCCGAAGATCAGATGGCGAGCAGTATCTTCCACGCCGGCGGCGACGACCCGATCCTTGTACTGCGGATGGGCATAGGCCTCGAAGCTCGCGAGCAGGCGAGTGCCCACCCAGACCGCATCGGCGCCAAGCGTCAGTGCAGCAGCAACGGTTCGACCATCGGCGATGCCACCCGCGGCAATGACGGGGACGGAAGGGATTGCATCGACCACCGCGGGGAGCAGTGAGAACGTTGCCGCGGCGGCGCGGTTGTGGCCGCCGGCTTCGCTGCCTTGCACGACGAGACCCTGGGCTCCGCGTCGCAAGGCGGCCTTCGCTTCCTCGACGCTGCCAACCTGAAACCAGATGTCACTGCCTGCGGCCCGCAGACGCGATAACCACTCATCCGGCGGATCGTCCCAGAAGAATACGACGACCGGCACCTTCTCGGCGACGCAAACCTCGATGTGCTCGATCCCGCTGAACCGGGCAATGATATCGACCCCGAAGCACGCGGGATCGACGGCTTTAAGATCGCGGATCGACGCTCGCAGCATGTCCGGCGGCATTGCGGCAGCACCCAGCATTCCCATTCCGCCCGCCTCGCACACCGCGCGCACCAGAGGCGCGGTCGCAACGAACGCCATGCCGGCATTGATGAACGGAAGCTTCAACCGATATTGCTCCGTCACGCGTGTTTTCAACATGAAGTCCTCCCCGTTGCGCGCTTTTCGCCGGTTCACCATTTTCCGACGTGTGCGCCGCCGTCGACGTGCAGCACCTCGCCAGTTATGTGCGGAGCTTCGGTCAAGAAAACCACGGCATCCACGATCTCCCGAACGGTCGAAATGATTCCCATCGGGGATAGCGTTTTCAGAAAGTCCGCGGGATTATTCCTGTTCAGCGGCGTATCGACCGCTCCAGGTGCAACCGCATTCACCCGGATCTGATCCTTCGCATATTCAATGGCGAGGCTGCGTGTCATCGTCTCGACGCCGCCCTTGGTCATCATCGGGATCGAGGCATTTGCGCCCGCTATGGGATGATGCGCCAGAGAGGCCGTGAGGCTGACGATGCTTCCACCTGAATTTTGCGCCAGCATCTGTTTGATCGCGAGCTGAGTCATGTAGATGAACCCGTCGAGATTGGTGGACACCAGCCGTTTGACGTCCTCATCCGTGTAATCGGTAAATGGCTTCATGAAGAATATTCCGGCGCTGTTCACCAGCGCATCAATCGAGCCGAATGTATGGATCGCCGTCCTCGTCACTTTCGCGGCGGTCGCGGCATCGCCGATATCTCCATCCACCAAAGCGAGCTTCGGTGACGAAGGCAGCTCCTTCGAGCTCTTGATGTTGCGTGAAGTCGCAACGACATTGTAGTGCCGGCGAAGGAAGGCCTGTACGACGCCGGAACCGATGCCTTGCGAACCACCGGTCACGATCGCGGTCTTTGACGTGTTGGTTGCTTCCGAGCTCATTTTTTCACCCGCCACATTGCTGCGTCTGTCCGCTCTGCGAACTGGAATAGTCTGCAGCGTGATATGGTCCGGAATTTGGGTCGGCAGGAGTTACGTCAGGATTGCGGGCGCCGGAATTTGGCTACATTTGAAACATGACGGGGGCCTTCAGGACCGTTTCGGCTGCTGGTCCGGCCCCAGCTTCCGGCGGTGTCGCAGGGCTGCGTGCCGTTTGACCCAATGCGCATCCGGCCGGCCAATCCTGACCTCCAGGCCAACTGCCGGGCCAGTTGATCAAAATTGTTGCAGCCTGCCTATTTCGTGGAGGGCTTGCATCCAATTTTTAGTGCGCCCTCAGACAAGCCGGGCCCGGCATCCGAAAATACGCTTCTCCCCGAAAGTGGAGCATGGCGCAGCCATGGCAACGGAGGAGAAAGCGGATGCGAAAGCGGTTTTTCATCGAGGAGCTCGGACGGCGGCTTTCTGCAGCCGCCGCGTGCGGCACGCTCATGGGCGTCATTCTGCTGGGCAGTGTCGCGATGCCCGCAGCGGCGGGGGCCGCACCGGCGGCCTGTGCCGAATTGCAGGGGAAGTACCCTGACTGGAAGGGCAAGACGCTCGTCAATGCAATCAACCCGCATACGCCGGGCTACGAGGCGATCGATCCCAAGGACCCGAGCAAATATGTCGGCTTCGACATCGATCTCGGTGAAGCGATCGGCGACTGTCTCGGCTTCAAGCTGACCTACAAGCCAGTGACCTTCGCCGCGTTGTTGACGACGCTCGCAAGCGGACAGGCCGACATTGTCATTTCGGACATTTATGCGACGGAAGAGCGCGCCAAGGCCGCCGACTTCATCACCTACTCGAAAGTGTTCGACGGTGTCCTGGTCGCCAAGGGTAACCCCAAGAAGATCAACGGCATCAACATGTCGTTGTGCGGCGCCGCCGCGGCGGAGAATACCGGTTTCGTGGAAGTGCCCCTGGTGCAGGACCTGATGCCGAAGTGCAAGGCCGCAGGCAAGCCCGAGCCGACGCTCCAGCTCTACGACAACAACGCCAATTGCATTCAGGCGATCCTCGCGGGCCGCGCGGACACCTACATCAACGACGTCAATACCGTCGACAACGCGGTGAAGGCCAATCCGGACAAGCTGGAAAAGGCCATCGCCGTGACGATTCCCTACTCGGTGGGCATCGCCGTGCCGAAGGACAAGCCGAAATTCCGTGAAGCGGTGATGGCGGCGCTCACGGAGATCTACAAGTCCGGAGACCAGCTCGCGCTCCTCAAGAAGTGGGAGCTCGATCCTGACAACCTCAAGGAACCGGGCCTGCTCACGGTCAACTGATGTCGCTGTTCTTCCACTACCTCAGCCTGCCGTATCTGCTCGAGGGTATCGAGGTCACCCTGCAGGTGACCGCCCTCGGGTTGTTCGGCGGGCTGCTGCTCGGTTTGATCCTCGCGGCAATGCAGCTCAGCCGTTTCGCGGTATTGGCGGCCGTTGCCCGGGGATACAGCGTGATCTTCCGCGGCACGCCGCTGATCCTTCAGATGGTGTTCGCCTATGATGCCTTGCCGCATATCGGCATCACGCTGCCGGCCATTCTCGCCGCCGGTCTCGCGCTTGCCGCCAACGAGGCGCCGTTCATCTCCGAGATCCTGCGCGCAGGGGTGCTCGGTGTCGATCGCGGGCAGGTGCTGGCCGGACAGGCGCTTGGCATGACGCCGGGTGTGCTGATGGCCCGCATCATCGCGCCCCAGGCCATCCGCACGATGATTCCGGCCTTCGGGGCCGAGACCGTCAGTGCGTTGAAGAATTCCTCTCTGGCCTCGGTGATCGCGGTCCAGGAGTTGACGCTGCGTTCCACTCAGCTCGCGTCCTCGACCTTCGACTTCTTTTCGATCTTCTTCGCATCCGGCCTGGTCTATCTCTGCCTCACCGGCGCCATCGCGCTGATCCAGCTTTTCGTCGAGGCCTGGCTTGATCTCGACCGCAAGTCTTCGCAGGTGCGGATGTTGCGCCTGTTGCCCTGGTATCGCTTTCAGCCGCTGGATGAACCGCTCGAAGCGGCGAAAGAAAAGATCGAGGATGCGGGCTTCGCCGAGTTGCCCCCGCCGAAGCCGAAATTCGAATTCGTCGATCGTGCCAGGCGGGCGGAGATGTTGAGCCGCAACAACGTCGCGGTCAGTGTCGAGGGCCTGCGCAAGAGCTATGACAAGCAGGCCGTGCTGGACGGCGTCGATCTCACGGTGCGGATCGGCGAGGTGATTGCGCTGCTCGGCCCGTCCGGCTCCGGCAAGAGCACGCTGCTCCGTTGCATCAATCATCTCGAGGCCTGGGATTCCGGCACGATCATGGTCGGCGGCCGGCGTCTCGGCTTCGGCGACGGTGGGAAGCCGCTGTCGCCGCGCGCGCTCGCCAACGAGCGCGCGGAGGTCGGCGTGGGAATGGTGTTCCAGCAGTTCAACCTGTTCTCACATCTCACCGCCCGGGAAAACATTGCCGGGCCTCTGCGCTGGGTGCACGGCTGGAGCCATACCGACGCCGATCGCCGCGCGTTCGAGCTGCTCGACCGGGTTGGCCTGCGCCCGCGCGCCGATGCGCTGCCCCGGCATTTGTCCGGCGGACAGCAGCAGCGGGTCGCCATTGCGCGCGCGCTGGCGCCAAATCCGAGTGTGCTCCTGCTCGACGAGCCGACCTCGGCGCTCGATCCCGAACTCGTCAACGAGGTGCTCGAGGTGATCCGGCGCCTCGCCATCGAGGATGGGCTGACCATGATCATCTCGACGCATCAGCTTCGTTTTGCCGAGGAAGTTGCGGACCGCGTGGTGCTGCTGTCGGATGGCGCGATCGTCGAACAGGGGCCGGCGCGAGACGTGCTGACCAATCCGCAAACGATGATAGCGCGACGCTTCCTGAGCGCCATGGCGGAGGAGGCGCCGTGAACCGCGCGCCACTCCCGGCACCGTCATCCCGGGGCGCCCGAAGGCGAACTATGGTGCGCAATTGCGCACCTGGGAATCTCGAGATTCCGGGTCTGGTGCTGGCGCACCATCCCGGAATGACGGTGCGATACTCGTGCGGCTGGCCGCCGGACCTTCTTCATCATCTCTCGACTGAGGTTGTCCCATGAAACATCATCTGCTGCCGGTTTCGCCGAAGAACGTTCACTGGGGCTATTTCAGCAAGACGCTGGCTCCCGCGCTGACCATCAGGTCAGGCGACCGTGCAACGATCGAAACGCTGACTCACCATGCCAATGACGACTATGAGCGCATGATCGCCGACGATCCCGGCGCGGAGGCGATCTTCCACTGGACACGCGAGCAGAAGACCATGGCGCGGCGCGGCTCGGGGCCGACGGAAGGCCCATTCATCCGTGGCGCCGGCGAAGGTATTGGCGTCCACCTCCTCACCGGTCCCGTCGCGGTGGAGAACGCCGAGCCCGGCGACATCCTGGAGGTGCGCATCCTCGATATTCGCCCGCGTCCGGCCTGCAAGGCCTGCTACGCGGGGAAGTGCTTCGGCTCGAATGTCGCAGCCAATTGGGGGTTCCAGTACCACGACCTGATCGAGGAGCCGAAGCCGCGCGAGGTCATCACCATCTTCGAGCTCGATACCTCCGGCGAGCCTTTCGCCAAGGCGGTCTACAACTACGTGTGGACGCCGCAGACCGATCCCGACGGCATCGTTCATGCGACGATCGACTATCCCGGCGTGCGGGTCGATCATGCGACCATTCGCAAGCGCGAGAACATCCTCAAGAGCGTCAAGGTGCCGGCCCGGTTGCACTTCGGCACCATGGGCCTTGCGCCGTCGGAGCAGGACTTCGTCAGCTCCATCCCGCCGAGCTACACCGGCGGCAACATCGATGACTGGCGGATCGGCAAGGGCGCGCGGATGTATTATCCGATCGCGGTTCCCGGAGCATTTTTCTCGGTCGGCGATCCCCATGCCGCCCAGGGCGACAGCGAGCTCGGCGGCACCGCGATCGAGACGTCGCTCACCGGCGATTTCGAATTCATCCTGCACAAGAAGAACGAGCTTGCCGGCACCGCGCTCGAAGGCCTGAGCCACCCGATGCTGGAGAACGATCAGGCCTGGTCGGTCTACGGCTTCACCTATCCGAACTATCTCGCGGAGCTCGGTGCCAATGCGCAGACCGAGATTGCCAATCACTCGAGCCTCGATCGGGCCATGCGGGACGCATTCAGGAAGTTGCGGCGCTTCCTCATGACCGTGCACAAGTTGAGCGAGGACGAGGCCATCTCCCTGATGTCGGTGGGCGCCGACTTCGGGGTGACCCAGGTGGTGGATGCCAATTGGGGGGTCCACGGCACGATCCGCAAGAGCGTGTTCCGATGCGATTAAGGAGCTGAGTTCAGGACAGAATTCGTCGTTTCAGAGATCCGCGGCGTTCGTCAATACCGCCGCTTCGAGGGCTCTCCGCTGGCATGGAGGTTGCTTGGCCTTCAGCCGGGTGTGAGTTGGCGCATGAGTCTTCTTCCGTTCTCAAGTGAATCCTATGCCGAGCATGACCGCCCCGAGGCATGGCGGGACGTGCTGAGGACGGTCGGCCTGCAGCCGATGTCCGCGCCGTCCCTTTACTCCGGACACGCAACTGCGGCGCGGCGGGATGCTACAGGCGTCACCCTGGTGAGGCTTGCCGCAGGGTCGCAGGGCGTCACGCCGCTTGGCGGCAATTGCGACGACGCGCTTCCGACCGCGCTTCTGGCGATCGAGGATGGCGTGGTCCTGCGGACGGGCCAACATCAGATCGTGCCGGCGGGGCATCTGCTGCTGCTGCCGCGGCGAGGACAATGGACGCTGCAATTTCAGCGCGACATGCGCGTCATAGCCCTGCATGTCACGTCGGAAGCCTTCCACGGCCGCAAGACCGGGCCCATCGGGTGGATCGAGCCGCGCGCCATCGTGCCGCACGGCCTTGGCGGCCTGTTCGCGCGCATATTGGAGACCACGGGCGAAACGCTGGACGCGTTGTCGGACACGGAATGGGAGCTGGTCGCGCAAAGCCTCGCCGATCTCCTGTTCGGTCTGACGCAGCAGCTCGCAAGCCCCGCCGCCGAGAGCGGCACCGCAACCAAGGCGGCGACGCTCAACCGGATCTGCCAGACCATCGAGCGCAATCTCGACGATCCAGACCTGACGCCGGCGCGCATTGCGCAGACCGAAGGAATTTCCGAGCGGTATCTGCAGAAGCTGTTCGAAGGCTCCGGCGACAATTTCACCCATTATGTCCGCGAGCGGCGGCTGCAGCGGGCCTGTGCCGACCTTGCCAACGCCGGGCAGGCTCATCGGACGATCTCTGAAATCGCCTATCGCTACGGCTTTGTCGATTCCGCGCATTTCAGCCGCACCTTCCGGCATCGGTTCGGCCTCTCGCCGCGGGAGTTTCGGCATCAGCAGGCCGAGCGCCACGCGAAATCGGGCATGGCCGTCGGTCATCGCGGCTGGCCTCAGGACGCGCTGGCGCAGCTTCGGCATCAGGCGAACGCTGCAAGTGCGACCAGGTTCGTCGCGCCTTCGCAGGTCGGGCTCGATGCGGACGCCCTCAAGGAGCCCGTCCATCATCATCTCGAGATCAGGGGCGAGCGCGTTCATTGGGGCTTTTTCAGCCGCTCGCTTCAGCCGCAGATGGAAATTCGCTCGGGCGACACCATCACGATCGAGACGCTGACGCAGCACGCCTCCGACGATCCCGACCGGATGATCGCGGGTGATCCCGCCGCCGAGGACGTGTTTCGCTGGACGCCGGAGGTCAAGACGGTCGACCGGCGCGGTGCAGGCCCGATGGACGCCTCGGTGTTCGGCCGCGGAGCCGGGGAGGGATTTGGCGTGCACATTTGCACCGGCCCCGTCGCCGTCAGAGATGCCCAGCCAGGCGACGTGCTGGAGGTGCGAATCCTCGACATCGCGCCGCGTCCGAGTCGCAGTCCTGCTTTTTCCGGGCGGGTCTTTGGAAGCAGTGTGGCGGCCTGGTGGGGCTATCATTACAGCGAATTTCTCGCCGAGCCGAAGCCGCGCGAGGTCGTCACCATCTACGAGATGTTCTTTGATGATCCCGAGCCGTACGCGCGCGCGCTCTATTCGTACCGCTGGGAAGCCCAGACCGATCCGTTCGGCGTGGTTCACCACACCTACGACTATCCCGGCGTGCCGGTTTCGCCATGCAGGATGAAGCGGCGCCACGACGTGCTCGACGGCGTTCGCATTCCGCTCCGGCCGCATTTCGGCGTCATCGCGGTGGCGCCACGCGAAGCCGACTTTGTCGATTCCGTGCCACCGGCCTATTTCGGCGGCAATCTCGACAATTGGCGGCTCGGCAAGGGTTCGACCGTGTATCTGCCCGTCTCGGTCGCAGGGGCGCTGCTCTCGGTGGGCGATCCTCACGCGACGCAAGGCGACGGCGAAATCAGCGGCACGGCCATCGAATGTTCGATGACCGGCACCTTCAAGGTCATCCTGCACAAGAAGAGCGAGCTCAGCGGACGCCCGTTCGCCGACCTGTCCTATCCGCTGATCGAGACGAAAGACGAGTGGGTGCTGACCGGCTTCAGCCACCCGAACTATCTTGCGGAATTCGGCACTCAGGGCCAGAGCGAAGTCTATGCGAAGTCCTCGCTCGACCTCGCGATGAAGGATGCGTTTCGCAAGATGCGACGCTTCCTGATGAACATCAAAGGACTGACCGAGGACGAGGCCATCGCCCTGATGTCGTCCGCCGTCGATTTCGGTGTCACGCAGGTGGTCGATGGAAACTGGGGTGTCCACGCCATCCTGCGCAAGCGCCTCTTCGAGGACACGCCGCGTCGCTAGAGCCCGGCATTGATGGAATCAAGCCGGGCTCTAGAGTTTTTGATTTAATCGCATTTTCTACGGAAAACCGGCGTCCACTGTTCCGGAAAATGCTCTAGCAAGCAAGGATAGCACCCTTGAAATTCCACATGATCCCGGGCGGGCCGAAGCCCGTTGCGCCATTCAGCCATGCGGTGGAAACCGATGGCTTCGTCTTCGTCACCGGCCAGATGCCGGACCGTCCCGATGCGCCGGGCGTGCTGCCTGACGGCGTCGTGGCGCAGACGCATGCGGTGATGGCCAATCTCAAGATCGTCCTCGCAGGACTTGGACTCGGACTGGAGCACGTCGTGATGTCGCGCGTCTACCTGACGCAATTCAAGGACGACTACGCGGCGATGAACGAGACCTATCGCAGCTATTTTGCGGAAGGGCGACTGCCCGCGCGCACCTGCGTCGGAGTGACGAGCCTTGCCTACGATGCGCTGATCGAGGTCGATCTGATCTGTCGGCGGCCGGGCTGAAATGACGGCTCGAGGCGATTTCGCCGTGTCGATGGCGGTGCGGTGACGGCTCAGTTGCGTTCGATGTGATGGCCGAGCTCGCGCAGCGTCAGGTCAGAGACCGGCGTCTGTCGACACTCGCGTATCGTGCGGGCCAGCTGCTGATCGGTCATGGGCTGCGCCGACCGCTTGAGCCGGGTGCTCTTCCATTTCTGCTCACTGCTTTCGGGATGAGTTCGCTGCCATCCAAACAATTTTTGAATGCGGCATAGGAACGGGCGGTACGGCATTGAGAGGGCTTTCGTTTCGACGACCCCTTGCGGCTTTCAGGCCGCCCTGGGCCGGAATTGCATAGCCCTTGCTGCGTCGCAAACGATGAAACCCGGCAAGAGGTTTTTCGTTTTACTCTATGTCGGTCCGCCGGGTCGGATCATTTGATAAGATAAAGAGAGTTATGTTGTGGAGGGTTTTCATCGAATATTGGCGCGCAACTTACGAGAGCATTCGCTGCTATCGGAAGAGGATATCGAACAGATCAGGAAGCTGTCGTTCGTGACGCGGAGATTTGACCCGAATGATGATTTGATCCAGCAAGGCGACACTCCGAAAGCCGCGGCTCTGGTGCTGTCCGGGCTTGTCGCGCGATATCATCTGCTGGGCAGCGGACGCCGGCAGTATCTGTCGTTTCACATCGTCGGCGACATGCCCGACGCGCAGGGTTTGTTCATCGACGAAATGGACCATGCCATCAGCGCAATGGGCCATGCCGCGGTCGCTTTCATTCCGCACAGCGACATCGTGCGGGCGTTCAAGGCGCGACCTCAGCTCGGCTTCGCGGTGTGGCGCGAAACCCTGATCGACGCGGCCATTTTTCGCGAGGCCATCACGAACAACAGCGCACGACCGGTGCACATGCGAATGGCGCATCTGTTCTGCGAGCTGTTCTATCGCGCCCGGGTTTCCGGGTTGACCGAGGGGGACCGGCTCGATCTGCCGATCAGCCTCATGCAATTGGGCGAGGCGCTGGGAATGGCAATTGCCACGGTCCATCGTACGCTGCAACGACTGCGCGCCACCCAGAGCGTGGACTTCCGCGACGGCGTGCTCACGGTCAGGAATTGGGAGAGGCTGGCCAAGGTCGCCGCGTTCGATCCGCGCTACCTTCACCTCAAGAAGATCCCGCAGCTTTAGGCGTCCGTTGAAAGCAACGATGCGCTGCGCGATCCTTTCGAAGGCGCGGGGCTGCGGTTACGCTGCGCGGAACGTGTCGAGGAAGCGATCGAGCTCGAGCTTGAGACGATGGCTCTCGCGGGACAGCGACTGGGCCGATGCCAGGACGTGCGTGGCGGCGGAGCCGGTATCGCTGGCGCCCCGGCTCACCTCGGAAATGCTGGTGGCGACCTTCGCGGTGCCGCCCGCCACCTCCTGGACATTGCGGGAGATTTCGCGGGTGGACGCTCCCTGTTCCTCGACGGCGGCAGCGATCCCCGATGCGATTCCGGACATCTGGTGGATGGTGCCGCCAACCCGCTTGATTGCGGTGACAGCCTCCTGCGTTGCGCTCTGGATGCCGACGATCTGCTGCGCGATGTTGTCCGTCGCCTGGGCGGTTTGCGAGGCAAGCGCCTTGACCTCGGAGGCGACCACCGCGAAGCCGCGTCCGGCATCGCCTGCGCGCGCGGCCTCGATGGTGGCGTTCAGCGCCAGCAGATTGGTCTGCGCCGCGATCGAGGTGATGAGCTTGAGGACATCGCCGATGCGCTCGGCGGTGTGGGACAATTCGCCGATATTGGCATCGGTCTTCTCGACCTGGCGCACCGCTTCCGCCGCGATCGAGGTCGATTCGGCGACCTGGCGCCCGATTGCGCCGACCGAAGACGCCATCTGCTCGGTCGCGGATGCAACGGACTGAACGTTGCCCGAGACCTGGCTGGATGCCGCGGCCACGTCCGACGAGAGCGACTGCGTCGTCTCGGCGGTTTTCGTCAGGCTGCCGGCTGATGCTTCGAGTTCGGACGAGGTCGAGGACACCGTGTTGATGATGTCGCCGATGGTGGCTTCGAACGTGTCGGCCATTGTGCGAACAGCCGCCTGCTGCGCTTCCTTCGCGGCATCGAGATAGACCGAGATCGCGAGGTCCATGTCGAGCATGGCAGCGCGCGTGATGGCGGTCTGCAGCGCAGCCTTCTTCTCGCGCGACGCGCGGCCTGCGAACAGACCGCCGGCAATCCCGAGCTCGATCGCCTGCAGCAGTCCGGTGATGATGAACGAATAGCCGGCGATGTACCAGCGGGGCTCGAGGCCGAGACGGTGATGGGCGCGGCCGATCCGGGTGGCCGATTTGAGATAGGCGTCATCGAATGCGCCGCTGACGATTTCGCCCCAGTGAGCGATCTGGGCCCGCTTCGCGTGGTCGATCGCGGCCTTGTCGCCAAACATGCCGGCGAGATTCGGAATGCGGACAACATGTCGATAGAAGCGGTCAAGAATTTGAGGCAAAGCCGTCGAAATCATTGGCTGCATCTCGCGCAAGGCATCGCGTGTCGCGCGATCGATTCCAATGAATTCGAGGCGCGCCTGAAGTGATTTGTCGTTCATGAAATTTCCTGGCCAGGGCTATGGTGCAATGCAGTAATTTGCGGCTCGTGGTAGCGGGGAAAGTCTGAATTTAGTGTTGCCGGGACAAAGGCTGCCCATTTCTTGAGCAGATATTTGCCGATCGAAGCGGCTGGCGCATGATCTTCCGGCGCGCCGGGAGGCTGAACTAACGTGGATTCAGTGCCTTGTTTGAAGGCGCTCAATGGCACGAATCTTGAACAACCGTGGCTAAGAATTGGAGGCGGGCGCCGTTTGTCAGCGGCTCCCGACCTTGGGCGACCAAGGAAAGGCCGGTCAGCCATGGGGCTCGTCGTTGCCAATCTCCAACCGGTTTGGCCCGGTGGCCTCGCAGCGGCGCCGGGCAGGGTGGCCGCCGTGTCAAAAAGCAGGTGCGGCCCGACCGCAGCCTTCCAGGCAGGCTCGCCCGCAATCCCCCAGTTTCGATCAACAGGCGACGGACGCAGGCGCGGTACCACTTGCCCCGCCGGACGAGCCGTTTGCCAGCGTGCCTCAGCAACGGAGAGAAGTCTGCACTGACAAACGTACCGACACTTGGGAGAAGGAGGACGACAATGCAATCGGGGAAAGACGGGGGCCGAAGGCTCGTGACATTGGCGCTGGCTCTGTCGGGGATCGCGCTCCTCTGGTTCGCGCTCGGTGGCCCTGCGTTGGCTGATGACGCACCGCCGGCCTGCGGCGGCAAGATCCTCGAGAAGTGCACGCCGAATTCCGGCGACACCGCGTGGATGCTGACGTCGGTGGCACTGGTGTTGATGATGACCATCCCGGGGCTGGGCCTGTTCTATGGCGGCATGGTGCGCAAGAAGAACGTCGGCGACACCGTGATGACCAGCTTTGCGGTTACTTGCCTCGTCACCATCCTGTTCGCCGTCCTGACCTACAGCATGGCGTTCCGCGCCGGCACGCCCTTCGTGGGCGGTCTCGACCGCATGTTCCTCAAGGACATCCTGAGCGACATCGGCGCGGGAGGCATCGGCAATCCCAATCCGCTGGCGGCGACAATTCCGGAAAGCGTCTACATCTGCTTCCAGATGACCTTCGCCATCATCACGCCGGCGCTGATTGCCGGCGCGTTTGCCGAGCGGATGAAATTCTCGGCGATGCTCTGGTTCATCGGGCTATGGGCGATCTTCGTCTATGCGCCGATCGCACACTGGGTATGGGGTCCCGACGGGATCTTCTCCTCCGGTAACGACGATGCCTGGGTCAAGGTGCTCGACTTTGCCGGCGGCACCGTCGTGCATATCAACGCGGGCGTCGCCGGATTGATGTGCGCCATCATGCTCGGCAAGCGCGCCGAGACAGGACCCGCCCACAACATGGTGCTGACCTTCATCGGCGCCTCGCTGTTGTGGGTCGGCTGGTTCGGCTTCAATGCCGGCTCGGCCGTCACCGCGGGGATGCAGGCCGGCATGGCCATGCTGGTGACCCAGATCGCGACCGCAGTCGCCGGCTTCACCTGGATGCTGGTGGAATGGGCGCTGAAGGGCAAGCCGACCGTGGTCGGCATCTGTTCCGGCGCAGTCGCAGGGCTTGTCGCCATTACGCCGGCCTCCGGCTTTGTGGGACCGGTCGGCGCCTTCGCGATCGGCATCGCGGCCGGCGTCTTCTGCTATTGGGGATGCACCGGCCTGAAGCGCATGTTCGCTTACGACGACGCGCTGGACTGCTTCGGCGTGCATGCGGTCGGCGGCATCGTCGGCGCACTGCTGACGGGCGTGTTCGCGGTCAAGCAATTTGGCGGAACGGCGGGCCTGCTGGAAGGCAATCCCGTCCAGTTCGTCAACCAGTGCATCGGCGTTGCGACAGTGTTCATCTATGACGCTGTCGTCAGCCTGATCATCCTGTTCGTGGTCAAGATGTTCGTGGGCCTGCGTGTCTCGGAGGATGCCGAGCGCGAAGGTCTCGATCTCGCCCTGCATGGAGAGGTGGTGCACTAACCGAAGTGCCATACTAACAAAGATCAACGACAGCCTCCTGGCGGAGATGCTAGGAGGCTGTCGGCAAACAAGCAAAAGCAACCAAAAGAATGGGTGGAACACAGAGCACCCAGCGCATCACCGGGTGCTCGAAAAGCACAAGGAGATGGCGATGACGGAGATTTTCGCACAAGGCGATCTGTTGCTCGAGCGGGTCGCTGATATCGTGCCGTCGGGAACCGTGGCGGAAAATCCCGAAGGCATGGCGATGGTGCTGGCGGAAGGCGAGGAAAGCGGCCACCGCCACGCGATAGCCGAGCGCGTCACACTGTTCCGCGACGAAAAACTCGCAACCGACATCCCCGCCGGCCTTTACATCGGACATGTCCGGGTCGCTTCCGCCTACGCCCGCGTGACGCACGACGAGCATGCGCCGGTCACGCTGCTGCGCGGAACCTATCGCGTTCGCCGCCAGCGCGAACTCGGGCCGAGCGACGCGCGCGTCCTTGCCGACTGAGACCACACTGACGGCGGAGCAGACGGCGGCGCTCGGCCGCTATCGCACGCGCTGGCTTGCGATCCGGCGCTCGACGGAGCCGGCGGATCGCGATGCGGCCGAGGAGGGCGTGCGGCTGGCCTATCGGGCGGCGGGGCTGGACCCTCCGGTGCGCCTCGTGTGGTGCGATAGCCCGGTTGCGCTGTCCTATCGCGCAAGCCGGGCCTCAAACGCGGATGGTCCAAACGTAAGATCGGCCATCATCGACCGACTGCGCCAGCACGCCGCCGCGCGCGTGCGAAAGCGTCTGCGCGCGCGCCTGCGGACGCAAATCGAAACTGCGGTCAATCCCACCGACCCGCTGAATGTCGCCGCGGCCGAGGCCGTCATGCGCGGCGCAACGCAGGAGACCGCATCGCTGCGGGACTGCCTGCGCCGATCGCGCCCCTTGTCGTTGTCGCGGTTATTCGGCGCGGTGGCCTCGCCCAGGGATTTTCGCGACAGCGCCGCTGGGCCGCGCGAGCTGTCGTGGCTCGGCGTCTACGAATTCATGCGCAACGTGCTGGGGCTGAGGGCGGAAACCGCAGCGCTGGCCGGGCTCACGCAAGTTGCGGCGAACGCGGGCTGGCTGCAGCCGCACGAACGCACCTGCTGGCTCGCCGAGCGGCCCGATCTCCTGCGGCGCGACGCACAGGACAGGTTGCACGAGGCGCGCGGCCCGGCGTTGCGCTTTCCGGATGGCTGGTCGGTCTTCGCCTGGAAGGGCGTCGAAATCCCGCGCTGGATGATCGAGGCTCCGGAGAAGATCACGCTCCCAGCGATCGATGCGGAATCCAACGTCCAGGTGCGGCGCTGCATGATCGAGATCATGACGCCTGCGCGCTTTGTGGCGCTTGGGGGCGCTTCCAGGGTCGCGGAGGACGAGACGGGAGTGCTGTGGCGGAAGAGCTGGCTCGCCCATGACGCTTGGGCCGCGGTCGAGGTGGTCAACGCAACCCCCGAACCCGACGGCACACACAAGCACTTCTTCCTGCAGGTGCCGGCAAATCTGCGGAATGCGCGAGAGGCCGTCGCCTGGACCTACGGCATGCGCGCGGATGAGTATGCGAGGCTGGCCGTGAGGACGTGACAGCGAATATGACTCTCGAGCCCTTCGAGACGGCCGCTTTGCGGCCTCCTGCGGATGGCGGGTCAGCTCCGGTAATAGCGCCACATCCGAAAGAACGTGCGGTGGATCACGTCAGGCGGCTGGTCGAACGGCTCGATGTTGATCCGGACCATATTGCCGTGATTCATGCGCCAGGGCAGCCGCATGGCGAGGCGATAGAAGGGCTGCTTGCGCCAGTCGACGACGAGCGCGCTCGACAGCGGTGCGTTCAGGACGATTTGCAGCTCATGCACGGTCATGGCGCGCTCGGCGATCTCGACGAGATCGATGCGCTCGATAGCGCGCCAGCGTATCAGCCCGAAAGCCTGGATGAAGATGCCGTACTGATTGGCTCCGATCGTCGGCCGGGACGTCTCGAGCAGCGGAATGTTGTAATAGGTGAAGGCGGCCGCACCCGCGGCCGGGATGAGCCAATAAAGAGCGCCGGTGATCCAGGTCGCGGTGAGGAAGACCGCCGCCAGTGCTGCGGTAATGTAGACGGGAAAATAGCTGTCGTCGCGCCCGTAGGCGACCGAATAGCCTCCCACATTGCTTTCGTTCAAGGTCGCGGCCATTGCGCACCTTCTTCAGAGCAAACTCTCGAAAGAAGCAGCAAGGACTATGCCCGAACGAAAGGGCGGACGCACGGCTTGTCGGATTACCCGTCGGAGCGTCATCGTCTCTGGTGGCGCGAATTTCCATTCCATCACCGTCACCCTCAGGCGCTCGCGAAAGCGAGCCTCGAAGGGCGACGGCCCCGATGTCAGCGCGCGGGCCGTCCATCCTTCGAGGCTCGCTCACGCTCGGGCCTCGGGATGACGGGCGTACTCGCCGTCATCGTCCGGCGAAAGCGGACGATCCAGTATTCCAGAGACGCCCGTGCTTAAGTCGATGGGCCGCAGCCTACTGGATGCCCGCCTGGGCGGGCATGACATCGGAGAGATAAATCCACATCCTCTCAGGGTGACGGGCCGAGACCGGAATTCGTTGCGCCTCAAACGGTCATGCCCCCAAAATAAAAACGGGGCCCGAAAGGCCCCGTCCGAGTCAGCAGCAGTCCCGCGATCTTACTTGATCTTGGCTTCGCGGAATTCGACATGCTTGCGCGCGACCGGGTCATACTTCTTCTTGACCAGCTTCTCGGTCATGGTGCGCGAATTCTTCTTGGCGACGTAGTAGAAGCCGGTGTCGGCCGACGACACGAGCTTGACCTTGATGGTGACCGCTTTGGCCATGTTCTAAAACCTTCGATTCTGGGAGCCTGGGGCAGGGCGCCGGCCAAAACCGGACCGCGCAGTTGCCCGGCAACCTAGCCACAAACGGCCCAAAGTCAAGTTTTTCGGGCCCAGAACCGGCCCGATTCCGGCTGATTCCTGCATTTTGCGCGGGCCTTAGCTTTCGAAGAAGCGGTTTTTCGGCCGGGGCAGGCCCAGATTCTCCCGCAGCGTCCTGCCCTCGTATGCCTTCCGGAAGATCTCCCGCCGCTGCAACTCTGGAATCACCTTGTCGACGAAATCGGTCAACCCTTGCGGCAAATAGGGGAACATGATGTTGAAGCCGTCGCTGCCGAAACCGGTCAGCCACTCCTCCATCTGGTCGGCGATGGTTTTTGGCGTGCCGACAAAGGACAGCCCGCCATAGCCGCCGACGCGTTGCGCGAGCTGGCGCACGGTCAGCTTTTCGCGCGCAGCAAAGTCGACCAGACGCTGGCGCCCGCTCTTGGAGGCGTTGGTCTCCGGAATGTTCGGCAGCGGTCCGTCGGGATCGAAGGTGGAGGCATCGGTACCGAGGATCACCGAGAGCGAAGCGACGGCACTGTCGTAATGCACTTTGCTGTCGAGCAGCGCGCGCTTTTCCTTGGCTTCCTCGACGCTGTCGCCGACCACGACAAAGGCGCCAGGCAGGATTTTCAGGTGCTCAGGGTCGCGGCCGATCTTTTCCATGCGGCCCTTGATGTCGGCGTAGAGCTTTTGGCCGTCGGCGAGACTGCCGCCGCCGGTGAACACGGCTTCCGCCGTTTCGGCGGCGAGCTGTTTGCCGTCCTCAGACGCGCCGGCCTGCACGATCACCGGCCAGCCCTGCACGGGCCGTGCGATGTTGAGAGGACCGCGCACCTTCAGATATTTGCCCTTGTGGTTGAGTACATGCATCCTGGACGGCTCGAAATAGAGCCCTTGCTCGACGTCGCGCACAAATGCGTCGTCGGCAAAGGAATCCCACAGGCCCGTCACCACGTCATAGAACTCGCGCGCCCGCCGGTAGCGCTCGGCATGCTCCATGTGATCGTCCAGGCCGAAGTTGAGCGCCGCATCGGGATTGGAGGTGGTGACGATATTCCAGCCCGCGCGGCCGCCGGAGATGTGATCGAGCGAAGCGAAGCGGCGGGCCACGTGATAGGGCTCGTCGAAGGTGGTCGAACCGGTTGCGATCAGGCCGATATGTTCGGTGACGGCGGACAGCGCCGACAGCAATGTGAACGGCTCGAAGGACGTCACGGTGTGGCTGCGCTTGAGCGCATTGATCGGCATGTTCAGCACGGCCAGATGATCGGCCATGAAGAAGGCGTCGAATTTTCCGGCCTCCAGTTTCCGGATCAGGTCCTTGAGATGGGAAAAATTGAAATTGGCGTCAGGCCAGGCGCCGGGATAGCGCCACGCGCCGGTGTGAATGGAGACCGGGCGCATGAAGGCGCCGAGCTTGAGTTGCCGTTTTGCCATGGCCCGTTTCCGTGAGGTTGTGGTTGCAATGACATAGGCATGCCGCGGTGCGGCGCCATTGCACGGCGGCAGAAGATTATTTTGTTTTTGGGGTGTTTTCTGACACGCCCGTCATTCCGGGGGCCTGGCATGATCCGGAAAAGTGCGTGGCGGTTTTTGCGAGAGATCATGTTCGATCAAAATCGCTATTGCGACAGCGGATCGGCGATACTTTCCAGCGACTTCTGTTCGGCGTCGATGCCGAATTTCACTTCCGCCACTGCGGCCGCCAGCAGCAGCAGCGCCGCGAGTGCATAGCCGGCGCTGACATACCAGGCCGAGCCGGTCTCGATCAGCAATCCGAACAGGAGGGGCGACAGGCCGCCGCCGATCGCGGTGCCGATCGCGTAAAAGCAGGCGATGGCGAGCGCGCGGGTCTCCAGTGGAAAAATCTCGCTCGCCGTCAGATAGGCCGAACTCGCAGCGGCCGAGGCAAAGAAGAAGATGGCAAACCAGGCCACCGTCTGCGTGATCGCCGTCAGCCACCCACTGCCAAACAGCGCCGCCGTCAGCAGCAGCAAGATTCCGCTGAGTCCGAAAGTGCCTGCGATCATCTTCTTGCGTCCGATCGTATCGAACAGCGATCCAAGCAGGAGCGGTCCGCAGAAATTGCCGACGGCAAGCGGAAAGACGTAAAACCCGATATGCGCGTCGGGCACGCCGTAGAAGTGGGCGAGGATCAATCCGAAGGTGAAGAATACGGAATTGTAGAGAAACGACTGGGCGATCATCAATGTGAGCGCTAGAATGCTGCGCTCGCGGTACTTGCCGAGCATCGCCGCGAAGATCATCTCGAGTCCGAACACCTTGCGCGGATGAACGGTCAGGCTGCCATGCGCCGGCGGCAGGGAGCCTGCGGATTCTGCTACCCTTGTCTCGATGTCCTGCACGATCCTCTCGGCGTCCTCGCCCCGGCAATGGGTCACCAGCCAGCGTGGGCTCTCCGGCACGAACCGTCGTAGCAACAGGATCGTGGTGCCGAGCAGGCCGCCGATGCCGAAGCCGAGCCGCCAGCCGAGATCGGCCGAGAACAGGTTTTGATTGAGCAGCACCGGCGCCGCCACTGCGCCGACGGCTGCGCCCAGCCAAAAGCTGCCGTTGACGATGAGATCGACACGTCCGCGGTATTTCGCCGGGATCAGTTCGTCGATCGCCGAATTCACGGCGGCATATTCGCCGCCGATGCCGACCCCGGTCAGCATGCGAAAACAGGCAAAGCTCCAGAAATTCCAGGCGAAGGCGCTGAGCAGCACGCCGGCGACATAGAGCATCAACGTAACGTAGAACACGAGGCGCCGGCCGAACCGGTCCGTCAACCAGCCGAAGCCAAGCGCCCCGGTGACCGCGCCGGCGACGTAGAGCGATGCGACCGAGCCCACATTGGCGCTCGACAATTGCAGCGTCTGCGGGCTCTGCAGGGCAGGGCCCAGCGAGCCGACGATGGTCACTTCCAGGCCGTCGAGGATCCAGGTGATGCCGAGGCCGAGCACGATAAGGAGATGAAACCGGCTCCAGGGAAGCCGGTCGAGCCGGAACGGAACGTCGGTCTGTTGAGCCGGCTGATCTTGCATGGCACCCGCCTTGCGCGATGGCCGGTGCCGTGTTTCCGGAGCGCCGGACTGCTCGACGAGCAGTGCCGGTTAACGTGGCTGGATGGACCGGGTTCAATGCGGGCTAGTCGCACATATCGCCGATCGAATTTTCTGCCTCGTCATTCCGGGATGATCCGAAGGACCAGACCCGGAATCTCGAGATTCTCAAGTGCGCAATTGCGTCGCCCTTCGGGGCGCCCCGGAACGACGGAACTGGCCTTGCCGGCCGCCGGCCGGTTCAGCCCAAAATGTCCTTCTGCATCTTGCCGTTATAGAAATGGAAAAACGGCACCGGCGCATCATGGCGCAAGGGGCCCGTCGCGAGACGCTTCTCCAGCACACCGAGGACGTTCTTGGTCATCTGATGCAGGTCGGCAAGGGGCTGCGAGCCGAGCTCGACCCAGACCAGTTCAACAAGCTCGGCATCGGGATGCACCACGCCCTCGACGCGATGAGTGATGGCGGAGGCGTCCGCGGTGAAGAAGCGCGTATCGTAACGCCTGACGCGGCCGGGTGGGGTAATCGCGCGGGCGATCAGAAAAAGGCCGGATGGATCGGGGAGCAGGCCGGCGTCCGCAAACGCCTTCCAGGTGCCGTCGAGCTTTGGTGTGGTGCCGTCCGTCTTGCGTCCCAAGCAAAGACCGGTTTCCTCGCAAGCCTCACGGATCGCGGCAATGGCGAGCGACCTGGCGCGCGAAGGCGCGATCTTCGGGCTGCCTTTCAGCAGATTTTCTTCGAGCTCTTTCGGGATGGGCGCGGCCACCGGCACGCGGTTGTCCGCCTTATCGACCCTGCCGCCGGGAAAGACGAATTTGCCGGGCATGAACACGACCTTATCGTGGCGCCTGCCCACCAGCACCTTCGGAATGGCACCGGACCGATCGACCAGGATCAGCGTCGCAGCATCCTTTGGCCGGTAGTAGGGGTGGTGGTCTGCTTCTTTTTCTTCCTGCTTCTGTTCGCTTGCGAGCTGCGTTGCTTCCGTCATTTCCCCGGCGGTGCCTTTCTTGTTGCTTATTGTGCTGCGCTAAAGCTGCGGGTCGTCGGTCGGGCCGTTTTCGTCAAAGCCGTGCATGCGCAACGCCCATTGCAGCCCGACCACTGTGCCTTTCACCGGCTGCAGCAGGAGCAGCGACAGGATCAGCGTGAGCGGCAGATAGATCGAAAGCTGCAGCGCGACCGGCGGCGCATAGTTGGTCTCGATCCACAGCGCCAGCGGCACGACGAAATGCCCGACGATGACGATCACGAGATAGGCCGGCAGATCGTCGGCGCGGTGCGGCGTGAAGTCGAGGCCGCAGACCGAACAACTGTTGTCCACTTTCAGGAATGCGCGAAACAGCCTGCCTTCGCCGCAGCGCGGGCAACGGCAGCGAAAGCCGCGTTTCATCGCCGCCCAGAGATCGCGTTTCTCGGGGGCAACACTCTCGGCGGTTTCGCGGGTCCAGACCCGGGTCGCCGGGTTTACGCTTTCCATGACTTGCCTCGCTTGGCCTTGCCCGATTTCTTGCCGGATTTCTTCCGCTCTTGCTTGCGGCCTTTCTCGCGTGACGCACGACGTAGCTGCGCGGCGCGGGCCTTGGTGCCGTCGCGCCTGCGCTCGGTGGGCGCAAACTCGCCCTCGGAAAGCAGCTCAAATCGCAGCGCGCCGGCGACAGGCTGGGCTTCTACCAGACGGACGTCGACGACGTCACCCAGCCGGTGCATGGTACCGCTGCGAGAACCCACCAGAGCATGCCGGGTTTCGTCGTAGTTGAAATATTCGGTTCCCAGCGAGCGTATCGGGATCAGGCCGTCCGCACCGGTGTCGTCCAGCTTCACGAACAGGCCGGCGCGGGTGACGCCGGAAATGCGACCTTGAAAGGTTGCCCCGATGCGGTCGGCAAGGTGGTGCGCGATCAGCCGGTCGGCGGTCTCGCGCTCGGCTTTCATCGCCCTGCGCTCGGTAGCGGAGATCTGCGCGGCAATTTCGCTCAGCGTTTCCAGCGATTCGCCGTCCGGCAATGCGCCATCGCCGAGCTTCAGCCCGCGGATCAGCGCGCGGTGCACGATGAGATCGGCATACCGCCTGATCGGCGAGGTGAAATGCGCGTAGCGGCGCAGATTGAGGCCGAAGTGGCCGTAATTCTCGGCGGAATATTCCGCCTGCGCCTGCGAGCGCAGCACGACCTCGTTCACCAGATGCTCGTAATCCTCGCCTGCGACCTGGGCCAGCACACGGTTGAACAGTGAGGGGCGCAAAGGGCCGCCCTTGGCAAACGGCAGATCGAGGGTCCGCAGGAATTCCTGCAAGCCCTGCACCTTCTCGACACTCGGCTCGTCGTGCACGCGGTAAATCAGCGGCAGCGCCTTCTTTTCCAGCGTCTCGGCGGCTGCGACATTGGCGAGGATCATGAACTCCTCGATCAGCCGGTGCGCCTCCAGCCGTTGCGGAACGACGACGCGATCGACGGTGCCGTCCGGCTTCAACAGGATCTTGCGCTCGGGAATGTCGAGGTCGAGCGGATCGCGCTCTTCGCGCGCACGCTTGGCCGCTTCATAGGCCGCATAGAGCGGCCTCAGGATCGGGTCGAGCAGGGGGCCTGCCGTGTCGTCTGGACGCCCGTCGATCGCTGCCTGCACTTGCGCGTAATTGAGCTTCGCCGCCGAGCGCATCAGGACGCGATGAAAACTGTGCGAGCGCTTGCGCCCGTCGGCACCGAGCACCATGCGCACGGCGAGCGCGCCGCGCGGCTCGCCCGGCACCAGCGAGCAGAGATCGTTGGAGATGCGCTCGGGCAGCATGGGGACCACGCGATCCGGGAAATAGACCGAATTGCCGCGCGTGAGCGCGTCGTGATCGAGCGCGGAGCCGGGGCGCACATAGAAGGCGACGTCCGCGATGGCGACATTGACGATGAAGCCGCCCGCATTCCTTGGGTCGGGATCGGCCTCCGCATGCACCGCGTCGTCATGGTCCTTGGCGTCGGGCGGATCGATCGTGACCAGCGGCACCTCGCGCCAGTCTTCGCGGCCCGCGAGCGTCGCCGGTCTTGCCTCCTCGGCCTCGCGC
>CAYVVB010000361.1:0-32240 GCA_964454955.1 uncultured Bradyrhizobium sp. | reverse complement strand
CGCGTGGCGAGCGCCTGCAGGATCAGAAATTCGGTCACGGTCAGCGTCACCGGCTCGTTCTTCCAGGTGCAGGTGTGGCGCTCGGGATCCATGCGCAGAAGACCGCGGTCGAGCGCCTTGGCGTCGTTTTCCTTCGGCGCGGCCGTCGGATCCTTGGGCTGCGAACGGCGCAGCACCGCCTTCACGCGCTCCACCAGCAGCCGCTGCGAGAACGGCTTGCGGATGAAATCGTCGGCGCCCATTTTGAGCCCGAACAATTCGTCGATCTCTTCATCCTTGGATGTCAGGAAGATCACGGGCAGGTCCGACTTCTGCCGGAGCCGGCGCAGTGTCTCCATGCCGTCCATGCGCGGCATCTTGATGTCGAGGATGGCGAGGTCGGGTTGGCTGGAACGGAAGCCGTCAAGTGCGGAAGCACCATCCGTATACGTCATAATGCGGTAGCCTTCCGCTTCCAGCGCGATCGAGACGGAGGTGAGGATGTTGCGGTCATCGTCGACCAGAGCGATTGTGGGCATGGGGCCTGCTTTCAGTTTCAAGTTGGCTGAACGGCGGGCAATCCAGTGATGCGCCGCATAATGGGCTTCGAACGCGGTCAGCGAGCAATGCAAGCTGGGCTGAAGTGTGACCAAGTTCCCGGGGGACGACACCCGTCCCACCCATCTCTCTGCCCGTTTACCCGAGAAAAGGGCCTCATTGCAATAAGATGACGAGACAAATCGATGCAACCCACCACTGATTTCAATCCTTCCAAACTGGTCCGTTCGCTGCTGCGGCGTCGCCGCGAAGGAGCCCTGGCAACCCTGATGGCCGGAACGGGCGCCCCTTATTGCTCGCTGGTCAATCTGGCGAGCCATCCTGACGGTACGTCGATCCTGCTGATTTCCCGCCTGGCGGTGCATACCCGCAATATTCTGGCCGATTCCCGGGTTTCCCTGATGCTGGATGAGCGATCCTCGGGCGACCCCCTGGAGGGGGCGCGAATTATGTTGCAGGGGCGGGCCGAGCCCGTCGCGCCGGAGGGGCTGGAACTCGTGCGCCGTCGCTATCTGGCCGCGCATCCGAGCGCGGAGGGCTTTGTCGATTTCACCGATTTCTCCTTTTTCCGAATCGTGCCAAGCGGCGCCCATCTGGTGGCGGGGTTCGGGCGGATCCTCGACCTCAAGCCCGAGCAATTCTTGACCGACACCGCCGATGCGAGCGCGCTGATCGAGGCGGAGCCGGACGCCATCGCGCACATGAATGCCGACCATCGCGACACAATGAATCTTTATGCGACCAGACTGCTCGGAGCGCAGAGCGGCGACTGGCGCTGCACGACACTTGATCCCGATGGGATGGACATGCGGGCAAACGACACAACTCTGCGGCTCGATTTCCCCGAACGGGTCACGAGGCCCGCCGACCTGCGCAAGACGCTGGCTACCCTCGCGGAGAAGGCGCGGGCGGCAGCCTAGTGGGCAATCGACCGGCGCACGACTGGTGCGATGCACAATAAGCCCATTTCGGTCCCTATCATCGGCCACGTATCACAGGCGTCGCGGCCGATTGTCGCGTGATCCCGCCCGCTTTATCGAGTGTCGGGTCGCGCCGCGCCGCCGCAAGCAATTGAGGCGGATCGCTGATCGGCTTGCCGCAAGCCGATCGAGCGGGATCGGCTTGGCAAGCAACGCGTTCATCAGTAATAGCTCGCCCCCACCGGGCGGGTGGAGCTATATTCAATCGCATAAGCGGCGCGTCAGCGATGGTCGCGCTGAAGAGCGACTTGGAGGAGGATCTTCGTGCAAGAAACGGGCGTGCGTAACGGTGCCTTCGGCGCCGACAAATTCGGATTAAAAAATCTCAAGCAGGTGCATTGGAATCTGGGCGCACCGCAGCTGTATCAATATTCATTGTCTGCAGGCGAAGCGGTGCTCTCGGCCGACGGCGCTCTCTGCGCGGACACTGGTGAATTCACCGGGCGCAGTCCGAAGGACAAATTTACCGTCCGCGACGCAACCACCGACACGAAGATGTGGTGGGCTGGCAACCAGTCGATCACATCGGAGCAGTTCGAAGCCCTCTACCAGGACTTTCTCAAGCACGCCGAAGGCAAGCGGCTTTTCGCGCAGGACCTTTACGGCGGCGCCGATCCGAGTTTCCGGATCAAGACCCGCGTCTTCACCGAACTTGCCTGGCACTCGCTGTTCATCCGCACGCTGCTGATCCGGCCGCAGGCAATCGAGCTTTCGACTTTCGTCCCCGAGTTGACGATCATCGACATGCCGAGCTTCAGGGCCGATCCCAAACGCCACGGCGTGCGTTCCGAGAATGTCGTGGCCATCGATTTTGCCCGCAAGATCGTCCTGATCGGCGGGTCTTATTATGCCGGCGAGATGAAGAAGAGCGTGTTCACGACGCTCAACTACTATCTGCCCGAAAAGGGCGTCATGCCGATGCACTGCTCGGCCAATGTCGGCGCCAAGGGCGACACCGCGATCTTCTTCGGCCTCTCCGGTACCGGCAAGACCACCCTGTCGGCCGATCCGAATCGCACGCTGATCGGCGACGACGAGCATGGCTGGGGACCGGACGGTGTCTTCAATTTCGAAGGCGGCTGCTACGCCAAGTGCATCAAGCTGTCGAAGGAAGCCGAGCCACAGATCTACGCCGCCAGCAAGCGCTTCGGCGCGGTGCTGGAGAACTGCGTGCTCGATGAGGATACCCGCGAGGTGGATTTCGACGACGGCTCGAAGACCGAGAACACCCGCTCGGCCTATCCGCTCGACTTCATCGCCAATGCTTCGCGTACCGGCAGAGCTCCGCATCCGAAGAACGTGGTGATGCTCGCGGCTGATGCCTTCGGCGTGCTGCCGCCGATCGCAAAGCTTTCACCCGCGCAGGCGATGTATCACTTCCTGTCGGGCTACACCGCCAAGGTTGCCGGGACCGAGCGGGGCCTTGGTTCCGAGCCGCAGCCCGAATTCTCCACCTGCTTCGGCTCGCCGTTCCTGCCGCTCGATCCATCGGTCTACGGCAACATGCTGCGCGAGCTGATCGCCGACCACAATGTCGATTGCTGGCTGGTCAATACGGGATGGACCGGCGGCAAGTACGGCACCGGCAGCCGCATGCCGATCAAGGTGACCCGCGCGCTGCTCACCGCCGCGCTGGACGGTTCGCTGCGCAACGTCGAATTTCGCACCGACAAATATTTCGGCTTTGCGGTGCCCACCGCGCTGCCGGGCGTGCCGAGCGAGATTCTCAATCCGGTCAATACCTGGAAGGACAAGGACGAGTTCGACAGGACCGCGCGCGCGCTGGTCGGCAGGTTCCAGAAGAACTTCGCGAAGTTCGAGGAAAAGGTCGATGCCGATGTCCGCGCCGCCGCGCCCGAAGTGAAGCTCGCGGCGGAGTAATCAGGGCTCCCGCCATTCCGCGGGGCCACTGCAGATGGCTCCAAGGGGTTTTGTTTCGTTATTCCGGGGCGCCCGAAGGGCGAACCCGGAATGACGTCGTCTATGCCTTGAAATAGGTCATCTGGGTCGTGGTGGCGAGCAGGCGACCGGAGGGCGACCATAATTCGCCCGACTGGTCGCCGTAGCTCTTGTGGAAGATCCTGGCATCGGCGACGCCGAGAACGCGGGTGATGTCTTCGCTCGCAAGTTCACCGGCGTCGGCATGGAAGTAGGTGGTCAGCGACACGGTGGCGATCGGCACCAGTTCACCCCTGGCATGAAAGATGCGGGCAAAGAACGCGTCCGACATTGCCGTCAGCGACAGGTAATCGATCCTGCGCGGAACGCGATCGCTGAGCCAGAGTTTCGAGAAGGCGCTTCCCGGCTGCGGCCGCGCGCCGCCGCGCAAGTCAACCGAGCCCTCGATGAAGCGGAAGTCGTACTGGTTGACCCACTCTGCCGCGACCTTCGGATAGGGCTTGATCTCTTCGAACGGCCTGACCTCCGGCATTTTCGCCTGCTGCTGCGACCATGAGGCGCGGCGCTCGGCGAACACCGCGGTCGCCAGGGTTGCGGCTTCGCCGCCGCCTTGCGACAGCTCCACGCACCAATGCTGGGTCGAGCGGTTGGCCTTGACCAGGCGAACGTCCAGATCGAAGTCGCCTTCCGCGATCGGCGCGCAATAATTGACGGTGAGCGACAATGGGTCGCCCGCGCGCTGCGGGTGCTCGACCAGCGCGCGCAGGATCGTGGCCGCCGTGAAGCCGCCGAAGGGACCGACGAAGGCCCAATAATCGGGACTGGTCCGTCCTTGCCAGCGGCTGTCGCCGGCCGTGATCCGCGTGGCGTCGTCGAAGAGGTGGGAGGCCCTGGTGAGCATGAACTGTCCGGCTCCGTCATTCCGTGGCGGGCGCGCGGCGACCGCAGCTGCCTCGGTGCGGACGTAATATGATGGCTATCCTGCCAAATGCAATGACGCCGCAGGTCATTGATTTCTGCGCGCCGGGGCCTCAGCGTGCTCCGCGCTGCGCGTCCCGCTCCGCCAGGGAGGACGGTGTGGGCTGCACCGGCACGTTCCAGATCTCATCGGCGTATTCGCGGATGGTGCGGTCGGAAGAGAACCAGGCCATCCGCGCCACGTTGAGGATGCTGGCGCGCGTCCAGGCCGGCATGACCTGCCAGCGCGCGTCGATGCCGCGCTGCGCCCCGTAATAGGAATCGAAGTCTGCGCTGACCATGTAGTGATCGAGATGGCGCAGGGCATGCGCGATGGACTCGAACCGGCCGGGATCACCGGGCGAGAACTCGCCGGAGGCGATGGCGTTGATGGCGCGCGCAAGCTGCGGGGATTTCCGTATCGTATCGGTCGCGTCGAGCCCTTGCTGGCGGCGGACCATGACATCCATCGCCTCCATGCCGAAGATCGCGATGTTCTCTGGTCCCACATGCTCGCGGATCTCGATATTGGCGCCATCGAGCGTTCCGATGGTCACCGCGCCGTTCAGCGCGAGCTTCATGTTGCCGGTGCCGGAAGCTTCCATGCCGGCCGTCGAAATCTGCTCCGAAAGATCGGCGGCGGGGATGATGACCTCGGCGAGGCTGACATTGTAGTCGGGCAGGAAGACCACCTTCAGCCGATCGGACATTGCGGGGTCCTTGTTGACGACCGCCGCGACGTCGTTGATGAGCTTGATGATCAGCTTGGCGTAACGATAGCTCGCAGCGGCCTTGCCGGCGAAAATCTTCACCCGCGGCACCCAATTGGCGTGCGGATTGTCCTTCATCGCCTGATAGAGCGCCACCGTCTCGAGAATGTTGAGAAGCTGGCGCTTGTATTCATGGATGCGTTTGATCTGGACGTCGAACAGCGCGGCCGGATCGACCACGACATGGAGCTTCTCGCTGATCAGCCGCGCCAGCGCCAGCTTGTTGTGATGCTTCACCTTGCGGAACTGCTGCTGGAAGACGTTGTCGCTGGCGCGCGCTTCAAGGAGTTCGAGCCGGGTCGGATCGTCGAGTACGGCCTCGCCGCAGACCTCGCGCAGCAGGTCGGTCAGTTGCGGGTTGGCCAGCATAAGCCAGCGGCGGAAGGTGATGCCGTTGGTCTTGTTGGTGATGCGGCCGGGATAGAGATGGTTGAGATCGTGAAACACGGTCTCCCGCATCAGATCGGAATGCATCGCCGAAACGCCGTTGATGCGGTGCGAGCCGACGAAGGCAAGCTGCCCCATGCGCACCCTGCGGCCGCTTTTCTCGTCGATCAGCGAGACCGAGGCGCGGAAATCGATGTCCCCGGGACAGCGCTGCTCCGCGAGCGCCAGATGCTGGCTGTTGATGCGGTAGATGATTTCCAGGTGCCGCGGCAGCAGGCGCTCGAACAACTCGACCGGCCAGCTCTCAAGCGCCTCGGGCAGCAGCGTGTGATTGGTGTAGGACAGCGTCGCGATCGTGATCTTCCACGCTTCCTCCCAGCGGTAATTGTGCAGATCGACCAGGATGCGCATCAACTCGGCGACCGCAAGGCTCGGATGCGTATCGTTGAGCTGCACCGCCACCTTCATGGCCAGGCTGCGCAGCGAGCCGTCGGACGAAAGGTGGCGCTGCACCAGATCCTGCAATGAGGCGGAGACGAAGAAATATTCCTGCCGCAGCCGAAGCTCGCGGCCCGCCGGGCTTTCGTCATTGGGATAGAGGAATTTGCAGATCGCCTCCGCCCGTGCCTGCTCGGCGCTGGCGCCGAGGTAGTCGCCGGTATTGAACACATCGAGCTTGAGCGGATCGGGTGAGCGCGCCGACCATAGCCGCAGCGCGTTGACGTGCTGACCGCGCCAGCCGACGATCGGTGTGTCGAAGGCCACCGCCTGCACGGTTTCCGCTGGACGCCAGGTTGCGCGGTCGCGGCCCTTGTCATCGAGATGCCCGTCTTTGCCGCCGTAGTGGACTTGATTGACCACCTCCGGTCGCTGCAACTCCCAGGGGTTGCCGAAGCCCAGCCACTCGTCCGGATATTCCTGCTGCCAGCCATTGCTGATGATCTGGCGGAACAGACCGTAGTCGTAGCGGATGCCATAGCCGAACGCGGGGATCGCGAGCGTCGCCATGCTTTCCATGAAACATGCCGCGAGCCGTCCGAGGCCGCCATTGCCGAGCGCGGCATCGGGCTCGCACTTGCGCAAGTCGTCGAGGCCTACGCCGAGATCGCCGAGCGCGGTCTTGAACACCTGCAACAGCCCCATGTTGTTCAGCGCATCGGTGAACAGCCGGCCGATCAGGAATTCGAGCGAAAGATAATAGACGCGCTTGCGGCCGGCGTCGTAGCTCTCCTTTTCCGCGGTGAGCCAGCGATGCACGATGCGGTCGCGCAACGCCAGCGCCGCGGCCTTGTACCAGTCGTGCTTGGTCGCCATCCCGGCGTCCTTGCCGATCGCAAGGCGCAGCTTGCCAAGGATGGCGCTCTTGATCTCGGCCAGCGCGAGTTCGTCGACTGGTTGTCCGGGGCCGGGGTAATGGAAGGTTTGGTCTGTCAACTTGAAACCCTGACAGTAAAGCTCACCGAAATCATAAGCACGAAGCGCCACGGCACGAAACCCGCACTGGTCTCGTTTGTGCGGCGCATGCATCAATTTTATGCAAGGACCGGGCCGACTTTCCGCGGCAACAGTGTCGCTTGTTCGGTGCTAATAGTGGCGATATCCGTCGCTAGAGGGACTGCGCCATGCGACTGACCATCGAAATCATTGCCGCCCTGCTTCTGGTGCTTTGCGTCTCCGCCACAAGCGCCGCCTTTGCCGATCAGTCGTCGGCTTCGACGGGCGCCATGATCGTCAAACTCTCTCTCGGCTGACCCGCCTGCCCGGAACAAATTAAGAACAATTTAGCAAGCCTCTGATATATCATGGTGATTCGGCGCGCGCCGATACAACATCTATGGTCTATCCGAGCTTGCGAGGACTACATGTCCACCATTGCCTTCGATCAGTTCGCGCTCACCCGCATTGCCGATTTTGCGCGCACGTTGTCGCGGCTGCACCAGGCATCCCGCCGCCGGTTGGTCGATGACGATGAGATCGACCGCGAGTTCAACGCCGTCTGCCGGTCGATCTGGGGCTACAGTATCGATGACATCAGTGATGATTTGTTTCCGGTCGAGGACCACGCCTTCCTCGATACGCTGGATGAGGCGCATGCGCGCATCTTTGCCGCCGAGCAGGGCTACGATCTCGTCGACGACAACGGCATGCTCACGGATTGGTGGGGTTACTGCTGGATGATCATGGCCGAGAAGCGTGGCCTGCTCACGCCGGAAAATCGTGCTGCCGCGCGTGCGGCGATCGAGGAGAAATATCTGGCGGCGCCGAATGTGATCGGCGTGATTGTCGGAAAGTGAGATCTGGAGCGCGATGGGATTAGGTTGAATGGCCATCGCGTCTTAGGTTCTTGATTGAGCATGATCCTTTCGGAAAACCGCTACACACTTTTCCGGATCATGCTCTAATTCGCTTCCGCCCGGTTGTCGCGCGACGGCACCGCGCCGCTGATCGGCGGCGGCAGGTTGCGGCCTGCACTAGGCGTGTCGTTTGCGACCACATCCGGCCGCACGGGCGCGACCTTCATCGCGTTCAGCCGGGCGCGGACCTCGGGAGTCAGCCCGGGATAGGACGAGATCGGCGTGAACGCGGCAGTCTGGTCGTTGCCGACGCGGATGCCGGAATAGGCGAAGAGTCCGTTGGTGGTGGCGACGACGTCGCCCGGGCGCAGCGAGCCGTCGAGTGTGACATCGATAGGCGCAAGCCCTGCGGGATCGTGGCCATTGCAGGTGCAGTCGGCGCGCAGCGCCTTGCGATAGGCGTAGGCATTCTCGCTATCGGCGTAGCGTTCGCCGGCGGTCGTATAGGCGCTGTCGATGCTGGAGCCGAAAAACACTTTCGTCGGGCTCGCCGGGCAGAAGGCCTGACACATCTGGGCCGGCGAAGCGGCGCCGCGCATCAGCGGAAAATAGCGGCCATCACAGCTTCGCACGCAAAAGGCGGGTCCCGAACTCGCAACGACCGGCCTCGGCGGCAATTCTTGCGGATTGTCGGTGGGATCAGTGGAGGGTTGCGGCAGGCGCTGCTGCAGCTTCTGCAAGCCGCCGAGGAAGAAGTCGAGCAGGCTTTCGGCAGAAGCCATCTGAGGCGCCAGCACCAGCGAGCTCGCAGCCGCGGCGGAGACAAGTATCCGGCGCAGCTTGCGCTGAAGGGACAAGTCGGTACGCAAGGGCTACTCCGCGCGGTGCAACGACCTCCCGCGAGGCACGAAGCGCGCTCGACGGGTTTCGATCCACCATATTCGACTATGGTAAACGAGCTCTAAGTGGGCCGTGCGGGGGCAAAAAAATGGCGTGGCAAAAAAGGCGGATGGCGCGGGGCGAGCGCCATCATTCGTTCAGAAATTCGGATGCCTTGTAGATGGAGCGGAAGGGCAGGCCGGCTTGCCCAAACGTGTCGTTCGCGCCTTCCTCGCGGTCGACCATGGTCAGCACCAGCGCGACAATGGCGCCGGTCTCCCGCACGGCCTCGACCGCCTTCATGGCCGAGCCACCGGTCGTGGTGACGTCCTCGACGATGACGACGCGCTTGCCCTGAAGGCTCTCGCCTTTGGCCAAGCCCTCGATCGCGAGCCGCGCGCCATGTTCCTTCGGCTTCTTGCGCACGAAGAATGCCGCGATCGGGTGACCCTTGAGCCACGAGAGCTGCGCGATTGCGCCTGCCAGCGGGACCGCGCCCATTTCCAGCCCACCGATATAATCGAGCTGGTCGTCCTTGACTGCCTCATAGGTCAGCTCGGCCAGCAAAGCGGCTCCCTCAGGATCGAGCATGGTCGGCTTGAGGTTGAAATAGAAATCGCTCTTGCGGCCCGAGGCCAGCGTGATCTCGCCGCGGCCAAACGACCGTTTGCGAATGATGTCGTGGAGACGGGCACGGGAAGCAGATTTGGACAAGGTTTCTCTCGCGTTTTCGGCAGCGGGGCAATCTATCGGCGGTTTCGGCGACATTCCAGAGCCGAGCCCGGCCCGTCAACAGCAGGGAATGGCCGTCGCAGCCCCCGCCTTCCACGGAGAAGCGTCAGGGGGCGCACTTTGCTCACCAATGGTGGCAATGCTAGAGACGCTCGCCTGAACAAGAGCTGAAGGGGCAGTCATGACCATTGAGTTTCACACCTGGAACACACCGAACGGACGCAAGATCTCCGTCGCGCTGGAGGAGATGGAGCTGCCCTACAAGGTGATCCCGGTGAAAATCACGAAGGGCGAGCAGATGGCGCCCGATTTCCGCAGGATCAGCCCGAACAACAAGATTCCCGCCATCGTTGATCCCAGCGGGCCCGATGGAAAGCCGGTCAGCGTGTTCGAATCCGGTGCGATCCTGCTCTATCTCGGTGAGAAGACCGGAAAGTTCCTGCCCAGACCGCTGATCGACCGCATCCCGGTTTATGAATGGCTGATGTGGCAGATGGGCGGCTTCGGGCCGATGCCCGGACAGGTGCACCATTTCATCGCGCTGGAAAATGAGCAGGACCGCGCCTACGGCCTGAAACGCTTCATGGCGGAGACGCGACGGCTCTACGGTGTGCTCGACCGGCGGCTCAATGGCCATGAGTTCGTTGCCGGCGAACTGTCGATTGCCGATTTCGCGATCCTCGGCTGGGCCTGGCGGCATCCGCGGCACAAGGTGGAGCTCAAGGATTTTCCCAATGTCGAGCGCTGGTACAACGGCCTGATGGCGCGCCCCGGCGTCAAGCGCGGCATGGAAGCGAAGCTGGATTGACGGGATGCCCCGCCTGCACGGGGCACGATGGCGCTCGTTCCCTCAAGCCCGCTTCGCCTCGAACGCCATCCGCACGGCAAGGCCTGCGAGTACCGTGCCCATCAGATAGCGCTGCAGGCGCATCCAGGTCGGGCGCGTGGCGAGAAACAATGCGATCGAGCCGGCGCTGATCGCGATGATGGCGTTGACGCTGACGCTGATCGCGATCTGAATCGCGCCAAGCACCAGCGACTGCGCGAGCACGCTGCCGGAACCCGGATCGATGAATTGCGGCAGCAGCGCGAGGTATAGCATCGCGATCTTCGGGTTCAGAAGGTTGGTGACGAATCCCATGACGAACAGCTTGCGTGGACCGTCGATGGCGAGCTTGCGCACCTCGAACGGCGAGCGCCCGTCGGGCTTGACCGCCTGCCAGGCGAGGTAGAGCAGATAGGCCGCACCCGCAAAGCGCAGCGCGTCATAGGCGTAAGGCACGGCGAACAGCAACGCCGTGATCCCGAACGCCGCGCATAGCATGTAGAACACGAAGCCGAGCGCGACGCCGCCAAGCGAGACCATGCCGGCCGCCGGCCCCTGCGTGATCGACCGCGAAATCAGATAGATCATGTTCGGTCCGGGCGTCAGCACCAGGCCCAACGCGACGAGGGCGAAGCCGATGAGGGCAGAGGTGGGGGGCATGTCCGTCTCGCTGGAGGAAGTTGCTCATTTCTAATGCGCTTCGTCCCAATTGTCGGCTGCGCGCGCGTCGACATGCAGCGGCACTGACAGCAGCACGGCGGGGAACGGCGCGTCCTGCATGACGTGCTGCACGACCGGCAGTGTGGCCGCGACCTCCCCGTCCGGGACCTCGAAGATCAATTCGTCATGGACCTGCAACAGCATCTGCGCCGAGAGTTTCTTCTCGGCCAGCGCATCCTCCACGCGGACCATGGCGCGGCGGATGATGTCGGCTGCGGTACCTTGCAGTCGTGCGTTGATCGCGGCGCGCTCGTTGAAGGAACGGACCGAGGCGTTGCTCGCCCTGATATCGGGATAGTGGCACTTGCGGCCGAACAGGGTCGTGACGTAGCCGTACTTGCGGCAAAACTCCTTGGTCTCGTCCATGTAGGCGCGGATGCCCGGGAAGCGCTCGAAATACTTCTTGATATAGGTGGAGGCCTCTTCGCGACCGATGCCGAGCTGGTTGGCGAGGCCAAACGCAGAGATGCCGTAGATGATGCCGAAATTGATCGCCTTCGCCCGGCGGCGCACCTCGCTCGGCATGTCCTTGATCGGCACTCCGAACATTTCGGAGGCCGTCATCGCGTGAATGTCGAGCCCGTCACGGAACGCCTGCCTCAGCACGGGGATATCGGCGATTTCGGCGAGCAACCGCAGCTCGATCTGCGAGTAGTCCGCCGACACCAGCTTGTGGCCGGGCGTTGCAATGAAGGCGCGGCGGATCTTGCGGCCGTCCTCGGTGCGGATCGGGATGTTTTGCAGGTTCGGCTCGTTCGATGACAGCCGTCCCGTCGTGGTCGCGGCCAGCGCGTAGGTGGTGTGGACGCGATGGGTATGCGGGTTGACGTAGTTCGGCAGCGCGTCGGTGTAGGTCGACTTCAGCTTCGAGACTTGTCGCCACTCCAGAATCTTTTTTGGGAATTCGTAGCCCTGCTCGGCAAGATCGTCGAGAACCTGCGCCGAGGTCGACCACGCGCCGGTCTTCGTCTTGCTGCCCCCCGGCAGTCCCATCTTGCCGAAGATGATATCGCCGATCTGCTTCGGGCTGCCGACATTGATCGGCTCGCCCGCCAGTTCCTGCAGCTCGGCTTCGACCCGCGCTGCCGTCTGGGCAAAATCGCCCGACAGGCGCGATAGCACCTGGCGATCGATCGAGATGCCGCGCCGTTCCATGCGCGCCAGCACGGCGACCAATGGCCGCTCCAGCGTCTCATAGACCGCGGTCATGTGCTCAGCGGCCAACCGGGGCTTGAGCACACGCCATAGCCGCAAGATCACGTCGGCGTCCTCGGCCGAATAGGTGGTCGCCTTGTCGATGGAGACTTGGTCAAAGCTGAGCTTATTCTTGCCGCTCCCGGTCAATTCGCCATAGGTCATGGTGGCGTGGTCGAGCCAGCGTTCGGCGAGCGAATCCAGCCCGTGAGCATTGCGGCCGGCATCGAGCGCGTAGCTCATGAGCTGCGCATCGTCATAGTTGCGCAGAATGATGCCTTCCTGCGCAAACATCACCGCATTGAATTTGATGTTGAAGCCGATTTTCAATAGGCCGGGCGACTCGAGCAGCGGCTTCAGCGCCGCTAGCGCGTCGGATGTCTTGATCTGGCCGGGTGCGAGCCCGGCGTCGAAAAGGCCGGTGCCGCCGCCGACCTGTTTGTGGGTCAGCGGGATGTAACAGGCGTCGTTCGGCGTGAGCGCCAGCGCGATGCCGCAGATATCAGCCTGCAACGGGTCGAACGAGCTGGCCTTGGCCTCGATCGCGAAACGGCCGACGTCATGGATTCGTGTGATCCACGCCTGGAGCTGATCGAGACTCTGGATGGTCTGGTATTTGCTGCGATCGATACGGGCATTGCGCGCTGCTTCCGCGCGTGCCGTGGCAAGTGCAGCCGGCGAGCCCTTGAGGCTTGCCGATTTGTCGTTTCGCTGATCTCCGGCCCTGCCCGGCTCCTTCCTGGCCGCAGGCGTGGGCAGGGCAGGCGCGCTTTCCTCCGGCAGCACGCGCCCGCCGGCCGCTGGCGAGCCGGATGCCGAACCGTTCCCGCTTCTTAGCAGCTCGTCCGGCGCGATGTCGGCGGGATCAATATGCGCATATTCGGCGACGCGGCGCGTCAGCGTTGAAAATTCCATCGCTTTGAGGAAGGCGATCAGCTTGCGGGCGTCGGGCTCTTGCACGGCCAGCTCATCGAGCGGCACTTCGAGATCGACCTTGTCGTCGAGCAGCACCAGCTGCCGCGAAATTCGTGCCTTCTCGGCATTCTCGATCAGCGCCTCGCGCCGCTTGGGCTGCTTGATCTCGGTCGCACGGCTGAGCAACGATTCCAGGTCGCCATACTCGACGATCAGTTGCGCGGCGGTCTTGATGCCGATCCCGGGCACGCCCGGAACGTTGTCGGTGGAATCGCCGGCCAGCGCCTGCACCTCCACGACCTTCTCGGGAGGCACGCCGAACTTCTCGATTACCTCGGCGACGCCGATGCGGCGATCCTTCATGGTGTCGTACATGGTGACGCAGTCGGTCACGAGCTGCATCAGGTCCTTGTCTGAGGAGACAATCGTCGCGGTCGCGCCGCGCTCGCAGGCCTCGCGGACATAGGTCGCGATCAAATCGTCGGCCTCGTATCCGGCCTGCTCGAGGCAGGGCAGATCGAAGGCGCGGACGGCCGAGCGGATCAACGCAAACTGCGGAATCAAGTCGTCGGGCGCCGGCGGCCGGTGCGCCTTGTAATCGGCATAGATCTTGTTGCGGAAGGTGACTTCCGACTTGTCGAATACGATCGCAAGATGGGTCGGCCGGTTCTCGGGTGGCATATCGCGGAGCAGCTTCCACAGCATATTGCAGAAGCCGAGCACGGCGTTGACTTGCAGCCCGTCCGACTTTCGGTTCAGCGGCGGCAGCGCGTGATAGGCGCGGAAAATGTAGGAGGAGCCGTCGACCAGAAAGACATGGTCGCCCTTACCTAGCGCCTTGGCGGCGACAGGCTTTGCGGCAGCGGCAGTTTTGGGGGAGTTTTTGGGCATGGCTGCAATTTAAGAATTTTTGCGGAGAATGACAGCCTGGGAGCGCCGATGTGCCAGGATTTTTGCACGGCCTCGCCCCGAACGGATCGCGTCGGCGGCGGACCAGGTCCGGACGAATCGTGCGCGAGGGTAGCCGGCCATCGTTCGGTCCCCTGCAGTGCGGCGCGGCTCCAGACGGGAAGGAAATGGCGTGTCAGTTTTGTGAAAGGCCTCGCTTCTGAGGCGGTATTCTTGCATCATCACGTCGATCGGCTGCTTTCCCTTCACTTGGACTGGCGACATGCCGAATTCTTTCCTTCCCTTTGCAGCCAGATGCTTTAAGAGGCGGTCGCGCTAACCATTCGGGCGGTGATTTCATGCGAATTGCCATGATCGGCACGGGCTACGTGGGGCTGGTTTCCGGAGCCTGCTTCGCGGATTTCGGTCATCAGGTCACCTGCGTGGACAAGGATGCGGCGAAGATCGCCGCCCTCGTGCGCGGCGAAATCCCGATCTACGAGCCCGGTCTCGATGAACTGGTCGCCACCAACGTCAAGGCGAGGCGCCTCGATTTCACCACCGATCTCTCGGTTCCGGTCGCGGAAGCCGATGCCGTCTTCATCGCCGTCGGCACGCCCTCGCGCCGCGGCGACGGTCACGCCGATCTCACTTACGTCTATGCGGCGGCGCGCGAGGTCGCGAACGCGCTCTCCGGTTTTACGGTCGGGGTCAACAAATCGACGGTGCCGGTCGGCACCGGCGACGAGGTCGAGCGGATCATTCGCGAAGCCAATCCGTCCGCGGACGTGTCGGTCGCCTCCAACCCCGAGTTCCTGCGCGAGGGCGCGGCGATCCGCGATTTCAAGTTTCCCGATCGCATCGTGATCGGTACCGTGGACGAGCGCGCGAAAAAAGTGCTGGCGGATATCTACCGGCCGCTGTCCCTCAATCAGGGGCCGTTGATGTTCACGGCGCGCCGCACGGCCGAGCTGATCAAATACGCCGCCAATGCCTTCCTCGCCACCAAGATCACCTTCATCAACGAGATCGCCGATCTCTCCGAAAGGGTCGGCGCCGACGTGCAGGAGGTCGCGCGCGGCATCGGCCTCGATAATCGTATCGGCACCAAATTCCTGCACGCCGGTCCCGGCTATGGCGGCTCCTGCTTTCCAAAGGATACCCGCGCGCTGATCAAGATCGCGCAGGATCACGACGTGCAGCTCCGCATCGTCGAAGCGGTGCTCGGCGTCAACGACAACCGCAAGCGTGCGATGGCGCGGAAGGTGGCCAGTGCCGCCGGCGGCGGCCTGCGCGGCAAGACGGTCGCCGTGCTGGGCCTGACCTTCAAACCCGATACCGACGACATGCGCGAGGCGCCCTCGATCCCGCTGGTGACAGGCCTGCTCGACATGGGCGCCAAGGTGCGCGCACACGATCCGGCCGGCATCGACCAGGCACGCAAGGAACTGCCGGACATCGAATATTGCGACGACCCCTATGTCTGTGCCAAAGGCGCCGATGCGATGGTGCTGGTCACCGAGTGGGTGCAATATCGCGCAATGGACCTGGAACGGCTGAAGCGCGAGATGGCGCAGCCGGTTGTGGTTGATTTGCGGAATATCTACCGGCCCGACGAAATGGCGGCTCATGGCTTTGTCTATGAAAGCGTCGGCCGCCCTTCGGTGAAGGGGTCGTGATTGCCTGAGTTGTCAGGCCCCGCGCATGCGGGATATCCAGTATTCCCGATCTTCGTGATCAGAAATATCTGGGTTTACTGGATCACCCGCATTCGCGGGTGATGACGGATTCAAGCTCTTGCCGCGCAGCTTCGATACCCCACTCCCGATCGACGCGGTTCTGGACGAGCTCTCGGACACGCTTGCCAGATGCAACGCCGCGGTGCTGGTGGCGCCGCCCGGCGCCGGCAAGACCACCCGCGTGCCGCTCGCCCTTCTCGATGCGCCCTGGGCCGAAGGCAGGAAGATCATCGTGCTGGAGCCGCGGCGGATCGCGGCACGGGCCAGCGCCGAGCGCATGGCGAAAACGCTGGGCGAGCGCGCCGGCGAAACGGTCGGCTACCGCGTCCGTTTCGGCTCGAAGGTCTCGCGCGCGACGCGGATCGAGGTCGTCACCGAGGGGATTTTCTCGCGGCAAATTCTCGATGATCCGGAGCTCTCGGGCGTTGCTGCCGTCCTGTTCGACGAGTTCCACGAACGTTCGCTCGACGCCGATCTCGGTCTTGCGCTGGCGCGCGATGCACAAACGGGCCTGCGCGAGGATTTGCGGATTCTCGTGATGTCGGCAACGCTCGACGGCGCGCGCGTCGCAAGACTGCTGGGCGATGCGCCGGTCGTTGCGAGCGAGGGCCGGGCCTTTCCGGTTGAGACGCGCTATCTCGGCAGGAAGCTGGATGTACCGCTGGAACGGCAGATGACCGACGCAATTCTCGCCGCGCTGCGTGCCGATACCGGCTCGGTGCTGGCCTTTCTGCCGGGCGCGGCCGAAATTCGCCGCACCGAAGGATTGCTGAAGGAGCGTATCCAGGATGCCTCGATCGAAACCGTGCCGCTGTTCGGTGCGCTGGACGCGAGCGTGCAGGACCGCGCGATCGCGCCGGCTGCAAAAGGCTGCCGCAAGGTGGTGCTGGCGACATCGATCGCCGAGACCTCGCTCACCATCGAAGGCGTCCGCATCGTCGTTGATTCAGGCCTTGCGCGTGTGCCGCGCTACGAGCCGGATATCGGGTTGACGCGGCTCGAGACGGTGCGCGCCTCTCGCGCCGCGGTCGATCAGCGCCGCGGCCGTGCCGGCCGCACCGAACCCGGCATCTGCTATCGCCTGTGGGATGAGCCGCAGACAACGTCGCTCGCGCCTTTCACCCAGCCGGAAATCTTCAGTGCCGATCTCTCCTCGCTGGTGCTCGATGCCGCGCAATGGGGCGTGACTGATCCGACCACGCTGCCGTTTCTTGATCCGCCGCCCGCGCCTGCCTTGAAGGAAGCAAAGAGCCTGTTGCGCGAACTCGGTGCGCTCGATGGCGACGGCCGCATCACCGCGGAGGGCAAAAGCCTGCGCGCGCTGGCGCTGCCACCGCGCCTTTCGCGCATGATCGTGGATTCCGCGGGCTTTGGATCGGCCGGGCAGGCGGCGGATATCGCCGCCATTCTCACTGAACGCGGGCTCGGCGGCGATAGCGTCGATCTCGATGTGCGGCTCGATCAGTTTCGCCGCGACCGCTCGCAACGGGCGTCGAGCGCGCGTGACCTCGCCCGCCGCTGGGCCGCGCAGGCGACGCCCTCATTTGGACCGCAAGGGCGGGCGCCTTCACCCGTTGCAGCCGCGCAAGGCGGGGCGGCGCTTTCGACCGGGGTGATGCTCGCGTTCGCCTATCCCGACCGCGTCGCCCGCAATCGGGGCAATGGCGGTTTTGTGCTCGCCAATGGCCGCGGCGCTGCCGTGGAGCAGACCTCTGCGCTCGCGCGCGCGCCCTATATCGCGGTCGGGGAACTCGCAGGTACAGCGGCAAGCGGGCGTATCCTTCTCGCTGCGCCGATCACGCAAGCAGAGATCGAACTCTATTTCGCCGACGAAATCGAGACAGCGGACGAGATTTCATTTGATCGGGGCGCGATGGCGCTGCGGGCGCGGCGTCGGCGCAGCCTGCATGCGGTCACGCTGGCGGAAGCGCCACTGGCGCTGGAAACTTCGGCGGACACCGCCCGTGTTCTCGCCGATGGCCTGATCGCGGCCGGACTCGACAAATTGCCATGGTCCAAACAGGCCAGGCAGTGGCGCGACCGCGTGATGTTCTTGCGCAAGGCCGAAGGCGGTCTCTGGCCTGACCTGTCGGATGATGCGCTTGCCGCGCGGCGCGAGGAATGGCTGGTGCCGGCGCTTTATGGAAAGACTGGCCTGAAGGATATTTCCGCCGGTGACCTCTCGGAGGCAATGATGGCGCTGTTGGCCTGGGATTTGCGCGCACGCCTCGATCGCGAGGCGCCGACGCATTTCGAGGCGCCGACCGGAAGTCTGGTTCAAATCGACTACGAGGCGGAGCAGGGGCCCACCATTGCCGTGCGCCTGCAGGAATTGTTCGGTCTCAACACGCATCCTTCGATTGCCAATGGCGCGGTGCCGCTGGTCGTCGAATTACTGTCGCCTGCACATCGCCCGGTGCAGGTAACACGTGACCTTCCGGGTTTTTGGCGCGGCAGCTATGCCGCGGTCCGTTCCGATCTGCGCGGGCGTTATCCCCGCCACTCCTGGCCGGAGGACCCGGCCAGTGCTGCGCCGACGCGCCGGGCGAAGCCCAGGGGGACGTAGAAGGGGAACGTCGGGCGGCGTCTCGATGCCAATGCATGCTCCGCCTGATGAAGCTTCGTTAACCCTTCGCTCATTCTTTTGATGAAAATGGCCGGGCTCGGACCTCGCCGTCTTCCGGCAGCCGTGCTGGAATCGTGCCGGACTCTCAGCGAGTAGAAGCGTCATGCGTACCCTGATGATCTTTGCGACGGTCATGGTCGGGCTCGGTACGGTCATGGCGCAGCTCGCAGAAAAAATGGCGCCTCAGGCTGCCTCAGCCAGCCCCGCCGCCAGGATCGCCGTTGCGGACGAACCGCCGGCGCCAACTGGCTCGCGCAGTCTCAGCATTGCGCGCGATGGTCGCGGTCATTTCCTGACAGAGGCGCGGATCAACGGCCAGCGGGTCGACTTCATGATCGATACCGGCGCGTCCGTGGTCGCGCTCAACGAAAGCTCGGCGGCGCGCTTCGGCCTGTTTCCGCCGCGCGGCGCCTACACGGCGAACGTTACCACCGCGAACGGCACCATCAAGGGTGCGCGTACGCGGCTCGCCATGATCGACGTCGGCGGGCTCGTGCTGCGCGATGTCGACGCGATGGTGCTGCCGGACGAGGCCCTGTCGGAAAACCTGCTGGGCTTGTCGTTCCTGTCCAGGCTGAAGCGGTTTGAATATGCCGACGGCCGGATGGTGTTGCAGCAGTAGCAATCTCGCCCGTACGCTCCAAATATCTCATATAGTGGATCGTTCCGTCTCGTGGACGATGACGGCCATGCGTCAACCCGCCCACAAAACCGCCTTCCGCCGCACCTATCCATTCGCTATGGCTGGGCTAGATTGAAGCTTGTATTCATGACGAGGCTGACCCTCATGTTTCCGAAACCGAAACCCTTGCTGGTTCCCAATACTTACGCGTTTGAATCCGAGCCGATGGTGAAGCCGACCGGCTTCCGGGAATATGACGCGCGCTGGCTGTTCAACAAGGAAATCAACCTGATGGGCGTGCAGGCACTGGGGATGGGGCTGGGCACGCTGATTGCGGATCTGGGCGCCAGGAAGGAGATCGTCACCGGGCACGATTTCCGCGGTTATTCGGCGTCGATCAAATACGCGCTGATTTCCGGTCTGATGGCCGCGGGCTGCAAGGTGCACGACATCGGGCTGGCGGTGACGCCGATGGCGTATTTTGCGCAATTCGAACTCGACGTGCCTTGCGTCGCCATGGTGACGGCATCGCATAACGACAATGGCTGGACCGGAGTGAAGATGGGGGCCAACCGACCACTGACCTTCGGCCCTGACGAGATGGGCCGGCTGAAGGAGATCGTGCTCGGCGCCGCCTTCAAGAACGAGGCCGGCGGATCCTATCAATTCCACGAGAACTTTCCGGCGCGCTACATCGCCGATCTCACCAGCCGCACCAGGCTGAAGCGCAAGCTCAAGGTCGTGGTGGCCTGCGGCAACGGCACCGCAGGGGCGTTCGCGCCGCAGGTCATGGAGGCGATCGGCTGCGAGGTGGTGCCGCTCGACACCGAGCTCGACTACACGTTCCCGAAATACAATCCGAACCCCGAAGACCTGCAGATGCTGCACGCGATCCGCGATGCGGTGCTGGCGCACAAGGCCGACGTGGGCCTCGGCTTCGACGGCGACGGCGATCGCTGCGGCGTCGTCGACAATACGGGTGAAGAGATTTTCGCCGACAAGGTCGGCGTCATGCTGGCGCGCGACATGTCCGCGCTCCACAAGCATGCGCAATTCGTGGTCGACGTGAAATCGACAGGCCTCTTCGTCACCGATCCGGTGCTGCAGAAACAGGGCGCCAAGACGACTTACTGGAAGACCGGCCATTCCTACATGAAGCGCCGCACCAACGAGCTCGGTGCGCTCGCGGGTTTTGAAAAATCCGGTCACTTCTTCTTCAACAAGCCGTTCGGCCGCGGCTTCGATGACGGACTGGTTTCGGCGATTGCGATCTGCGAGATGCTCGACCGCGCGCCCGGCAAGTCGATGGCCGATCTGAAGAACGCTCTGCCAAAGACCTGGTCGTCGCCGACCATGTCGCCGCATTGCGCGGACGAGGCCAAATACGGCATCGTCGACGCCGTAGTGAGGCATTTCGAGGATTTGCAGAAGAAGGGCGAAACGGTCGCCGGTCAAAAGATCCGTGATCTCGTCACCGTCAATGGCGTCCGCGTCACGGTGGAGGACGGCAGCTGGGGCCTCGTGCGCGCGTCATCGAACAAGCCGGAGCTGGTGGTCGTGGTCGAAAGCCCGGTCTCCGAGCAGCGCATGCGCGACATGTTCGAAGTCATCGACAAGGTGCTGCGCACCCATCCCGAGGTCGGCGAGTACAATCAGAAGATCTGACGGTCTGCGTAGAGAAATCAGACGACCGCCGGCACCGGCAGGGCGGTCACCGATTTGATCTTCTCCATCGCGAAGCGCGAGGTGACGTTCTTGAGCGGCACAGTCGCGATCAGCTTCTTGTAGAAGATGTCGTAGCTGTGCATGTCCGCGACCACGACGCGCAGCATGTAATCGACGTCGCCCGCCATCCGGTAGAACTCCATCACCTCCGGCATGCCGCTGACGGCCTCGGCGAACTTCTTCAGCCAGGCCTCCGAATGATCGGAGCTCTCGACGGAGACAAAGACCGTGATACCGAGCCCGATCTTGTTCTGGTCGACCAGGGCGACCCGACGCAGGATCACGCCGTCGGCTTCCAGGCGCTGGATACGCTTCCAGCACGGCGTGGAGGACAGCCCGACCCGGTCGCCGATCTCGGCAACCGAAAGAGAGGCATCCTCCTGCAGCACCATCAGAATCTTGCGATCGATGGCGTCGAGGCGGCGGCCATGTTCCTGGGGCGGCTGAACAGCGAGCTCACTCATGAGAAAAAAGTTCCATACATTGGACTGATATCCCACATATATAGAAAAATCTTCTACATCAAGTCAAACAGCTCGACGTCGGCGCCAGAGGCGTTGTCCCTCCGGGCTCAAAAGCCGTTCAACTTCAATGCGTTGCGGCGCAGCAATGGTCTCTTCGAAACGGGTGCATTTCAGCGCTGCGGCGGCTGGGGGGAACCGGACCCGCAGAATCCGTGGCGCGATTCTCGCGCTATACGGCGACGTGCTCTCCCTCATGTACCCAGCGCCCGAGCAAATGATGGGCGATGGCAAAGGGATGCGGGCCGGCGAGCCCGTCCGGGTGCTTTCGCGTGATCATCAGGCGGATTTCATCGCGGTCGAACCAGCGCGCGTCCTCCAGCTCCACCCGGTCCACCACAATGTCCTCATTGAGCGCGCGAGTGGTGCATCCGATCATGAGCGATGACGGATAGGGCCAGGGCTGGGTCATGTAATAGGCCACCTCGCCGCAGCGGATGCCGGCCTCCTCGAAAACCTCGCGCCGAACCGCGTCCTCGATCGTCTCGGCCGCTTCGACGAAGCCGGCAAGACAGGAGTACATGCCGGGCATGAAGCGCGACTGTCGTCCCATCAGGCATTTGTCGCCTTTCGTTACCAGCATGATCACGACCGGGTCGGTGCGCGGGAAATGCTCGGCCTTGCAGCTTGGGCATTCGCGTTTCCAGCCGCCTTCCCGCATCGCGGTCCGTGTGCCGCAATTGGCGCAAAAACCATGGCGCTGATGCCAGGTCACCAGCGATTTTGCGGCTGCGACCGCCGAAAGCTGCGCCGGCGGCACCGTTCCCTGCATCGCCATGCTGCGCAGCTCGGTGACTGCGACATCGTCGCGGCCGATCAGCCTTTCGGCCGCAGCCGGCGAGATGCCCATGCCGAACACGGCAGCGCCGTCACGCAAACCCAAAAAGACCGTTCCCGGATTGGCGCCGAATTTGAGCGCCTCGTCGATGGTGAGCAGCGCGCGCGACGCCTCGCCCTCCTGCTTTACCACCAGCGAGTCGCGAGAGATGACATAGGCCCGCGCTGCTGGATCGCTTTCCAGTGCGAACAGCTTCTGCTCGTTGGTACGCAGATATGCCGCCCGATCGAGAATGTTGCCAACGAATGCAGGCTTTCCGAGCGGAAAGGAATCGAATGCTGACATGTCTATTCAACCCAACCAGATCTTGCGGCGCAGCGCGCTGATGAAAAGTTGCACTTCCTCGGCGTCGTGGGCGAGCGGCGGCGCTGCGCCCCAGACCGGGCGCGGCCAGGCGACGTCGTTCTTGCGGCGTGCGATGACATGGACATGCAGTTGCGGCACGACGTTGCCGAGCGCGGCGATGTTGAGCTTATCGCACTTGGTGACGTCCTTCAGCGCACGCGCCACGCGCGAGATTTCGGTCATCAGCTGTGCCTGCTCGATCTCCGAGAGATCGATGATCTCGGTCGCGCCCTCACGCCGCGGCACCAGCAACAGCCAGGGATAGTGCGCATCCTTGATGACGAGCACGCGGCAGAGCGGCAGATCGCCGATGTCGATGGTGTCCTTCGTGAGCTCTTGATGCAGCGACCAAGCGGATTCGGGCATGCGGCCTCTCGAATTGTTCCTTTAGCGTCGCAGACCCTGAGGCTGCAAACAACACCCGTCATGCCCGGCTTTGTGCTGGGCATCCACGCTTTTTTGCAGGGCGGCGGAACGAGGTCGGGCACACAGAAACAAACCCCGACGCGCCGCTTGCTTTCTGCCCCTTTTGGCCCCAAATAGGCGTCGGGAGATTGGCGGTGGACGAGCCACTCGCCAACCGGGTCAGGTCCGGAAGGAAGCAGCCCTAACGAGGTCCGGATCGGGTCGCTCGTCAGTCTCCTACCTGTTTTTTGGGCGAACCGCGCAAAAGGGAACGAACTTCGCGCCTGCGCTCGCTCCTTTTGGCGAGCCGGCCGAAAGACGTCTCATTTGCGGATCGATCGATGACCGACGCCGGCGCCCCTCCTTCACAGCCCGCCGCTCCCGGCAACCCTGAGCTTTCCGCCTCCCAGGGCGCGGGCAAGCCCTATCGCGTGCTGGCGCGCAAATACCGCCCCTCGAGTTTTGCCGACCTGATCGGACAGGACGCCGTGGTGCGCACGGTCTCGAACGCGTTCGAAACAGGCCGCATCCCGCAGGCCTGGATCCTGACCGGCGTGCGCGGCGTGGGCAAGACCACCACGGCGCGGATTCTTGCGCGTGCGCTGAACTACGAGCTGCCGGATGGCTCGATAAAGGGGCCGACCGTCGATATGCCGGTGCTGGGCGTGCATTGTCAGGCCATCATGGAAAGCCGGCACATGGACGTGCTGGAGATGGACGCCGCCTCGCACACCGGCGTCGACGACGTGCGGCAGATCAATGACAGCGTCCGCTACGCGCCGGCCAGCGCGCGTTACAAGGTCTACATCATCGACGAAGTCCATATGCTCTCGACCGCGGCCTTCAACGCGTTCCTGAAAACGCTGGAAGAGCCGCCTGAGCACGCCAAATTCGTTTTTGCCACCACCGAAATCCGCAAAGTGCCGGTTACGGTGCTTTCGCGATGCCAGCGCTTCGATCTGCGCCGGGTCGAGGCGGATGTGCTGATGAAGCATCTCGCCAATATTGCAGCCAGGGAGGACGTCGAGATCGAGCCGGAGGCGCTAGGCATCATCGCGCGCGCCGCCGAAGGCTCCGTGCGCGATTCGCTGTCGCTGCTCGATCAGGCGATCGCACATGCGGCAGGCCCAGTGCGGGCCGAGGCGGTGCGGCAGATGTTGGGGCTGGCCGACCGCACGCGGGTGATCGACCTGTTCGATTCGCTGGTGCGGGGGGACATTGCCGGTGCATTCCGCGAATTCCGCGATCAGTACGACACCGGCGCCGACCCGATCGTGGTGCTGTCGGATTTGGCGGAATTCGTCAACTTCGTTACCCGCGTCAAGGTCGTGCCGGCGACCGCCGACAATGTTGCCTATAGCGAGACCGAACGGCTGCGCGCCCGCGACTTCGCGACCAAGCTCTCGATGCGCGTGCTGTCGCGGATGTGGCAGATGCTGCTCAAGGGGATCGCCGAGGCGCAGGGCGCAACGCGGCCCGCGGCGGCTGCCGAAATGGTGCTGGTGCGGATCGCCTATGTCGCCGACCTGCCGACGCCGGACGAAGCGATCAGGATGATCGAGCAGAACGGCGGCGCATCGGGCGTGATTGCGCCGGGTGCGGCCCAGCGCAGCGCGCCGGCTCCGACGACGTCTTCGATGTCGGCCTCGACCGCCCGCGGGTCTGCGGGATCGCGCCCCGAGGCAGTGGTCCGGCCGCAGCCACAGATGACAGCGGCGGAGCCGCAATCGGCGCCCGCATTGAGAATCACGAGCTTTCCGCAGCTCGTGGCGCTTGCCGGCGAGAAGCGAGATCTGCTGACCAAGACAGCTCTCGAAGCCGATGTCCGCCTCGTCCGCATTGAGGATGGCCGGCTGGAGGTCGCGCTGGAGCCACAGGCTTCGCGCGCCATGGTCACCGAGCTCTCCCGAAAACTCGAGCAATGGACAGGCCGGCGCTGGACCGTCGTCGTCTCCAACGAGGCAGGCCAGCCGACCTTGCGCGAGCAGAACCTGGTCAGGAAAAATGAACGGGAGCGGGCTGCCGAGGCTGACGCGCGGGTGCAGGAAGTGATGGCACGATTCCCCGGCGCGCGCATTGTCGAGGTACGCAGACTTGCCGCCGAGCCGCCGGTATCGGATGTTGGCGCCGGCGTCGGCGATGACGAGTTCAGCAGCGACGAGGCGCCCGAGGCCGACGATCTTTAGCGGCTCTGGTGGATTTGACATTCGCTTGAAGGACAAGCGGCAATACTGAAGCCGATGTCAAATCCACCACACCAGGAAATTCAAATTCGAGAGGAAGCACAGATGCCCGATTTTCTCGGCATGATGAAACAGGCGGCGCAGCTTCAGTCCAAGATGCAGCAGATGCAGGAGGAGCTTGGGCAGGTCGAGGTCGAGGGCCTCTCCGGCGGCGGGCTGGTTGTCGTGCGCATGAACGCGAAAATGGAAGTGAAAGGGGTCAGGATCGACCCTTCGCTGATGAAGCCGGATGAGCGTGAAATCCTGGAAGACTTGCTGGTGACGGCGCATGCCGATGCGCGCCGCAAGGCAGAGGCCGCCATGCAGGAAAAGATGCAGGCCCTGACCGGCGGCTTGGGCCTGCCGCCCGGGCTGCTCGGGCTTGGCTCTTAAAGACAATGCCAGCAGCCGTCGCCGGTCCAGAAATCGAACGCCTGATCCAGCTCCTGTCGAGGCTACCCGGGCTCGGTCCGCGCTCGGCGCGCCGGGCCGCACTCCATTTGATCAAGAAGCGCGAGGCGTTGATGACGCCGCTGGCCGGCGCTCTGCAGGTCGCGATCGAGAAGATCCAGGTCTGCAAGACCTGCGGCAATATCGATACCCAGAGCCCCTGCACCGTCTGTACCGATCCGCGCCGGGATGGCGCGATCATCGTGGTGGTCGCCGATGTTGCCGATCTTTGGGCGCTGGAGCGGGCGAACGCGACCAATGGACGCTATCATGTGCTGGGCGGCACGCTCTCGCCGCTCGATGGCGTCGGACCGCAGGACCTCACCATCGATGCGCTGGTCGCCCGTGCTCATCAAGCACAAGTGAGCGAGATCGTTCTCGCACTCAATGCCACTGTCGATGGACAAACCACCGCGCACTACATCACCGATCTGCTGGAGAACGCCAATGTGAAGGTGACGCGGCTTGCCCATGGCGTGCCGGTCGGCGGTGAACTTGATTATCTCGACGAAGGTACGTTATCTGCAGCGATGCGCCAGCGCACGCCGTTCTAGTGGAGCGGATTGGACTTCCGCTCCTCTATTGCCGCGACTCCCTGATGTGAATGTCAAATCCACGAGCTCCACTAGCAGCTTGAATTTGCTGGTGGTCCTTTGATTCGGATGTCCGCCAACCTGCCTCCTCAGGCGGCATGCGGATATCGGAATCGGGACGACTGGCCGGAACACACGGAAGATGACCAGATGATGAAACGACAATTCGGCATAGGCTTGGCTTGTGCGTCGATGCTGCTCGCGAGCTTTCCTGCCTCTGCCGGTCGCGCACAGCAGGCGGAGGCGCCGCTGAAAGCCGGCAAGCCGATCAATGCCGGGGACGTGCTGTCGGGCGAACTGAACGCCTTGCGCGTGCGTGACGTCAAGAGTGGCAATCGGGTCGCGACCTACCAGATCACGACCGAGCCGCGCCGGCTGCCGCCGCCGAACGGGCTTTGCGATCTTGAGACAGGCCCGGAGACGTTCCAACTGGTGACGACCAGCGATGCGCAGGCGGGGCAATTGAAGGCTCTCGTCGGCAAGGAGATCTCGGTGAAGGTGGACGAGGTTGCCTGCGCCGAGAATGCTGGACAGATGAGCGAGGCGGTGATCACCAAGTGGCGCCTGGTGAGGCACTGACCTCACATCACAAATTTGGTCAAACCTTCACCGGCCCCAACTTCTCGAAATGGCCGCGTCGCTGCAGCCATACCAGCAGCACAAGACTCGGCACCGCGACCGCGACGCAAATGGCGAAGAACAGCGGCCATCCGGTTGCCTTCGCCACAAAACCCGCGCCTGACGACAGGTAGGTGCGCCCGACTGCCGAAAGCGCGGTGAGCAGGGCATACTGGGTAGCGGTATGCAGCGGATTCTGGCATAGCGCCGACAGGTAGGCGACGAAGATCACCGTGCCGACGGCGCTGGTGAAGTTTTCCGCAGTGATCGCCAGCGCCAGCGCCCACTGATTGATGCCGACGAGGGCGAGCCAGGAAAACGCGAGATTGGCAATCGCCTGCAGAATCCCGCCGATCCATAAGCTCGCGGCGAGCGAATAGCGCCGCGCCACGAACCCGCCGGCGAATCCGCCGATCAGGGTCGCCGCGAGGCCTACGCCTTTCACGATCGCGGCATAGTCGTTGCGGGAGAAGCCGAGGTCGATCACGAACGGCGCGGTCATGGTGCCGGAAAAGGCGTCCGTGAATTTGAACAGCACCACGAAGGCGAGCGCGGCCATCGCGTCCTTGCGGGCGAGGAATTCGGTAAAGGCGCCAAGGGCGGCGTGCAGCACGCGGACGAAGGCGGTCTCCGCACATGTTGCGGCCTCCGCGCGCGCCGATTGCTCCGGCTCGGTTGCGAGAAGCGCCGTGACGGTGCCGATCAAGACCAACGCCGCCATCACTATATAGCCCCACGTCCAGGCAGCGGGTTTCGCAAGTCCCTGGCCTTCAAAGCCGCTGACGATGAACAGAGCGCCTGCGGTCGAAGCCAGCATGCCGATCCGGTACGCCGCGACGTAAGCCGCCATGCCGGCGGCCTGCTCGCTTTCAGGCAGGCTTTCGACGCGGAAGGCATCGACCACGATGTCCTGGGTCGAAGAAGCCGTTGCGACGAGCAATGCCGCGAGTGCGACAAAGGCGGGCGAACGCGCCGGATCCGCCATCGCGAGCAGCAGGATCGTCGCGATCAGGAGCAGCTGCGAGAACAGCAGCCAGCCGCGGCGACGCCCGAACGTTTGCGTAAAGAAGGGGACATGCAGCGCATCGACGAGCGGCGCCCACAGAAATTTCAGGGTGTAGGGCGTGCCGACCAACGCGAACAGCCCGATGGTGCCGAGATCGACGCCGGCTTCGCGCATCCACACCAGGAGCGTCGAGCCCGACAGGGCCAGCGGCAGGCCCGAGGCAAAGCCGAGAAACAGCACGATCAGCACGCGCGGTTGCAGATAAACCGCAAGACTCTCGCGCCAGGAGAGCTTGGGAGCCTCGAGAGGGGAACCGGTGTCGGACGCGATTTCAGGAGCGGTCATGAGCAGCAGGTCGCAAGCTAGGTTGAGGAGCAGCGAAACCCATCATTCTGGCTACTCGATGGGTCTTGCGGAATTTTATCATCGGACCAAAAAGGCCGTACCGTTGGCTCAACCCATTCTGCGCGCCCGGTCAAGCCGGGTGACGAAGGCCGCGTTCTATTCCCTCGCTTGCAGCTTCCGCGGCAACGGGAACAGCTCCGGCGGCTTCACCGGATGCGCCGGTTCCGCCGGCGCATCCGGCTTGCTGAAATCGAGTTCCTCGATTCGTCCCGCTCGCTTTTCGATCTTGTCGGCGGAGATCAGGATCTGCCTGATGTCCTCGTTGACGTCGCCAAAATGCTTCTGCAGCTTGAGCACGCGCTCGCGCAACCGGGTGAGATCGTCGCCGAGGTTGATCACCTCGGTGCGAATCTGGTCGGCCGCGTCGCGGATGCGCGCATCCTTCATGATCTGCTGCATGACCTGGATCGCCAGCATCAACAGCGAGGGCGACACCAGCACCACGCGGGCGCGATAGGCCTTCTGAATGACATCGTCAAAGCCGTCGTGGATTTCAGCATAGACCGATTCCGACGGCACGAACATCAGCGCGCTGTCCTGCGTCTCGCCGGCAATGAGGTACTTTTCGGCAATATCGCTCACATGCTTCAACACATCGGCGCGCAGCCTCTGCGAGGCGAGCTTGCGTTCTTCGTCGGTGCGCGCATCGTGCAGTGCCGTCATCGCCTCCAGCGGAAATTTGGCGTCTATACAGAGCGGTCGCTGGTCGGGCAGGAACACCACGCAATCCGGGCGTTTGCCGTTTGCCAGCGTGTATTGAAACTCGAAAGAGCCCTTCGGCAGGCCGTCCTGCACGATCGCTTCCATCCGCGCCTGCCCGAAGGCGCCACGCGATTGCTTGTTGGCAAGCACGTCCCGCAGGGTGGTCACCTGCGTGGTGAGATTGCTGAGGTTCCTCTGCGCATCGTCGATGATGCCGAGCCGCTCGTGCAGCACACGCAGCGAGTCCATCGTGTTGCGCGTGGTCTGTTCCATCGACTGGCCGACGCGATGGGTGACCGAGTCCAGCCGTTCGTTGACGGCGCGGGCCATCTCGGCCTGGCGGCCGGCCAGTGCCTGCGTCATCGCATCCACGCGGCCGTTGGCCTCGCTCTGGGCGCGGAGCATTTCATTGAGGCGTTGTTCGAACTCGTCGGCGCGCATGGCCTGGGTCGCGGCGAACTCGGCACCGCGCTTGCCTGATCGCGCCACCACGATGGCGATCGCCAACAAGAGAATCAGGGCGAGCACGCCGAAACCGATCAGTGCGTTGCCGGCGTGGACCGGCCAATCGCCGACCATGAAGAGAACCTGATTCATGCCACCCTCTCTAGCCGATTCGCACTCAAGAGCGAACGAAGAGAGAACAATTATGATGAACAGGCGGTAAATTCTCATGGGGCTCCGTGCGGCAAATTTCGCGGGTGACTGGCGCCTGCCTGGTTCCGACGCACATTGACCGGCAGAAGCCGAACGCCTAAATCGCGCCCATGGCCCTCAGAGAAATCATTATTTTGCCGGACAAGCGGCTCCGGCTCGTGTCTAAACCTGTCGAAAAGGTCACGCCGGACATCCGCAAACTTGCCGATGACATGTTCGAGACCATGTACGATGCGCCCGGCATCGGGCTGGCAGCGATCCAGATCGCGGAACCGTTGCGGCTGATCACCATGGATCTCGCCAAGAAGGACGAAAACGGCGAGACCAAGCGCGAGCCACGCGTCTTTATCAATCCGGAAATCCTGTCCTCGTCTGCGGAAAAGTCGGTCTACGAAGAGGGCTGTTTGTCGATTCCCGACTATTACGAGGAGGTGGAGCGGCCTGCGCGGGTGCGCCTGCGTTTCACCGACCTCGACGGCAAGTTGCATGAGGAAGACGCCGAGGGGCTGTTTGCCACCTGCATCCAGCACGAAATCGACCATCTCAACGGCGTGCTGTTCATCGATTACCTGTCGAAATTGAAGCGCGACCGCGTGCAGAAGAAATTTGAAAAGGCCGCCAAGCGCGCGGAAGAGTAGGCCTCACCAAGTGCCGTCGTGCCCGCGACCAGCGCGGGCAAGACGAGTTCAACTGAAGCGGCGGAGCAAAACCGCCCCCTGCCCCTTCGCCTGATCTTCATGGGCACGCCGGATTTTTCGGTGCCGACGCTGTTGGAACTCGCCGGCTTCGGCCACGAGATCGCGGCCGTCTACACCCGCGCGCCGAAGCCCGGCGGGCGCGGCATGAAGCTGCAGCCGACGCCGGTCGAGCAGGAGGCGCGGCGGCTCGGCATTCCCGTGCTCACGCCTCAGACCCTGAAGACCCCCGAAGCGCAGGAAGAGTTTCGCGCGCATAAAGCCGACGCGGCGGTGGTTGTCGCTTACGGCTTGATCCTGCCTCAGGCCATTCTTGATGCGCCGGCGCAGGGCTGTTTCAACCTGCATGCGTCGCTGCTGCCGCGCTGGCGCGGTGCCGCGCCGATCAACCGCGCTATCATGGAGGGCGACACCGAGACCGGCGTCATGGTCATGAAGATGGATGCGGGGCTCGATACCGGCGATATCGCCATGGCGGAGCGGGTCGCGATCACTGACCAGATGACCGCCGCCGACCTGCATGACCGGCTGTCGCGGCTGGGTGCCGATCTCATGGTACGCGCGCTTGCCGCGCTTGAGCGCGGCCAGTTGCAACTCACTAAGCAGGCCGGCGACGGCGTGACCTACGCCGCCAAGATCGACAAGGCGGAAGCGCGGATCGATTGGAACAGGCCTTCGCGGGCGGTGCTGCGGCACATTCACGGGCTGTCGCCGTTTCCCGGCGCCTGGAGCGAAGTGCTGCTGGAAGGCGCGCCTGCGCGGGTCAAGATCCTGCGCTGCGAGCTCGCTGACGGTTCGGGTGACCCGGGACAGGTGCTCGACGATCAGCTCACGGTGGCCTGCGCCGACGGGGCGATCCGGATCATCGAACTGCAGCGTGCCGGCAAGGCTCCGATGAAGCCGACGGAATTTTTGCGTGGCGCGGCGCTGAAGGCTGGCGCGCGGTTCGGCTGATGCCCCGCTACAAGCTCACCATCGAATATGACGGCACCCCGTTCTGCGGCTGGCAGATCCAGGAGAATGCCTTGTCGGTGCAGGGCGCGCTGGAAGCGGCGGTGAAGGCGATGTGCGGCGACCAGGTTCGCGTTCATGGTGCGGGGCGGACGGATGCCGGCGTGCATGCACTCGGTCAGGTCGCGCACTGCGATATTGCCAAGCCCTTTGCGCCCGGTCGTCTACGCGACGGTTTGAATGCGCATCTGCGGCCCAATCCGATCGCGGTGCTCGATGCCGAGATCGTTCCCAACACATTCGAGGCGCGCTTCTCCGCCAGGAAGCGGCATTACCTGTACCGCATCAAGAACACCCGGGCCAACCTCGCGCTCGATGCCGGCCGAGTCTGGCGCGTGCCGCGCCGTCTCGACGCGAGCGCAATGCATGCGGCCGCACAGCGTCTGGTCGGCAAGCATGATTTCACCACGTTTCGCGACAGCGACTGCCAGGCGAAATCGCCGGAGAAGACGCTGGATCAGCTCGACGTCACCCGCAAGGCTGATGCGATCGACGTCGTCACCTCGGCGCGCTCGTTCCTGCACAGTCAGGTGCGCTCGATGGTCGGCTCGCTGGTCTGGGTCGGGGAGGGGCGCTGGAGCGCCGATGATCTCGCCGCAGCGCTTGCCGCGCGCGACCGCGCCGCCTGCGGCCCCGTCGCCCCGCCAGAAGGGCTGTATCTGGTGAGGGTGGATTACGTCGATTATTAAGGGCGGCGTCAGCCAAGCCGTCATGGCCGGGCTTGTCCCGGCCATCCACGTGCTTCATAGTGCACGCATGGCGGGTGGTTACGTCTATATTCTAGCAAGCGCTCCAAACGGCATCTTGTATGTCGGCGTGACGAACGATCTTGTTCGTCGCGTTTACGAGCATCGAAATGGGCTCGTGCCTGGATTTACAAAGAAGTATTCCCGTCAAGCGGCTGGTCTATTTCGAGCGTTACGATGACATTCAGGCTGCTATTCAGCGCGAGCACAATATCAAGCATTGGTCGCGCACTTGGAAGGTGAGACTGATCCTAGCTGGTAATCCGGAATGGAATGACCTTTACGACTCGATCGTCTAAGAACGTGGATGGCCGGGACAAGCCCGGCCATGACGGC
>CAYVVB010000360.1:0-6808 GCA_964454955.1 uncultured Bradyrhizobium sp. | reverse complement strand
GAGGAGCCGCCCTGGCGCACGCCGCCGGCCTGCGCGTTGGTGATGAGGGCGCGAAAGGTGCCCGCGACGTCGATGCCGAAATGGTCGTAGAAGCGGCGGTCCTCGGTCGCAAGCGTCGCCTTGATCAGGTTGTCGGGGAAGTCCTCCAGCGGGATCGAGTCGTTGTGCTTGATGCCGCGGCTGCCGATCGGATTGCCGTAGCGGTCGAGGAAGGTCACCGCGAGATCGGATTTCTTCAGCCAGTCCTCGTCCGAGGTTTCGCGGAAGGCGGGGATGGCCAGCGCCAGCAGCACGATCAGCCCGCCGAGCCCCAGCGTTGCCGCTTCCGACAGCGGCTCGATGAAGACCCAGCGCTTCCAGCCACCGACATAGAATCGGTCCATGTAGGTCGAGAAGCGCTCATAGAGTTCGCGCGCGCCCCTGGCCGAGGAAAACAGCGAGGAGTCGACCCACGCGTCAACGGCCAGCAGCCGATGCCGGATTTTCGTCTTCCACTCTGGTGGCAAGATTTGGCGCACGGGGCTATTTGTTCGGTTCGAAGGCGATCACGCGCCCGTCCAGGCGCCCACGAGACGTCTTGCGGCACTGTTACGGCAAACCCAAGGCGCGTGTTGCGTCCTGAGGGACTCGCTTCTATCTAGCCGAGCAGGCACGATAAACCAATGGCCCGGCTCGCGATTTCGATAGTTTAGACCCAATGTCATTCAAGCTCTGTGGGCCCGTTGCCGTTTGGCCTGACGAACTCCGGTCCCACGTGCAGGTTTCACTTTAACTTCCGGAAAAACCGATTCATGACCGCTCCACCCAAGCCGCCTTCGGACCAAGAGGGATTTTTCTGGAAAACCAAGACCTTGGAGGAGATGTCCGAGGCGGAGTGGGAAAGCCTGTGCGATGGCTGCGCGCGCTGCTGCCTGGAAAAGCTGGAAGATGAAGACACCGGGAAGATCTACTTCACCCATATTTCCTGCAGGCTTTTGGATGCTGGCCTATGCGCTTGCAAGGACTACGCAAACCGCTCGGAACGGGTTCCGGATTGCGTGCGCCTGACACCCGAGAACGTGAACACCCTCAACTGGCTGCCGCCGAGCTGCGGCTATCGCCTGGTCGCGGAGGGGCGGGATCTTTATTGGTGGCATCCCTTGATCTCGGGCGATCCCGATACGGTCCATGAAGCAGGCGTTTCGGTGCGGGGCCGGGTGCACGGCACCGAGGACGATGTTCCGGACGCCGAGCTTGAGGACCATATCGTGCAGTGGCCGGCGGTCCTGCCCAAGCGCGCGCGGCTGAAAAGGCGCCCGAAGGCCTGAGCCTGCCGGCGCCTGATCACGCATTCGCGAATGGCTTCGAGGTGGGACCCTCCCATGCGTGAGACCTGCTGCCTCGCGGTGGCCTTACGCCTTAAGTTGTAGGTGAAGTAGCGAATCTGCGTTGTTTTCGCGGCTCCGAGAAGAATTTCCAGGATGAACAAGTTTGACCGGCAGAGTCGCCAATCTGCCGCCCCCACTGCTTTGCCCGAGGAGATCGCGGCCGAACTGCCGGAACTCGGGACGTCCGATGCGCCCCCGCTGGCGCCACGCGCGCCGCTGACGCAAGCGGAGGTGCGCACCATCCTGATGAGCCTGCTGCTGGCGATGTTCCTGGCGGCGCTCGACCAGACCATCGTCGCTACAGCGCTGCCCACCATCGGGCGGCAGTTCAGGGACGTCTCGAACCTGTCCTGGGTGATCACCGCCTATCTGCTGGCTTCCACCGCGGTCGCGCCCGTGTTCGGCACCCTGTGCGACATCTATGGCCGGCGGGTCATGATTACCGTCTCCCTGAGCCTGTTCGTCGCCGGCTCGGTGCTCTGCGCGGTGGCGCCGAGCATGACGGTCCTGATCCTGGCCCGCGGCCTGCAGGGGCTTGGCGGCGGCGGTATCATGCCGGTCGTGCAGACCGTGATCGCCGACGTGGTCAGCCCCCGGGAACGTGGCCAGTACCAGGCGTATTTCAGCGGCGTCTGGATGCTGGCCGGCATCGGCGGGCCGGTGCTCGGCGGCATCTTCGCCGAACATCTGCACTGGTCGATGATCTTCTGGATCAACGTACCGCTGGCGGCCGCGGCGCTGGCACTGCTCCTGCCCAAGCTGGCCAAGCTCCCCGTCTATCACCGGCTGCGTAAGGTCGACTGGCTCGGCGGCGTGCTGTTGATGGCCTCGGCCGTGGTTTTCATGCTGGTGCTGACCTGGGGCGGCAACCGGTTGTCCTGGCTGTCTCCGACCATCCTGGCGATGATTGGCGCGGGTGTGGCGCTGGCGCTGGCCTTCGTCTGGCAGGTGGGCCGGGCGGAGGAACCCTTCCTGCCGCTGTCGCTGATCAGCGGGTCCGTCGTGCCCTGGGGGATGGTCTGCGGTGGTCTCGCGCTCGGCGCGATGATCGGGCTGACCGTGCACCTGCCGCTCTATTACGAGGTGGTCTATCACCTGACCGCCAGTGAAGCCGGACTCGGGCTCATTCCGCTGGCGGCGATCTCGACCCTTGGCGCGGCGATCGCCGGACGGACCATGGCGCGGGTCAGGCATTACAAGCGCGTCGCGATCGGCGGCGCCATCATCGCGACGCTCGCGGGGGTGGCGATGACGGTGACAGTGATGCCACTCTGGGCCCTGCTTCTGCTGCTCGCGATCTTCGGCATCGGGCTCGGCACGGTCTTTCCGATCTGCGTAGTATCGCTGCAGAATGCGGTCGAGCGCTCGCAGATCGGCACCATCACCGGCGCGCTGAACTTCTTCCGCGCGATGATGTGCTCCTTCACGGTGGCGGTCTTCGCCGCGATCCTCCTGATGGCGCTGGGTACCGACATCTCGCTCGGCGGCGAGCAGCACGGGCCGCTCGGCTCGATCTCCGAAGCCGACATGGTCACGGCCTTCCGCTACGTCTTCGCCGCGGCCACGATCATGCTTGCAGGCGCGGCGTTCTGCATGATCGCAATGGAGGAGCGGCCGCTGGCCGGCCCCGCGACGCGGGCGCCGGCGGAGATGGCGGAGTAGGGGCGGCCGAGCTGTTTGAACTGCGTAGCTTGCGTACGATTCTAGCCGGACCTGCGACGTGGGATCCTCACGTCCCCGGCCGCGCGACCTCGGTTTCCTTGCTGGTGATGAACTCCAGAAGCACGGGAATGCCGGCTTGCGTCTTCTCGATGCCGCGGCGGATCGACGGCACGATCTCTTCCGGCTTCGTGATGCGCTCGCCATAGCCGCCGAAGGCGCGCGCCATTGCGGCATAGTCGCCGGAGATGTCGGTCGAGCGATATTTTTCCGTCGAGATCGGCATCACCTTCAGTTCGATCGCCATGGAGAAGTTATTCAGCAGGATCGACATGATCGGAATGCGCTCGCGCACCGCGGTTTCGAAATCCATCCCCGTGAAGCCGATCGCGGCATCGCCCCAGACGTTGATGCAGAGCTTGTCCGGCCTGGCCAGCTTCGCGCCCATGGCGAGGCCCAGCCCATAGCCGAGCTGGGTCGTCTTGCCCCAGCCAAGATAGGAGAGGGGCTCGATCGCCTTCCAGAACGGCGAGAGTTGGTCGCGCGGGCTTCCCGCGTCGTGGGTAATGATGGTGTTCTTGACATCGACGGTGTGCTGCAGATCCCACAGCACGCGGTAGGGGTTGAGCGGGGCGTCATTGCTCGTCAGCTTCGGCATCCATTTCGCGAGCCACTCCTTGTTGGAGGCGGCGATGTCCGCCGCGACGCGGCTTGCATCGCGGTCCGCCGTCACCGTCTTGCCGATCTCGTCCAGGAGCGCATCGAGCACGAGGCCGGCATCGCCGACCAGTCCGATCTTGGCCTCCACATCCTTGTTGAGATGGGCGGGATCGAGCGTCGAATGAATGATGGTCTTGCCCTTGGGCATGGCGATGCCGAAATTGGTTTCGGTGAACGAGCAGCCGATGCCGAAGATGACGTCCGCCTCGGCGAGGAATTTCGGCACGGCGCGCGGCACCGCGAGTCCACCCGAGCCGAGCGAAAGCGGGTGGGTCTCGGGAAAGGACGATTTGCCGCCGAGGCTCGTGGTGACGGGAATGGCGAGCCGTTCGGCAAGCCGCCTCAGCTGCGGCCAGGCCTTTGCGTAGTGCACGCCCTGGCCGGCATAGATCACCGGCCGCTTCGCCTCGACCAGGAGCGATGCGGCCTCTTTGATGTGGGTAGGGTCGGCGCCGTAGCGCGTGCGCAGGACCGGCGTGTAATTCAACGGCTCCGCCACCTCCTCATTCCACATGTCGGAGGGAATTTCGACGACGACGGGGCCGCCGCGGCCGTTCTTCAGATTGGTGAAGGCGCGGCGAAAGATGTTGCCGAGCTCGGCCGCCAGGATGATCGGTTCGGACGATTTGGCAAACGCCTTCATCACCCGGCTGGAATTGAAGTTCGGTTCGATGTTGGCGAGCCGGCGCGGATATCCCATCGGCAGTACCAGCACGGGGACGGATTCGCCGAAGCACTGCGCGACGCCGCCCATGGCGTTTTCCGCGCCGGGCCCATGCTGCATGCAGAAGGCGCCGATCTTCTGGCCGGAGGTGACCCGCGAAATCGCGTCCGCCATATGGAGCCCGATCCGTTCCTGGCGGACCATCACGGGCCGGATATCGGCGTTGGCGGCGAACTCGATCAGGTGGTTGACCGGATAACCGCAGAGAATTTCGATGCCTTCGCGCTTGAGGATTTCCGCGATCGCGGTGCCCAGTTTCATGTCCGTCTCTCCCAGAACCGGCCGGTTATGAGCTCGGCCTGAGATGCTAGTAGGAACAGGAATTCCGCCATCGGTAAAGCGGCTCTGCGGTTTTCAGGCAGAAGCCAGCCATGCATCTGCATGCGTTGCCATCAAGGTCATACCGGCGCTTCGCCTCCGGCTCGTCGGCGAGAATGCTGATCCACGATCAGGCTCTCGCCTGCGAGCGGCGGAGCCATTCGTCCAGGTCAATGCGGCCGAGGCGCGCTTCACCCAGCGGCACGAGCGAATGCTCCTCGACGCGGCCGCCGAAGTATCCGGCCTCGGGATCGAACACCACCTCGCGCGGGTCGCCGATCGCCTTCAGATAGCGGGCGATGATTTCGTTGAACGGTGCCTGCTGCGGACCGGCAATCTCGAAGATGCCGTTTCGCGGCGGCGCGAGTGCCACCTCCGCGACGATCGGAGCGATGTCCTCCGCCGCGATCGGCTGGAACAGGCAAGTCGGAAGCCTGACCACGTTTCCATCGGCACTCGAGGTGGCGATCGCGCCGAGGAATTCCAGGAATTGGGTCGCGCGGATGATGGTGTAGGGGATGCCTGAGGCCTTGATCAGCCTCTCCTGGGCGAGCTTGGCGCGGAAGTAGCCATTGTCGGTCCGGTCGATCCCGACGATCGATAGCGCGATGTGATGCTCGATGCCGCTGGCTACCTCGGCAGCGGCGAGATTGCGCGCGGAGGTTTCGAAAAATTCCAGCACCGCCCTGTCTTCAAAGGAGGGCGAATTGGCGAGGTCGACCACCACCTGCGCGCCGGCCATGGCCTCTTTCAGTCCCTCGCCGGTGATGGAGTTGATGCCGTTCCTGGGAGAGGCGGCGGCGACCGCGTGGCCACGCTCGCGCAGAATGGCGACGGTCTTCGAGCCGATCAGTCCGGTGCCGCCGATCACGACGATCTTCATGGTTCTCCCTCCCTTGGCAATGAATGGAGATCGTCAGATGATTGGAGCTCCTCAAATGTGTTGGAATGCGGGAATGGCCGGCGCATCTTAGCGTCGCCAAGGCTGGAGAAAGACTGGAGACCGCCGCGGCCTTATGGCACGCCCTTAATCCTTGTCCTGCAGCGCGCGGCGCAGGCGGCGGATGATGACGCGGCGCGAGCGGTCGTCGGCTGCGGCCGCGATGCGGTCGTTGATGTCGAGTACGAGTTCCGACATCTCGTTGTGCCAGTCGAGTTGCGTCACGGCCTCGGGCGCGAGCCGCCGCCGATGCGCTACGTCCCGCAGGGTCGGTGCCGGCGTCGTCAGCTCGTAGACATCGTCGATGACGGGCTGGAAAATCTTCGCGGCCGGGACGATCCGCGCGGCGATGTGCTCCGACAGGCCCGCAATCGCCTTTTCCTCGCCATGATCGAGAAACACGCCCCTTTCGATCGGCCGGCGCGCCGCGATCCAGCGCGTGAGGGCGGAGGCATCTGCATGGCCCGAATAATCATCGATGGTGCGGATGCGGGCCGCCACCTTGATTTCGTCGCCCTGGATTCGCACGGCCTTGGCGCCCTCCTGCAGGAAGCGGCCGAGCGTGCCGTGCGCCTGATAGCCGACCAGCAGCACGGTTGCGCGCTTGTTCCAGAGCCAGCGCTTGAGATGATGGCGAATGCGGCCGGCATCGCACATGCCGCTCGCGGCGATGATGATGTGAAAGCCCGTCAGCCTCGCAATCGCTTTGCTTTCGTCGACGGTCTCGGTGAATTTGAGGTGCGGCGAATTGAACAGGCTCGCGACGTCGACGGCGCTATCGAGACTGTCGGCGTGTTTCCTGAAGACTTCGGTGGCGTGAATGGCGAGCGGGGAATCGAGGAAGATCGGTGCGGTCGGGATTTGGCCGTGCTCCATCAGGTCGATCAGATCGACGATCAGCTCCTGGGTTCGTTCGACTGCGAAGGCGGGGATGAGCAGGGCGCCTCTCGCCGCCGCGGCCTCGTGGACTTCCGCCGCGAGCCGTTGCCGGCGCTGTTCCGGGGTGCTGCTTTCGCGGATTCGGTCGCCGTAGGTGGATTCGGAAATCACATAGTCGAAGCCCGCCGGCGCCGTGGGATC
>CAYVVB010000359.1:0-6138 GCA_964454955.1 uncultured Bradyrhizobium sp. | reverse complement strand
AGATCGCCGATACCGACCCCGAGCACGACGCCGCATTTGTCCTTGCAATAGGCGCGCAGGGCGACCGGATCATAGCCATTGTTCATCAGCACGGTGGTCACCGTATTGGATCGCTCGGACGCTTCGGCGACGTTGAAGCCGAGCGCCTGGCCCTCGGCCCACACCGCAACCGCGCGGCGCACCGCTTCGCCCAGCAGTTCGTGCCGGCGGAACACGTTGTCGAGGCCTTCCTCGAACAGCATGTCGATCGCCTGGCGCAGCGCGAACAACAGGTGCACCGGCGCGGTGCCGGCATATCTGCGATAATGTTCGACGCCCTCGCGCTCGGTCCAGTCCCAGTAGGGCGTGCGCATGTTCGCGCTCTTGTGCACGGCCTGCGCACGGTCGCTGGTGGCGACGAAGCCCAGGCCCGGCGGGGTCATCAGGCCTTTTTGCGAGCCGGACATCGCAACGTCGATGCCCCATTTGTCCATTTCGAACGGCATGCAGCCGAGCGAGGCCACGGCGTCGACCAGGTAGAGCGCCGGATGATCCGCCGCCTTGATCGCCTTGCCGATCGCCTCGATATCGTTGACCACGCCGGAGGCGGTGTCGACCTGCGCGACCAGGATCGCCTTGATCGTGTGGTTCCTGTCGGCGCGCAAGCGCGCTTCGACGTCCCCGGGGCGCACCGCGCGCCGCCAGTCGCCCTTCAGCACTTCGACCTCGGCGCCCATGGCGCGGGCGGCATTGCCCCAGCCGACCGCAAAGCGGCCGCTCTCCAGCACCAGCACCTTGTCGCCGCGCGACAGCACGTTGGAGAGCACGGCTTCCCACGCGCCATGGCCGTTGGAGATGTAGATGTAGGACCTGCCCCTGGTTGCGAACAGTTTCGACAGGTCGCGGATGAGGCCGTCGGAAAGGTCGACCATCTCCTGGGAATAGATGTCGAGCGCGGGCCGGTGCATCGCGCGCAGCACTTCGTCGGGCATGGTGGTGGGCCCGGGAAGGGCCAGAAACTCCCGGCCGGCGCGAACGGTCATGGATGGATTTCCTCAACGATTGGGCAGGCCATGGATGCAGCCAATGGCGCGGAAATTCAAGGCTTTTTGCCTCAAGATTTGAGCGGAGCGGTCATGCTGCGCCAGATCTCGTCCTTCCATTCGGTGGCCGGCGGGCTTGGAATGACGATGACCGGCCCTGTCATCTTTTGGCACCCTTCGACCAGGCGCAGGATCCAGACCTCGCCATCGGTAAAATAAGGATCGCCGCCGCCATTGCGCCCCGTGAGTGTGAGGCCGACGCCGGTCACCTGATATTTCGCGGTAACCATGCCGGCAGTCTCGAGGTCGGTCGCAAGCAATTGCCGCTCGGCATCGATATCGGCGTCGATATGGTGGGTGATCGCGCCGGTGAAGTGGCTGACGCCGACGCCCTTGTCGAAGGTCACCGCCCCCAGCCAGACCGGCCGGTTCTCTTCGCCCTTGTCCAGGACCTTCCAGAAGCGAACGTGGTGGCGGCGGTCGGCGCTGGTGCCTGCGGGCTTTTCGAACGCGTAATCCTCGCGCCGGCCGAGATAGAACAGGTTGGAAACCGGTGCGTCCCTGTAGGCGCGGTCGAGCAGCACGCTGCCGGCGATCTCGATCGATGAGCGGAACGTGATCGGATCGGCCGGAAACCAGCCCGCAGCGTTCATCGCGCACAGCACCTCGCGTGCATCGCCGATCAGCCCGACATTGATGGGGTCGCCCGGAATGCCTTGCCTGGTGCGCGTCACCATCGGCAGTTTCGCAAGCCCCTTCTGGTGCTCGTAGTGCGTCCAGAAGGCGGGCAGCACGATGTAGGCAAGCGAGGTATAGCCGAGAAGGATCGCGAGCAGCGTGAGCAGCACGCGTTCGAGCCGCGCGCGCTGGCGTGCGTGCAATCGGGTGTCGTGCTGCTCGTCGCTCACGCCGCTTTCGCGCACATATCTATCCCGTCAGCCCGAGGAGGCCGCATCCCGGCCGTCTCGAGGCCGACGGCCCTGCTGTTTCCACGCGGGCCGTTTCAACCTTCGAGGCGCGCTGGCGCGAGCGCCTTCAGGATGCCGGGCGCAGATGGGACAGGCGCTTTGGATTCCCCTAGCGCCTCGTCTCGCGGCAGCCGGCGGCTTCCGCCTCTTCGACCGAGCAGAACCAGCGCGTGCCCTTGCTGATCTGCATCTTGATCTGCGCATACCAGCGGCTGGTCCGCTGGTGGAAGATGCATTCGCCGGACGAGTTGACATTGCCCTTGATGGTGCAGTCGGGCGACGGCGCGACCGGGCCGGAGGCCGACGCCAGCAGCACCGCATGCGCATTCTCGGGCGGTTTGACCGCACCCAGGATCACCGTCTTCTTGTTGCGGACGCGCCAGTCCCAGGGCGCGATGAACGCGCCCTGCCACATGCCGGCCTTGTTCTCGCGCGCGGCCGCCTGATCGGCATCATAGTCGTGGGAAACGCGCGTAAAGGACAGCGCCCAGCCGGCCCTGACCAGCCATTTCTGGATGTCCTCGCCGCTGACCTCGCAACGCGCCAGCACCCTGCCGCGGCGGTCGGTGTGGCTGGTATGGCAGGTCCAGCTCTTGTTGTCGGTGTGCTTGATCAGTTCATCGCGCGCCGCAACCCCGCAGGTCCAGCGGTCGCCCTTGGTGTTGAGACAAAGCTGGTCGGTGGAGGGCGCATCGATTCCGTAGAGGCGGATGCGGCTGTTGCCGATCTGGATCTGATCGGCTTCGCGGATCTTCGGCACGCCGCTGATGTCGGCGGCCAGGGCGAAGCCCGGCCACAGCATGAACAGGATGGCGAAGGCAATTTTCGACGACATGCAATGAAACATCCGCAACGATATAAAAAAGAATCAGGACGATTAGTCGCGGCAATTGTGAGGCGGATTTGAAGCTGCGGCCAGCGGGTTCCGCCGCCGTCCCCTTTCAACTTCGCGCGATAGTCTCCCTTGCTTACGGGGATCTTACAGCGAGGTGCGAATAGCTGGCGTCACCGCCCCGCCATCGCCTTCCGCGCCAGCGCCAGGCCCATCAGCACGAAGGCCGAGGTGACCTCGGGGCCGCCGACCAGAATGCGCGTCGGCGTCTTCATCTTGTTCCACTCATAGGCCTTGAACGGGCCATGCCGGCCGCCTTCGCCGAGCGCGGCCAGGATGCAGGCAAGCGCCGGATTGAAGCTCCCGACATCGGCCCCCAGATGCCCGAGCGCGATCAGGGCGAGCGCGGCATCGAACGGGTTCATCTCGGCGGTGATCATCTCGTCCTGCACATAGGCCAGGACCTTTGTGCGGATCACATCGAAGGCACCGTCGGGATCGATCGCCTTCTGCGCGTCGGGCGGCAGCGCGCGGAACGCGGCATACAGCCGACCGAAATACGCGCAATAGAGCTCCGGCAGGTAATAGATGTGCGAGCGCGGATTCCTGAAGGCGCCGCTTTCGGCAAGCCGCCGCTGGAACGCGACGATGCGCTGGACGGTGTCGAGCCGCGGCCGGCTCTCCAGCACCTTCCAGCGGGCGAGATTGCGGAAGCTCGCTTCGAGAACATCGAGATTGAGCGTCGGATCGAGGTCGTTGCCGTAAGGCCGCTCGCCGTCGAGATTCTCGATCCAGGTCGCGATGCCGCCCTCGAAATCGATGTTGTCGTTGAGCGGCACAGTGACGCGCTGTTCGTTCTTGCCCTTGCGCACCTGGTAGTCGGCGTAGAAGTCGAGCAGCGGCTGGTTCAGCATCGGGTCGGTCGAGCCGGCCTGGGTCGCGGCGGAGAACGAGCAGGCCGTGGTGTCGCAGTCCGGCACATAGATGCCGAACCCCAAATCCTGCTTGATCTGGGCGAAGAACTTGGAGAAGCGCGGATGCGGCGGCGGCGCCAGCGCGGTGACGACGTTGAAGGCGGTGCCATCGGCGCTGCGCACTTCCTCGCGGCTCGTGGTCAGGCAGAAATCGACCATCTCGGCGATCGCTCGCCGCGCTGCGGCGATCTCATCGGGCGCGGCGAGCCCGGTGTCGATGAAGCTGAGCAGGGCCTCGGTGAAGAACGCGTCGTAATAGGCCGAGCGGTGACGGATCTGCACCGGCTCCCACATCGGCTCCGCAATCCCCTTCCAGGGCGGGTTGATCAGCGTGCCGAGCGGCGAGCGGGCGATGAAGATGCGCGCGAGGTTGAACAGGAGCGTGGAGTTCTTGTAGCCACGGGCATTGAGCCCGGTCAGCGCCATCTTCAGTTCGCGGCCACGCAGATCGGGGTCGCCGATCAGGTTGAAGGCGGCATCGGTCGGAAGGAAGCCGTTCCTGCGGAACGAGCGCAACAGATGCGCGCCCGTGCTGCGGATCGCGTGATCGATGTCGGACAGCGCGGGCGTGGGCGCGACCGCATGCACTGGCTTGGGGTTGGGGTGGCTCAGTTCGACCGTGTCGAGCAGCGTCGCGACCGGGTCCGCGATCGTCGCCCAGTCGGGTGAGGCGTCGTTGCGCGCGCGCAGGATCGCCATCCGCAGAGCTTCCAGCCGCCCCTGGTCGCGCAGCTCGGGCAGACCGCCACGGCGCAGCAGCGCCCGCAGCGCCGGATTGCACAGCGCGGTCTTGTAGAATTTGGAGAGATGCGCGTCGCCCTCATGGGGCCCCAGGAGCAGCGGGTCGCACACGTCGTAGAGCGAAGGGCCATCCTTGCGGGCGGTCAGCGCGCGGCAGGTGGCTGCGGCGAAATACGCAAAATTCATGAGGGCTCTGGTTCCGGATGGCCGTCCCAAGACGGCCCCCACCGCGCACCCCTTCGCGGCCGCCCCCTCAAGAAAACCTGCAAGCCCTTGAAGAGCTACACGAAACCGGCAGAAACGCAATCTGGTCGCAACCATCTGCGCCGGCAGACGTTTGGCAGCAATATGGTGAACGAGAAGATACGCGCTGCTGGGGCGGTTTCCGGCTTCGGAAAAATTAACCAGTTATTCCAGGTGCTTAAGCGCCATGCGCGGCTGCTTCTTGCGTGATCGCCGCCGGTCGGGTTAATGGACCGTGTGCTGCGATGCCGCAAATTGCTCACAATTAAACGACACATCGGCGGGCATTCCCCGCAAACCGAAATCACGTTCGCGCGACTAATTTTCCGCGCGCTGTTGAGTAGGACTTAAAGTGATGAAATTGACGCAGCTTCCAATCTCCCGCCGTTCGCTCGCGATTGCGGCTGCGCTGGTCGGCACGGTGTCGCTGGCGATCGGCGCCCACGCTGCGTTGTCCATTCGCGCGCTCGACGCCACGCGGGGGAGGGGGACGGAGCAGGCCGCAGGTCCCGTCGCCAAGGCCTCGAAGGTCGCGCTGGTGATCGGCAACGGCCACTACCCCGATTCCAACGAGCCGCTGCCCCAGCCGATCAACGATGCGCGCGCGCTCACCGAAACACTGCGGCATGACGGCTTCGACGTCGATGTGGTGGAAGACGCCACCAAGGACGACATGAGCCGGGCCGTGGAGCGCCTCAAATCGAAGATCGGTCCGGATTCCGTGGCGATGCTGTTCTTCGGCGGTTATGGCGTGCAGGCCGGCCGCGAGAGCTACATGATCCCGGTCGATGCGACGATCTGGAAAGAGCGCGACGTGAAGCGCGAGGGCGTCAGTGTCGAGGCTGTGCTCGACGTGATGAAGGAGCAGGGCGCCCGCGCCAAGCTGGTGGTGATCGATGCCTCGCGCCGCAACCCCTATGAGCGGCGGTTCCGGTCCTTCTCCCACGGCCTCGCGCCGATCGTGAGCCCGGACAACGCGCTGATCCTGTCCTCGGCGACGCCCGGCCGGGTGGCCGACGATTCCAAGGGCGCCAACAGCGTGCTGGTGTCGGAGCTGCTCAATAATATGAAGGCGAAAGACGGCGGCGCCGAAGCCGTCTTCAACAAGACCCGCGTCGCGGTCACCCGCGCCTCCGATGGCGAACAGGTTCCCTCGGTTTCCTCATCGCTCCCCGACGACATCAGCCTCGCCGCAACCCAGAACGCCGGCAGCTGATTCCTCGAGGGTGCGTCCACCCTCCCCTGGAGGGGGAGGGGCGGCTCACATTGAGCGTAGCGAAATATGAGACGGGGTGGGGTGAGCCGCAAAGGTGGTTTCAATGTCGTCCGAGCCGCCACCGCGAGCAGCCGCGCTCTCT
>CAYVVB010000358.1:0-2482 GCA_964454955.1 uncultured Bradyrhizobium sp. | reverse complement strand
CGCGCGATCCTTGAAATAGTCGCCGAAGGAGAAATTGCCGAGCATCTCGAAGAAGGTGTGATGCCGCGCGGTGTAGCCGACATTGTCGAGGTCGTTGTGCTTGCCGCCGGCGCGCACGCATTTCTGCGAGGTGGTGGCGCGGCTGTAGGGACGCTTCTCGACCCCCGTGAAAACGTTCTTGAACTGCACCATGCCGGCGTTGGTGAACATCAAGGTCGGGTCGTTGCGCGGCACGAGCGGCGACGACGGCACGATCTCGTGGCCGTTCTTGGCAAAAAAGTTCAGAAAGGTCGACCTGATGTCGTTGACGCTGGTCATAATCATCCAATCGGAAAGCTGGCCGAAGCCGCAAAATAACGGGCCTTCGGCGGAACGCTTTTAGACAAGGGCAGCCGCACTGTCCAGAAACTGCGCAGGCGGATCATGGACTTGCCGCAAAAGCGTAAAGTTCGTTGATAGCTGTTGCGGCGCGTTGACAGCCTAGCAGAGGTCGTGTTTCCCTCCTATTTGTTCAAGACAGCCACGTCGGGAGAGACCGGCTTAGGTGCCGGCGCCGAAGGAGCAACCGCCCCGGAAACTCTCAGGCAAAAGGACCGCGTGGCTTTGACAACATCTGGAAAGAGGCGCCAAGGGCTTTCCCGCCCGACGCGTCCGCCGACGGGATAATACTCTCAGGCAAAGCGACAGATGGGGCTCAAAGGGTTGTCGGGGAATGGTCCCCGGGAACTACCGAGGGCCTCCTGATGCTAGCGCGAGCTGACCTCCCCTTAAAACGAACTCCCCTCCACGCCCTGCATCTGTCGCTCGGCGCCAAGATGGTGCCTTTCGCGGGCTACGAGATGCCCGTGCAATACCCGGCCGGGGTTTTGAAGGAACACCTGCATACCCGCAGCAAGGCCGGGCTGTTCGATGTGTCCCATATGGGCCAGATCGTACTGCGCGCGAAATCCGGCCGCGTCGAGGACGCCGCGCGCGCGCTGGAGCGGCTGGTGCCGCAGGACATCTCGGCCCTCGCGCCCGGCCGCCAGCGCTACGCGCAGTTCACCAACGAAGAAGGTGGCATCCTCGACGACCTGATGGTTGCGAACTTCGGCGATCACCTCTTCCTGGTGGTGAACGCCGCTTGCAAGGAGGCGGACGAAGCGCATCTGCGCGCGCGGCTCCCGGATTCCTGCCTGATCGAGCAGCTGGACGGCCGTGCACTGCTCGCCCTGCAGGGGCCCAGGGCCGAATCCATATTGGCAAAATTCTGCTCCGACGCCCCTCGCCTGCGCTTCATGGATGCGGGCCCGCGCAAGGTTGCGGGGCTGGACTGTTTCGTGTCGCGTTCCGGCTACACCGGCGAGGACGGTTTCGAGATTTCGGTGCCGGCGGAACAGGCCGAGCAGTTCGCCAGGGCGCTATTGCAAGACGGCGACGTGATGCCGATCGGGCTCGGCGCCCGTGACAGCCTGAGGCTCGAGGCAGGCCTCTGCCTCTATGGCCATGACATCGATACCACGACCACGCCGGTGGAAGCGGCCCTGGAATGGTCGATCCAGAAAAGCCGCCGCAGCGGCGGCGCGCGCGCCGGCGGATTTCTGGGCGCCGACACGATCCTTGCACAGCTCACCAGCGGCGCGCCGCGCCGCCGCGTCGGCTTGAAGCCCGAGGGGCGCGCTCCGGTGCGCCAGGGTGCGCCGCTGTTTGCCGATCAGACCTCTTCCGAACCTGTCGGTGCGGTCACCTCGGGCGGCTTTGGCCCCAGTCTCAATGCGCCGGTCGCGATGGGCTATGTGCCCGCCGCGCTGTCGGCAAACGATACCCGGCTTTTTGCCGAGCTGCGCGGGCAACGCCTGCCCCTGCGCGTCGCCGCCACGCCTTTCGTTCCCAACACCTACAAGCGCTGAAGGACTGGACATGACCACGCTGTTCACCACCGACCATGAATGGCTCCACATCGAGGGCGACGTCGCAACCGTCGGAATCACCGATTACGCGCAATCGCAGCTCGGCGATGTCGTGTTCGTCGACCTGCCCAAGGTCGGCCGCAGCCTGAAAAAGGCGGAGGCCGCCGCCGTCGTCGAATCCGTGAAAGCAGCCTCCGATGTTTACGCGCCGATCTCGGGCGAAGTGCTGGAGGTGAATGAGGCGCTGACGACGGAGCCTGCACTGGTGAATTCCGACGCCGGAGGGAAGGCCTGGTTTTTCAAGATGAAGATCGCCGACAGAAGCGAGCTCGGCGGGCTGATGGATGAGGCCGCCTACAAGGCGCACACGGCGTGAGGAGGCACCCGTGAAGAAGGACGTCATGCCCCGCGCATGCGTCTCGGCGTACTGGATCGTCGGCTTTCGCGGACGTTGACACTGAGGTTTGGATATCGAGCGAGGCACCCATGAACGCGCCCTTTAATCCCACGAGCGACGTTGCAACGAGCTTCGTCCGCCGTCACATCGGCCCCTCGCCGCGCGACGTTGCGGCAATGCTGGAAACCGTCGGCGC
>CAYVVB010000357.1:0-32964 GCA_964454955.1 uncultured Bradyrhizobium sp. | reverse complement strand
CCCACCGAATTTCGCAACGTGCTGCGGCTGGAAAAACCGATCGAGCCTGCGGGATTGATCGCCGCCCTTCGTGCTCTCGTTCAACCTGTCGATACTTGAACGACGCCGCGCTGGGTGTGGTTCCTTCCGATCAGGTTGAGTGATCGTTTCATGGTGACAATTGGAGGTCGGGCCCGCAACGAGCACTACGAATTCCGGGAGCATGAAGGCCCCGGCTACTGGCGCGGCAACAACTGGCAGACGTGGTAGATCTCGCGCTTGTCGTGAACACTTCGGAGCCGCCCGTCGGGCGGTCTCTTTTGTTTGGGGTTTGTTTGGGGCCGCTCGTTTCACGCCGCTCTCAGGAAAGCGCAAGCGACACTCCGGTTCGGCCTCTGTCATAGGTTAACGACTGTAATGCGGAGAGTGCCTAACATGACGGTCCATAACAAGGCCGGATCGCGCCGATGCAAAAGAAGAGGAGAAACAGGTCGCGCCCCATCGAGCCGTTCGAACTGCGTCTCGAAAGATATGCCGATAACGCCCGGGCAATGGCGCGCCGGATGCCTCCGGGAAAAGAGCGCGATGCGCTGATGAAAAAGGCGGGACAGGTCGACAATGTCCTTGCCGTCAGCGAGTGGTTGGCAGCCCGCCACGACCCGACATCAAAGTAGGCTGCAGCACCACGCTCACCGCTAATGTGGTCGCATGCACTAGATCCGCGTAATCGGTTGCGGGATCGAAGATGCCGCGGTGTGGACTTGCCTTATCGTCGTCGCCGTTGCGATCACGGCGGAGATGGCGAAGGCGATGCTGAGGGCGATAAGAACGCGCCGTGCTTCCATCATGCGACCTCCCTTCCGCCAAGGAACACCGGTGGGACTTCTCCATCCAGCCAATCCTGCTCATCTGCCAGGGCCGTCCACGCCTGCGCCATGCGCATATAGCGCCGGAATGCCGGCCGGCCTTCCGCACGTTCGGCAAGATGCAGGCAGTTGGCGGCATTGTCTCGAAATACGTCTGATTGCTTCATTGAGGAGAGGTGGTGACGAAGCACGCAACCTCAACCGGTCGTTAACTGATCTTAATGCTGCGGGGAACCTGCGTGGCTGCGGCCGGTGGCTCCGCACCGTTTCGTTCCCGTCTTGCGACACTTGGAAGCGGCCTGGCCGAAGACCGGCATTCAGAGGAACCATCAGGCCTGCCGTGAGTCTTGATCATGCTTCCGGCGCCGATCCCCCCTGTCACGTCGGGAGCACTCCGTGTGGAATGGCGGTCCTGGCGCTCGCCCGCTTTGAGCGCTGGGGCCGTCCGCGCAGCGAACGGATCACTGCAACGAGCCCGCTGTCCAGCGGGCTTTTTTCTGCCTTCCGGCATCCGGTCGAGAGGCAAACTCACCGGTCTTCCCGAAAGCTTCGGCATGAACGATCCGTTGCATCGATTTATAAGCGGCTTCGTTTGTCATCGGACTCATTGCGGTCGCAGATCTCACCAGTGCAGTGTCCGCTTCCGTTGAGCCCGGCAAGGCCATCGCGGTCAGCACAAGTTGGAAACTGCCTTGCGAAGGGCGTGCGCTGGCGAGCCTAATCGCACTTGCCTTTCCGTTCATCGCAGCCTTTAGCCCGACGCTCATCAAACCGATGGGGTGATTCCATCGTGACGTTCGCGCCGCTCAGGTACAAGGAATGGCCTGTGAGCAAGGCGGAAGCCACATTGATGTCAAGCTTCGCCGCACGCCCGGCATGGCGGAGCGCCGGCAGGGTCTTGCGCTCCCGCCAGTATCTCCACGATCATTTTTGCCATTGTGCGCCGCTCCACAGGAACAAACTGTGTGCGTGCGTCGTTGCGGCCGTGGTGCTGATGAAAATTGGGAGTTCGTCATGTGTGACTATAGCCTGCATGCCGTGGCCTCACGACCAGCGGAAGCTTCGGAAGTCCTGGTGTCCACCAAGTTCCCGGGCACCTACACCCGAGGGTTCGCCTCCGCCAGCGATCCGACGACCGCGGTCTGCCTGCGGCCCGGAACCGAAATTGCCTTCGAGCAGAACGCCTTTGCCGAGGGCACGATATTCCGCAAGAATATCGGCGCGAAGCTCGCCCGCTTCCGGCAAATCGACCTGGACAGGCCGGCGCAACACCACGACGCGCTTGAGTTCTCCAATGGCACGATCGTGAAGGTGACGGACCTCGTGGTCGGGCAGAGAGCGCGAGTCGTCCAACTGCCGGCTCACCCCGCCGCCAAGCGCGCAACCACCGGGCACCCGGTCGACGTGGAAACGCCCGTCACCTGACCGGCCATCGGCCTGTCGGAAAGTAGAGAAATCGACTTGCGAACCGCCGAGCTTCGGCGGTTCGCTTAATGAGAATGCCTCTATGCGCGCGAGTCTCGCGCTTTACGGGGCCGATGTCGCGGCCATCGCTACAGCTTGAAGCGCGCCGGCCATGGCATGAACGGCCGCCGCGGCCCCCGTTGCGCCGCCGTGCCGCTCAACCAGCCATGCAGGGTCGTTATAGGAAAGCCAGGTGACGCCCTGATCGTCCTGCCACACCAGCGCCTTGAGCGGCAGGTCGATCCCGGTGGTTTGCACCGTCTGCATCAGCGGCGTGCCGCTCTTTGGACTGCCAAAGATAAGCAAATCGGTCGGACGGAGTGTCAGTGCGACTCCGGCAGCGCCCGCTGCATGGTCGATATGGGCGAATACCCTCATGCCCTTGGCTGCGACCGCGGCCTCAAGCCTCCGCATCGTCTCTACCGGCGAGTGGTGACTTTGAATTGTGATCAGTCCGCTTGGTGCGGCCATGGCCCGTGTTCCATTTCCCTCATATCTCGGGGCCGGGCACGCGCCTGAGACTCTAACCCAGATTGGCAGCCTCGGCGTTGGGCCGGCTGCTCGACCCTATCGCCTGAAGCTTGCTCATCCCACCCTCTCGATAAGGAAAAGATATCACCGGCATGGACGATGCCACGAGGCTGGCGAGCTTGACCGGGCTTCCCGCGGCGCCCTTTGCCATGCTGTCCCGAGCCAGCGATTCGATCATCGGCCAGTTCTGCCGGAAGAATGTTGTGGCGTCGCCGCGATTGAGCGCCGATATCCTGACGCTGCAAGCCTGTCTGCCGCCATTGTTCGTCATCTGGAAATAGAAGGTATAGCCCGTCGTTTTCTTGCTCTTGCGAATCGGCTGGCCTTCGCGGCGCATTTTGTTGTCCCCATGAAATGCTCGCATCGAGGGATACACTTTACGTTTACGATTTGGATTTTCATGCGGCGCGTTGATGGCGGAGCAAGTCCGCGATCAGCACGATATTAGGGCCGCGACATCAGGGCTGCGTCTTGGCAGCAGACAGCGCAAAGACGTTCTTCATCGCTTCCGCGAGCTTTGCCCAACCGCAAGCCAGAGAGCCATCATGGCAATACGCAGCTTCGGATCGCTCGCCCGCTCGCTCTGCGGCTATCGTCGGGCTCAGCGCCGCCGGCGGCCCAACGGGTAGTTGCGCGTTTTCAGGCTCCATTGCCGACACATCGCTTCCGCTCGTCAGCTCGGACGAAAGCATGTCCCGTCGCTGCGCGTCGAGGAAAGCCATGTACGCGCGATCGATCCGCTTGCTTTCCTCTGCCGTCGGATTGGGCCCCGCAATGTCGAAGCTTCGGTCCTGCATGAAATCGTAATAGCTATAGCCCCCACCCGCTTTGCGGCGGCCGGCAAAGCGCACGTTGCAGTCCGTTATCAAATGGTTGCGCTCGTCGTTCGGCAGACGCTCGGCCTGGACCTGCTGCGCGCATTCTTCAAAATCGCGGGCAGCAGTCGACACTCCGCGCAACCCCAGCCAAAGCGCGGCCATCGCGAGCAGAATCAACGCAGCAGCGGCCACCAGATACCCCTTGGCTCCGCCACTTGTCGAACGGGGCATAGGCCAAATCCTCATCGACCCGCCCATTAGGCGGAGAGAATGCGGGTTTTTGCAGGCATGCGCGCGGCGGATGTAGCCGCCCGGCCACACCGGGCCGGATTATTCGTCGCGATCCCTGTCCGCCATGATTGCGCACGAATCCTTCAACAGGGTCCGATCGTTTTTTCAAAAGAGGGTTTTGATCATGCATTTGGTGAAAGCCATGACGACCCTGGCTTCGGTCGCGGTCATCGCCGGTTCGATATTTGCGTTCAGCTGGGTCGGCCTTGCGCTGCTCGGCTTCTGACGGTCCAAATCACTAGATGGCGCCTGCGCATTGGCGCCAACCGGCGTTGCGCGCGCTTGCCTCCGCGATGATCGGCCGCGGCCTGAATGCCTTGCCCTCGTCCCTACCGCAACGACGCTGACCGCGAACCTCGCTCCCTTGCCATGATTGCGCTGAGCCGGCCGCAAGCCCCAGCAGGCGGCACTTTGTTCGTACACAATCATTCGTATACAAATGCATTATCCGGCTTGATCCTTTCGCCGCGGCGCGCTCAAAATCGACTGCGCACGATCCGCGCAGACAGAAAGCCGAGACAGAAGGGACGAGATTCATGGCCCACGACGCGCCCCAAGCCACCGGACCCGGCAAGCTGGTGATCCGCAATATCGGGCTCCTGTTGTCCGGCGCGCTGGAAAAGCCGATCCTCGACGCTGACACCATCGTCGCCGAGAACGGCAAGATCACCGGCATAGGTCGCGCAAAGGATGTCGATGCCGAAGGCGCCACCACCATCGTCGACGCCAACGGCACGACCGTCGCGCCGGGCCTGATCGACAGCCATGTGCATCCCGTCGCCGGCGACTGGACGCCGCGGCAGAACCAGACCGGCTGGATCGACAGTTTTCTGCATGGCGGGGTCACCACGATGATTTCGGCCGGCGAGGTGCACATGCCAGGCCGGCCGCGCGACGTCGTCGGTTTGAAGGCGATGGCCATCTTCGCGCAGCGTGCGTTCTGGACGCTGCGGCCCGGTGGGGTGAAGGTGCACGCCGGCGCGCCGGTGATCGAATGCGAAATGGTCGAGGACGATTTCAGGGACCTGGCTGCGGCCGGCGTCAAATTGCTCGGCGAGGTGGGCCTCGGCGGCGTCAAGGACGGCCCGACCGCGCGCAAGATGGTCGGCTGGGCGCGCAAATACGGCATCCAGAGTACGATCCACACTGGCGGCCCGTCGATTCCCGGCTCCGGCCTGATCGATAAGGACGTGGTGCTGGAAGCCGACACCGACATTGTCGGTCACATCAATGGCGGCCACACGGCGCTGCCGGACGACCAGATCCGTTGCATCTGCGAGGGCTGCAAGCGCGGGCTCGAGCTCGTTCACAACGGCAACGAACGCTCCGCGCTGTTCACGCTGCGGACTGCGCGCGAGATGAGCGATCTTGGCCGCCTCATTCTCGGCACCGACGCGCCCGCGGGCTCCGGCGTGCAGCCGCTCGGCATCTTGCGCATGGTCTCGCTACTGTCCTCGCTCGGCGAGGTCCCTGCGGAAGTCGCCTTCTGCTTTGCGACCGGCAACACCGCGCGGATGCGGCAGCTCGACTGCGGCCTGATCGAAATCGGACGATCGGCCGATTTCGTCATCATGGACAAGGCCCAGCATTCGCCCGGCAAGAATTTGCTGGAAAGCGTCCAGCTCGGCGATCTCCCCGGCGTCGGGATGACCATCATTGACGGCATCGTCCGTACCCAGCGCAGCCGCAACACCCCGCCCGCGACGAAAGTGCCGGAGATCGTCGGGCGATAGTAGGCGAGACCCTGTAGGGTGGGTACGCTTCGCTTTGCCCACCCCACGCCTAGGCGGCCACTATCTCAGCTTGTTCAACAGCGTGAACAACGTCTCGCGCTCTTTTGGGTCGAGCGGCGCCAGCGTCTCCCTGGAGACCGCGAGCGCGTTCGGTGCGATCTTTTCCGCAAGCTGCTGGCCGGCGCGGGTCAGGCTGACCAGGAGCCTGCGGCCGTCCTCCGGGTCGGGGCTGGTTTCGGTCAGCTCGCGCGCAGTGAGGCGGTCGATCACGCCTTTGATGGTCGCGACGTCCATGGCCGTCAACCGACCGAGCTGATTCTGCGAACACGGCCCGGTTTCGGCGAGCTTCGACAACGCGGCCCATTGCGTCGGCGTCAGGTTGATGCCGATATCGCGCGCGAAGATCGCAGTGTGACGCTGCGAAACCTGGCGCAGGATGAAACCGATCTGTTCGTCGAGAATATAGGACGGCCGCGACGGTTTTGCGCTCTTCCTTGCCGCTGCACCCCTGCCCATTTGCACTTCCGCCCCTCTCCTGACAGCCGGCCTTCACAAGGACAGATGCGCGTCGCGAATGTCCGGACGCGCGTCGAGTTCATCCATCGTGCCGCCGAAGCAGATCCGGCCGCGCTCGATGATGTAGACGCGGTCGCAGATCAGTCTCGCAAAATGCAAATTCTGCTCGGATACGATGATGCTCACGCCCTCGCGCTTCATGGTCCGGATGGCCTCGATCATCTGCTCGACGATCTTTGGCGACAGGCCTTCGGAAGGCTCGTCGAGCAGCACCAGAGAGGGGTTACCCATCAGCGTGCGCGCAATGGTCAGCATCTGCTGCTCGCCGCCGCTCATCCGGCCACCGGGACGGTGACGCATCTCGCCGAGATTGGGAAACAGCGCGAACAGCTTTTCGCGCGTCCAATGTGGCGCGTGGGGTCGCTTCGGCTGGCGACCAACCTCGAGATTTTCCTCGACGGTGAGGTCGGTGAAGATGCGCCGCTCCTCCGGCACATAGCCGAGACCTGCGCGCACGATCTCGTGGGTCGGCAGGTTGGAGACGTCGCTGCCCTCGAAGAGGATGCGCCCCGATCGTTGCGCGACGAGACCGACGATGGAGCGGAAGGTGGTCGACTTGCCGGCGCCGTTGCGCCCCAGGAGCGCGACCACCTCGCCCTCGCCGACGTCGACGGCAATATCGAACAGGATATGCGCCGGTCCGTAATAGCTGTTGAGGCCTTGCACCGAGAGCTTCATATCGAGGCTCCCTCGCGGTGGCGGGCGTCGTAGAGAAGGCCCTCGCCGAGATAGATGGCCTGGACCTGGCTGTTGCCGCGCACCTCGGCGGGCGAGCCTTGCGCGATCAGGGAGCCGCGGTTGAGCACGAGGATGCGGTCGGCATGTTCGAACACCACGTCCATGTCGTGTTCGGTGAAAAGCACGCCGATGGATTGCTCGCGCGCAATCCGCGCCGTCAGCCGCATCAATTCGACCCGCTCGCGCGGGGCCATGCCGGCGGTCGGCTCGTCCATCAGCAAGAGCTTCGGCCGGTTGGCGAGCGCGACCGCAAGCTCGAGCCGCTTGAGGTCGCCATAGGCAAGCTCCCCGCATGGCCGGTCCGCATAGCCCCCCATCCCGACGAGTTCGAGCAGGCGGCCTGCCTCGTCCGTCGCGAAATTCCGGGTCGACATCCAGAGATTGAAAAGCTGCCCGCCATGCGAGACCAACGCGACCTGCACGTTCTCGCGCACCGTCATGGTCGGAAAGGTCGCGGTGATCTGGAAGGTGCGCCCCACCCCAAGGCGCCAGATGGCGCGCGGCGGCTGTCCTGTCGTATCTTCGCCAAGCAGGCGGATGCGGCCGGAATCCGGCGCGATCTGTCCGTTGAGCATGTCGAAACAGGTACTCTTGCCGGCCCCGTTCGGTCCGATCAACGCCAGGATTTCGCCGGCCGCAAGTTCGAACGAGACGCCGCGCACGGCATGCACGCCGCCATAGGATTTTGTCAGGCCTTCGACGCAGAGCAATGTGGGAACAGCACTCATTCGGCCGTCTCGATCCGTGAAGCGACGAGCGTCCCCTTCGCCGAACCGCCACCGCGGCGGTGCCGGATCATCTCCAGCGTCCCGACGATCCCCTTCGGGAAGGCGACCACGATCAGCACGATGAACGCACCGAGCACGAGTTTGGAAAGATCGGTCTGGCTCACCAGCCAGATGCTGAGCGTCTTGTAAACGACGGCCCCGACGACACCACCGGACACCGTCTCGACCCCGCCGAGCAGCACCATGACCAGTGCATCGACGGACAGTGGAATGCCGAGACTGTCGGGAAAGACACTGCCTTTCAGATAGGCGAACAGCGCACCGGCGACGCCCGCGATCGTGCCCGCGATCACGAACGCCGTCCACTGAATGCGCTTGCCGTTGATGCCGATCGCCTCACTGCGCAGCGGTGAATCCCGCATCGCGCGCAACGCGTAACCAAACGGAGAGAACACCAGGACGCGCGAGCCCGCGACCGCGAGCGCGGCGATGCCGAGTGCCACCCAATAGAAATGCGACGGGCTTGCCGCCCATCGCTCCGGCCAGACGCCGAGAATACCATTGTCGCCGCCGGTGACCTCGACCCACTGGAACGCCACAGACCAGACGATCTGCGCGAATGCCAAAGTCAGCATGGCGAAATAGACGCCGGACAATTGCACGGCGAAGAAGCCGAACACCGCCGCGCCAAGGCAGCCGAGCAGCGGGCCCAGCAAGAGGCAGACGATCATCGGAAGGCCGGCCATCTTGGCGAGGAAGGCGACGCCATAGGCGCCCAGCCCGAAATAGGCGGCGTGCCCGAACGAGGCGAGCCCGCCGACAGCCATCAGGACATGTAGGCTGATCGCAAAGACCACGAAGATCGCGATCTCGGAGCCGACCGTGAGGGCATAGTTGCCGCCGACCAACGGCAGCGCTGCGGCTATCAGGAGCATGGCGCAAGCCGCCAGCCTCTCGGGCGAGGTCAGCGGCCGCCAGGGATGAACGGTCAGACCGGGCGTGCGGCGCGCGGGCGCCTCGCGCTTGCCGAACAGGCCCCATGGGCGCACGATCAGCACCGCCGCCATCACCAGGAACACCAGGATGATCGAAATCTTGGGGAAGATCAGGATGCCGAAGGCGTTGAGCTCGGAAACCAGCACCGCGGCGGCGAACGCTCCGAAGATGCTGCCGAGCCCGCCGATCACGACGACGACAAACACGTCGACGATGACCCGCAGATCCATCGCATGGTTCACGGCATCGCGCGGTATCTGCAAGGCGCCGCCGAGCGCAGCCAGAAAAACGCCGACCGCAAATACGCTGGTGAACAGCCACTTCTGATTGACGCCAAGCGCGGCGACCATGTCGCGATCCTGCGTGGCGGCGCGCACCAGGACACCCCATCGGGTGCGCTGGAACAGGAGCCAGAGAAGACCCAGCACGAGGGGACCAATCACGATCAGGAAAAGATCGTAGCTCGGAATGCTCTGACCGAAAAAATCGATCGCGCCTTTGAGGCCGGGGGCGCGGCGGCCCAACAGATCGCTCGGCCCCCAGATCAACACCACGAGATCCTCGACCATCAGCGTCAGGCCGAACGTCGCGAGCAGCTGGAACAGCTCCGGCACATGGTAGATGCGCCGCAGCAGCACGATCTCCACCAGGGCTCCAATCGCGGCGACCGCAAGCGCCGCGGCGATGATGCCGCTCCAGAATCCGAATGCACCGGCAAGGCGTTCGGTCAGGGTGAAGGCCGCATAAGCGCCGAGCATATAGAAGGCGCCGTGGGCGAAGTTCACGATGCGCGTCACGCCGAAGATGATCGACAGGCCCGACGCCACCAGGAACAGCGACGCCGCACTGGCAAGACCGGTCAGGAACTGAGCGACATAAAAGGCCATGAGCGGTCTGAGCACCGTTTCGTCATCGCCTCTCCCCGCGAGTGGGGAAAAGGCCTTCGAAGGGTGAGTTAGCGAAGCGTAACCCACCTCTTTTCTCCGCGGAATGGTGGGTTACGCCTTCGGCTAACCCACCCTGCGGCAGCGGTGAGAAGCTCCTAATCCTTCGGTCGCATCTTCTCGACTTCGGCGTCGCTGGGCAGATAGTCAGCGCCGCTGCGGTAGACCGTATCAACCATGATGCCCTTGCCGTCCTTCAGCGCGGTCTTGCCGACGAAGGCTCCCAAGGTCGACTGGTGATCGATCTTGCGGAAGGTGATCTCGCCGAAGGGCGAAGCCACCTTCAGCCCTTCGGCCGCGGCGATCATCTTGTCCGGATCGGTCGAGCCGGCCTTGGCGAGGATCGCGGCGGCCGACTTGATGGTCTCGTAGCCGACGATCGACCCGAGCCGCGGATAATCATTGTATTTCGCCTTATAGGCCTTCAGGAACGCCTCGTGCTCCGGCGTCTTGATCGAATACCAGGGATAGCCTGTGACGATCCACCCCTCCGGCGTTTCGTCTTTCAGGGGATCGAGATATTCCGGCTCGCCGGTGAGGAAGGAGACCACGGCGCGGTCCTTGAACAGGCCGCGGGTATTGCCTTCACGCACGAGTTTGACGAGATCGGCACCGAAGGTGACATTGAGGATAGCCTCGGGGTTGGCGGCGGCAACCGCCTGCACCACAGGACCCGCATCGATCTTGCCCTGCGGCGGCCACTGCTCGTCGACCCACTGGATATCCGGCCGCCTCGCAGACATCAGCTTCTTGAACACGGCGACTGCCGACTGGCCGTATTCATAGTTCGGCGCAATCGTCGCCCACCGTTTCGCCGGCAGCTTGGCTGCGGCCTCAACCAGCATCGCCGCCTGCATGTAGTTGGAGGGACGCAGGCGGAAGGTGTAGCGGTTGCCCTTGCTCCACGTGACGGCGTCGGTCAGGGGCTCCGCTGCCAGGAAGAAGACCTTTTTCTGGTTGGCGAAGTCGCTAACGGCGAGACCGATGTTCGAGAGGAACGTGCCCGCGAGCATCGCGACGTTCTCGCTCGAGACCAGCTCGTTGGCCGCGGTCTGCGCATCAGCCGGCTTGCCGCCGTCGTCCTTGGAGATGACGACCAGCTTCTTGCCGTTGATGCCGCCGGCCGCGTTGATCTCCTCGACCGCGAGCTGCCAGCCCTTGCGGTATGGCTCGGTGAAGGACGGCAGCAGCGAATAGCTGTTGATCTCGCCGATCTTGATCTCGTCCTGCGCCACGGCGGTCGTCGCCATGCCGGCCAAGATGACCGCCAGCCCCGCGCCAAGGAAATAACTGCTTCGTCGCATCCCTTTGCCTCCACTTTCCTAAGAAACTACCGCAAGCCGTCCTCGCCCTTGACCTCGGCAACCGTCAATCCGCCGACCCGCGGCAATGGCCGGCCGCTGTCGGTGACCGCTAGCGCCACCATGATTTCGCTGGCGCGGGGCGCATCGTTGATCTGCACCTCCATGCCGTCGAAATGGCTGCGCACAAAGGCCGCATCCTTGTGCCCGAGCGGGATATCCAGCGTTGTGCCCGGTCCGCCGCGTTTTTTCGACGAAGGAATGAGGGCTGCGCCCTTGCCAAGAGCCTTGCGCACCGGCCCGCCCATTTTGGGATGCAAGATCGCTGCCGCGTGTTCGAGCTCACCATTCTCACCGACGGCCGCGGCCTTGCCATAGCTGTGCGCTTTCGCGCCCTCGATCCCGAGCGCGGCCACCGCCCGTTTCGCCAGCAGATCGCCGAGTTCCTCGCCAATGGCAATCAAGGGTGACAGGTCCTCGACATACCGGCCGGCGAAAGGATTTTCGATCACGGCGATGGCGGCCGCGCGCCGGGTCGGCGGCGAGACGGATTTGCCCATTTCCATGTGGGTCTCTTCGACCACGGTGACGATCTTCCGAATGATGGCGCTCATTGCCTTTCGCCCTGTTCCCGATCAAACCAACGCCAGATCGCGAAGCGCGTCCGGCTTTTCCCGCATGATCTCGCGCGCCCCGACAATATCCGTTTTGCCGAGCAAGCGCAGCGCGGCGCCCTCGATCAATCCTGCGCCGAGAAGTTTTCGCGCACAACGCGCGCCACCTTCAAGTGCCTCGGCGATTTCGGCATCGGAAAGGGCGCCAACGTGCCGGGTCACCAGGCGCGGGCCGAGATCGCTGTCCGGCTGCAGGCTGTCGGCCGGGCAGCGCCGGATCGCCGGATGCCCTGGCAGATCGACGGCGTTGGCGATCAAGGTTGCAGCGGCATCGGCTTGCGAAGCAGTGCGCGCCAGCACGGTAACCGCGTCGGCGATCCCGAGCGAAAAGCTGCGGCCATGCCGTCCGCTGGTGGCAACCCCGCGCGCAGGATCGCTCGCCTCGATGACCATCGTCTGCATCACCCCAAAGGGGTCAGGCCGGTCCATCAGGCCGACGGTGAATCGCTCGCCCTGCACGAGATGCAGGGCGATGTCACCGCCATTGTTGACATAGGCTCGATCGAGCGGCGCTGCGGCCAGCATCGCATCCAGTATTTCCTCCGCGACCGCGCCCGCCACCGCCGCCATCGGCGTGATGAAGCAATCAACCGCAAAGGGCGCAACCGCCGCATGCATGCGGCGCGCGACCACGCCGTGAAGCGGACACTGCGTGGGATGGGCCGCCTTGCGCAGCTCGATCAATTCCACGCAGAGTTCGTCGAGCAGGCCGGTGAAGCGCCGGGCGGCGGCCTCATTAGCGATACGCACATCGGCCTCGTGGCCCTTTGCTGCGATGATCAGGTCAATCGGGCCATCCTGCAGATGCAGCCGCCGGCCATCGGAAAGAAGCGCGATTTGCGGAAGCCTCCTCATGCGCGTGGTCCGCCTATCGGCCAGGGAACGGGCCGAATGTCCCCGTTTTCCCTCAGCGAGGCCAACGGGCGCACCTGGTCCATATGGCCGCCGAGCGCGGCATAGTCGGACAGTTTCAGTGTGAACTCGATCGGTGCGACGAGCGCCGGCGTCGGCACATAGCCGAAGGCGCCGGCCGGCATCTGCGTGACGTCCACCATGAAGGTGATGCCGCCGCCCGGCCAGACATAGACCGGCGCCCCGCCACTGGTGACGCGCGTGAGCGCGTCTTTCACCGAGCGCGTGAGCCGCACGGGATTGTCAGTCACGCCCGCGCGCAGCGATCCGCCGGCGCCGGCCATGAACAGCACCGTGCACAGTGCAGGCTCGCAATTTTCCTGGATGCGCTCCACGGACTGGCGAAGCGCTGCCGGCATCTCCTGCTCGATCGGCCGCAGCGCATCGTCGAGCACGTAATAGGCCGCATGCTCGCCTGTCGTGGAGACCATCAGCATGGTCAGGCCCGGATACGCACTCTTGGCATCGAACGAACCGAGCACCGAGAGCGGATCGGAGATGTCGGTACCGCCCCAGCCCGTTCCGGGATCGGCGACCTGGAAATAGCGGCCGGGCGTCGAACGGCGCCCTTTCATCTTGATCCCGGTGTCGGCAATGCCGAGAAGCTTGCCCGCCTGGTGCTCGCTGAGCACGCCGGTGATGTGATCATCGACGACGACGACCTCGTCGACCTTGCCGTGCCATTGCTTGGCGAACATCCCGATGGTCGCCGAGCCGCAGCCGACCCGCATGCGCTCCTCGCGCACGCCATTGACCACGGGCGAGCAACCGGCCTGCACGATGACCGTCGCACCGCCGTCGATCGTGAGTTCGACCGGCTTGCAATTGCTCAAATCCATCAAAGCGTCGCAGGTGACGCGGCCTTCCTTCTTCGAGCCGCCGGTCAGGTGATGGACGCCGCCAAGCGACAGCATCTGCGAGCCATATTCGCTTGTCGTGACGTGACCGACCGCCTCGCCTTGCGCGCGCACGGTTGCGGCCTCCGCGCCGAGATAGCGATCGGTATCGATCTTCACCTTGACACCGCAGTAGCTGAAGATGCCTTCGGTCACCACCGTGACCATATCGACGCCCTCGACATCGGAGGAGACAATGAAGGGCGCGGGCTTGTAGTCGGGATACGTCGTGCCAGCGCCGATGGCGGTGACGAAGGTCTCCGGCTGCTGCACGATCTTGCCGTCCCAGTCGCCGCCGGCCTGGAACGGAACCAGGCGGCCGCCATGCTCGACGGTGCGCTCCAGGATGATATGCGGATCGACACGGACGAGTTTGCCGTCAACGTTGGCGTAGCGATCGCAAGCCCCCGCCGCGCCCGGCTTGATGTAGCACATCACCGGGCAGGCATCGCAGCGAATCTTGTCGGTCGCCGCCGTCGTCGCTTCAGTCACCATCTCAAAGCCTGCAAAGCCTGTTTCGCGCTGAACGGCTGGCCAACGACGCTATCATTCGTACACGAACAATTCTGGGCATGCTCCGAAAACCTGTCAAGCGGCGCGGCCGGCGAAAACGCCGCACTGCCGAATAATAGCTCATTTGCCTAGGCCCGCTGATCATAAAGCAAGCAGCGCGTGCGGCGCGGCAAGCATGGCTTGCACGTTTGTGTACAAACGGTAGTCTCGCGCCGAGCATGCCGAAGCGCAACCGTCGGGGGCCGGGAAACAGCGACATGACGCAGACGAAAGTCCACTTGATCGTCAACGGCAGGGCCTGCGAGGTCGAGGCTGCGGCGGATGCGCCGCTGCTTTACGTGCTGCGCAACGATCTCCAACTGAACGGACCAAAATTCGGCTGCGGGCTCGGCGAATGCGGGACCTGCACCGTGCTGATCGACGGCATGGCGGCGCGCTCCTGCGTGATTCCGATCGAGGGTTGCGAGGGACGCAAGATCGTGACGCTCGAAGGACTCGGCTCGCGCGAAAAGCCCGACCCGGTGCAGCAGGCCTTCATCGCCGAGCAGGCCGCGCAATGCGGCTATTGCCTCAACGGCATGATCATGACGACCAAGGCGCTATTGACGATCAATCCGCGCCCGTCAGAGGCGGAGATCGCCGAAGCGCTGCGCTACAATTTGTGCCGCTGCGGCGCACATCTCGAGATCATGCGCGCCGCACTGCGCGCAGCGGGTCAGATCGTCGAGGTCGCCGATTGACTGCCGCCTCGGAAAAATCGGCGGATGGCGCAGGGCCGCGCGGATCGCTGTCCGTGGTTCGCCGGACGGGCACGGATTCGACGGGCTTCGAAATCTTCATCAAGATCGCGGCCGACGGTTCGGTCGCCGCCTATAATGGCCATGTCGATCTCGGAACGGGCATTCGCACCGCGCTTGGCCAGATCGTCGCGGAAGAACTCGATGTCTCTTTTGCGCGTGTCGTGGTCGTGCTCGGTGACACCTCGCTCGTACCCAACCAAGGCGCCACCATCGCGAGCGAAACCATCCAGATCACCGCCGTCCCGTTGCGCAAGGCGGCCGCGCAGGCGCGGCAATTCCTGATTGCGCGCGCGGCGGAGCGGCTCGGGCTTCCGCCTGGCGATCTGACAATCGAAGACGGCCTGGTCCGCGGCAAGAACAACCGCAGCGTCAGCTATGGCGAACTGATCGCGGATGACATCATCCGGCTTGAACTCGCCGAGGATGTGCCGGTGAAAGCGCCCGCCAGCTACGGCATCGTCGGACGATCGGTGCCGCGCATTGACATTCCGGCGAAGGCAACCGGCGAACTCGTCTATGTCCACGATGTCCGCGTGCCCGGCATGCTGCACGGCCGCGTGGTGCGTCCGCCCTATGCCGGCATCGATGCCGGTCCGTTTGTCGGCACCAGCCTCATCGCGGTCGATGAGGATTCGGTGCGGGGTATTCCTGGGCTGGTCGCGGTCGTCACGTCGGGTGATTTCATTGGCGTGATCGCCGAGCGCGAGGAGAATGCGATCAAGGCGGCGGCGCGGCTAAAGGTGAACTGGAAGCCAACTCCGGCCCTTACCGACTTGCAAGAGCTCGAGACGGCGCTTCGTGCCAATCCGTCGACACCGCGGACGCTGATCGACAAGGGCAACGTCGACACAGCGATTGCGGGCGCAGCCAGGCCGATGCAGCGCACCTATACGTGGCCCTACCAGATGCATGCATCGATGGGCCCCTCCTGTGCGGTCGCCGACTATCAGGAGGGCCGGATCAGAGTGTGGTCGGGCACGCAAAACCCGCACATTCTGCGCAGTGACCTGGCGCTGCTGGTGGATCGCCCCGAAGCCGAGGTCGAGGTGATCCGACTGGAGGCCGCGGGCTGCTATGGCCGCAACTGTGCCGATGACGTGAGCGCGGATGCGCTCTTGTTGTCGCGCGCGGCAGGCCGCCCCGTACGCGTGCAGCTCACGCGCGAACAGGAACACGCATGGGAGCCCAAGGGGACCGCACAACTGATCGACGTCAATGGCGGGCTGAATGCCGACGGCAGCGTTGCAGCCTACGACTTCGCCACGCGCTACCCGTCGAATGGTGCGCCGACCCTGGCCTTGTTGCTGACCGGCAAGGTGTCGCCGATCCCCGTCGTCTACGAGATGGGCGATCGTACCGCGATCCCACCCTATGACTACGACAACATGCGCGTCGTCGCGCACGACATGCCGCCGATCGTGCGCGCCTCCTGGCTTCGCGGCGTCTCCGCACTGCCGAACAGCTTTGCGCATGAATCCTATATCGATGAACTCGCTACCGAAGCAGGCGTCGATCCGATCGAATATCGGCTACGCTATCTGAAGGACAGGCGCGCGATCGATCTCGTCAACGCGGTCGCCGAGCGCGCGGGGTGGACGCCGCGTCCGGTTCGGCAGGACAAGGAAGGCGAAGTGGTGCACGGGCGCGGCTTTGCCTATGCGCTCTATGTCCACAGCAAGTTTCCGGGCTATGGCGCAGCCTGGTCGGCCTGGATCGCCGACGTTGCCGTCAACAAGACAACCGGCGAGGTCAGCGTCACACGCGTGGTCGCGGGACAGGATTCCGGGTTGATGATCAACCCTGACGGCGTTCGCCACCAGATCGAAGGCAATGTCATCCAGTCCACCAGCCGCGCGCTGATGGAGGAGGTGACCTTCGAGCGTGGTACGGTTGCGACCCGCGAATGGGGCGCCTACCCGATCATCACCTTCCCCGATCTTCCGAAGATCGACGTGTTGATGCTGCCGCGCCAGGATCAGCCGCCGCTCGGGGTTGGCGAATCCGCCTCCGTCCCGAGTGCGGCCGCGATTGCGAATGCGATCTTTGATGCGACCGGCGTGCGCTTTCGCGAGCCGCCCTTTACGCCGGAACGGATTCTCCGGGGCCTGCACGGGCAAGCGCCGGCAAAGCCGGATGCGCTTCCCGGGCCGGTGCCCTCGCGACTGTCCAGGCCGTGGACGAATCCGTTTGCGGACAGGCGCGGCCTGTTTGCAACGATTGGCGCACTCTGTGCGGCAGCGGTCGGAATTGGTGCGGCGACAATGCCCTGGCGCGCGATAGCGCCGATCGCCCGGCCGGATGCTTCCGTCTATTCCACCGCGACGATCGCACGCGGCGAACAGCTGGCGGCACTCGGGAACTGCGCAGTCTGCCACACGGGCACCAGCGGTCTGCGTAACACCGGCGGGCGGGCACTCGAAACACCGTTCGGCACCATCTACAGCACCAACATCACCCCCGATGTTGAAACCGGCATCGGCGCGTGGTCCTATCCTGCTTTCGAGCGCGCGATGCGCGAAGGCATTCATCGCGACGGCCACCATCTCTACCCGGCATTTCCCTATCCGCATTTCGCCAAGGCGAGCGATGCCGATCTGCAGGCGCTCTACGCCTATCTCATGGCGCAGCAGCCCGTGCGCGCCACGGCGCCGGAAAGCAAGCTGATATTCCCCTTCAACTTTCGCCCACTGCTCGCGGGATGGAATGCGCTCTTCCACCAGGCGGAGGTGTTCAAGCCAGACCCCGCCAGGTCCGAACTATGGAATCGCGGCGCTTATCTGGTCGAGAGCCTCGGCCATTGCAGCGCCTGCCATTCGCCGCGCAACGCGTTCGGCGCCGAGAAGAGGGGTGCCTATCTCGCGGGCGGTTTTGCGGAAGGCTGGGAAGCCCCGCCGCTGACATCGCTATCGCAGGCCCCGATCCCATGGGATGAAGATGAGCTCTATGCTTACTTGCGGACCGGCGAATCCCGCCTTCACGGTGTCGCCAGCGGCCCGATGGCGCCGGTCGTGAAGGATCTCGGTGCCCTCCCCGATCAGGACATTCGCGCGATTGCCGCCTATCTCGCATCCTTCAACGAAGGGGCGCGCGATAAATCCGCGCATAAGGCGATCGCCGCAAGACTCGAAAGCGAAACGCGCGTCACGATGGTCGCCTCCTCCGGCGCCCGCCTCTATCAAGGCGCATGTGCGGTCTGCCATGAGGTCGGAGGGCTCCCCTTGTTCGGCAGCCGGCCATCGCTTGCGCTGAACAGCAATCTGCACAGCGCCGTGCCGGACAATCTGATCCAGGTGATCCTGCACGGCATCATGCAGCCGGCGTCCAGCGACCTCGGCTATATGCCGGCCTTCAAGGACAGTTTGAACGACGAACAAATCGCCGAGCTCGTGGCCTACCTGCGGCGGCAATTTGCGCCCGACAAGCCGGACTGGGGCGATGTCCGCACCGCCGTCAGCCGGATCAGGGCGTCCTCTTTGGAGTGAGGCGGTCGCGCCCAAAAGGCCACCGAGCCGGGTCCGACCACCCGACACGCGCCCGGCGCCCGGCAACCCCCGCTGGCAGGGGCGCAAATCCTGCAATTCCCGCGGGTTGGGCCATCAAAATCGCAGGCCGTTTCGCCCTGCCCCCTACTGGTGACCGCTGCTCCGACGCGATAACTTCGCGATCATGACGGCAGTAACCGATATTGCGACCCGAACCTACAACCACGGCTGGCGGCTCGACCCGATCGTGCGCAGCCTGCTGGATACCGACTTTTACAAGCTGCTGATGCAGCAGATGATCCGGGAGTTCTATCCGGACACAAAGACCACCTTTTCGGTCATCAACCGCTCGACCCACGTGCGCCTCGCGGAGGTTATCGACGAGGGCGAATTGCGAGCGCAGCTCGACCATGCCCGCACCATCCGTTTCAGCAAGAAGGAGTTGATCTGGCTTGCCGGCAACACGTTCTACGGCAAGACCCAGATGTTCTCGCCGGACTTCATCAACTGGCTTGCCACCTTCCAACTGCCCGAATACGAGCTGCGCAAGGTCGAGGGGCAATACGAGCTGCATTTCCACGGCCAGTGGAGCCACACCACGATGTGGGAGATTCCGGCCCTGGCGATCATGAACGAGCTTCGCTCGCGGGCGGCGATGAAAGGGCTGGGCCGCTTTGCGCTCGACGTTCTCTACGCCCGCGCCAAGGCGAAGCTCTGGGCCAAGGTCGAGCAGCTGAAGAAATTGGAAGGCTTGCGCCTGTCCGATTTTGGCACACGGCGGCGGCATGGCTTCCTATGGCAGCGCTGGTGCGTTGAAGCCGTCAAGGAAGGTCTCGGCCCCTCCTTCACCGGCACCTCAAACGTCCTCATGGCGATGGACAACGATCTGGAGGCGATCGGCACCAATGCACATGAATTGCCGATGGTGGCGGCGGCGCTCGCCGATGACGACGCCGAGCTGCGCCAAGCACCCTACCGTATCCTCGATCAATGGCGTCATACCTATGGCGGCAATCTTCTGATTGCGCTGCCCGATGCGTTCGGCACCAGGGCTTTCCTGCGGGATGCGCCAGACTGGGTGGCCGACTGGACCGGTTTTCGTCCCGACAGCGCGCCGCCGATCGCGGCGGGCGAAGAAATCATCAAGTGGTGGAGGCAGAAGGGTCGCGATCCGAAGGAAAAGCTTCTGGTGTTTTCCGATGCGATGGACGTCGATTCGATCGAAGAAACCTATCACCACTTCGGCGGCCGGGTTCGGCTCAGCTTCGGTTGGGGCACCAATCTCACCAATGATTTCGTCAGCTGCGCACCGGACCCCTCGGTCAATCTCGACCCGATCTCGATCGTGTGCAAGGTCTCCTCTGTCGATGGCCGGCCGGCCGTCAAGCTGTCCGACAATCCGGAAAAGGCTACCGGCATTCCCTCGGAAGTCGAACGCTACCTGCGCGTCTTCGGCAACGCGGGGCGCGTGCGCAGCGCGGTGTATGTTTGACGCGCCGATTTTTGATTGCGCGTGACGTCTTCGGTAGCCACTTGCGCTGATGCCGGGATGTAGACTTATGTCTCTCCGTCGTCCTGAGGTGCGAGCCTTGCTGCGCAATTACGCCGCTGGGCGAGCCTCGAAGGATGAACGGCCCCGCTGTGGCATCGGGGCCGTCGCCTTTCGAGGCCTCCGCTGCGCGGAGGCTGATAGGCATGACTGCCCGGCACACGTACCCAGGCGGCCATCGAGCCCTGGTGTGCTTCAGGCGATCGCGAGGGCCGCCCTGTTGACCTCGGTGCCGTCGAGAAACCCAATCAGCCTGGTGCGGATGATCCGCTCGGCGTCCGCCATGATGCGATCGATCAATTTCTTCACCGTCGGAATGTCGTAAATGAGTCCGGCGACCATTCCGCAGCTCCAGGCCCCCGCCTCCAGGTCACCGTCGGTCATCACTTTCGGGTAGACGCCGGCAACCTGATCGTGGATGTCCTCGATTTTGAGGCTCCGTCCCATTTCGCGCTCGATTTCGAGCAGGCGGTCGACGGCCGCGTTCTTCAGCACGCGCTCGGTATTGCGCAGCGCACGCATGATCAGGCGCGTATCGAGCTCGGATGCCTTGACCAGCGCCTGCTTCACGTTGTCATGGACGGGCGCCTCCTTGGTCGCGATGAAGCGCGTGCCGATGTTCATGCCCGACGCGCCCAGCGCAAGCGAGGCGACCAGGCTGCGCGCATCCGCCATGCCGCCCGAGGCAACGAATGGAATCTTCAGTTCATCCGCCGCGCGCGGCAGCAGGATCATGTTCGGAATATCGTCCTCGCCGGGATGGCCGCCGCATTCGAAACCATCGACGCTGACGGCATCGCACCCAATCTGCTGTGCTTTCAGCGAATGCCGTACCGAGGTGCATTTGTGGATCACCTTGATGCCGGCGGATTTCAGTGCCGACATATATTGTTCGGGGCTACGGCCCGCTGTTTCCACGATTTTGACGCCGCCTTCCCTGATCGCCGCAATATATTCGGGATAGGGCGGCGCGCTGAAGGAGGGCAGGAAGGTCAGGTTCACGCCGAACGGCTTGTCCGTCATGTCGCGGCAGCGCGCGATTTCCCTGGCGAGATTCTCCGGCGTCTTCTGCGTCAATCCCGTGATGATGCCGAGCCCGCCGGCGTTGGATACGGCGGATGCGAGTTCGGCAAATCCGACATAATGCATGCCGCCCTGGATGATCGGGTGTTCGATGCCGAACATCTCGGTAATCGCTGTCTTCACGTGATCCCTCCCAAACAACCAACGCCGATCATCATAGCCCGGCCGACGCTTCGATTCAGCCTGCGTGGTCCGCGTTTTCTTGCGCCGACCGGCTGCGTCACCATTTTTCGCCAAAGGGACGGATCTCCATCTCGAAGGTCCAGGCGCTTTCCGGTTGCTGATGGAGCTGCCAGTAGGCATCGGCGACCGAGGCTGGCGGCATCAAGAGATCGGGATTGTCGAGTGCAGTTGAACCCAACGCTTCCAGACGTCGCTGCCGTACCCATTCGGTGTCGACGCCAGCATCGATGACGAGATGCGCGACGTGGATGTGTTGCGGCCCGAGTTCCCGCGCCATCGATTGCGCGACCGCACGCAGGCCGAACTTTGCGCTGGCGAAGGCGGCATAGCCGCTGCCGCCGCGCAGGGACGCCGTCGCGCCGGTGAAGAAGATATTGCCCTTGCCCCGCGGCAGCATCAGGCGCGCCGCCTCACGGCCGGCGAGAAAGCCGGAATAGCAGGCCATCTCCCACACCTTCCGAAACACACGCTCGGTGGTGTCCAGGATCGGGAAGTTCACATTGGCGCCGACATTGAAGATGCAGACTTCCAGCGGCGCATGAGCGTCGGCTTCCTTGAGAAAGGACGTAATCTCCTCCTCCTTGCGCGCATCGAGCGACCGCGCGTGGATTTCACCACCCGTGGACTCGATCGCTTGCACCAGCGGGGCGAGCTTGTCGCCGTTGCGACGGCCGGCGAAGATCGAAAAGCCCGCCGCGGCAAACTTTTTCGCTATCTCGGCGCCGATATAGTCGCCGGCGCCGATCACCGCTGCTGTCGCGTTACGCTTCTGCAAGGCTCTTCTCCTTAAAGATTGGCGCCGGCGCCAATGGCCTGGAGTGCCGTCATGATCGTTGAGCTCAAGCCGTCGTCGTTACAGGCCGTCCGATTTGTTCCATGATCGATTCCTCGACATCGCGAAGCTGATCCTTGCCGAAAAACATCTCATCCCCGACAAAGAATGTCGGCGAGCCGAAGGCGCCTCGGTTGACTGCATCATTCGTCAGCTCGAGCAGCTTCTTCTTCACGTCGTCCTGCTGTGCCCGCGCCATCAGCCTGTCAGCGTCGAGCCCGGCGGATTTGAATGCGGCGCGGAACACCTCGACATCGTCCATCTTCTTCGGCTCCTCCCACATATGATGAAAGGCCGCGCGAAAATACGGCTCGAACACGTCTTCGAACTGGGCGGCGACAGCGCCGCGCATCAGCATCAGGGTATTGACGGGGAAATGCGGATTTTGTCGGAATGTCGTGATGTTGTGGCGGTGCATGAAGCGCTTGGTCTCCAGCGCCTGGAATTCCCACTTGTTCTTGATGCCGCGCAGCGACTCCGCAGGAGAGACATTACCGGTCGCCTTGAAGATTCCGCCGAGCAGGACCGGCACATAGTCGAATTTCACGCCGGTGCGACGTTCGATGGAGGGAATGACGAGCTCCGCCAGATAGGCGTTCGGGCTGCCAAAATCGAACAGGAATTCAACCTTCAGGCGATCTGCCACTGGCCCTCTCCTTGCGAACCTCCCGAGATCAGCTCCGAGCTGCCGAGCCTTGTTCTTCTTCTATAGTTCTAAAATCGAACTGTCAATCCGAGGTAAAATGCGGTACAGTTTGCATATCAATGATATGTAAGTTCTTATTTGGAATTTAGGTGGTCCGCGCATTGTGGCGGCCGCCCCAAGGAGAAATGGGAATGAAATGGGACGCGCTGGAGGAAGAGCCCTGCTCGCTGGCCCGCACCATCGGTGTGATCGGCGATCGCTGGACGCTTCTGATCCTGCGGGAATGCTTCCTGCGAAGACGGCGGTTCGAGGGATTTCAATCGGCGCTCGGCATCACGCGCCATCTGCTGGCGGATCGCCTGAAGAAACTGGTGCGGACGGGCGTGTTGCGCCGCGTCCTCTACCAGAACTCACCCAAGCGTTACGAATACATCCTGACGCAGAAAGGCCTCGACCTCTATCCCATCATGATGGCGCTGGTGCATTGGGGCGACACCCACATGCTCGATGAACGCGGACGGCCGCTGCTGCACGAACACAAGAGGTGCGGCAAACTGTTCGATCCCGTCATGGTGTGCTCGGAATGCGGCGAACCGCTACATGCCAAGGAGGTCACGACCCGTCCCGGTCCCGGCGCGCCCGAGCAACGCGCAAAAGCCCAGGCGCGAGGCGGCCTGGGAGGCTAAGGATTGTAGGATGGGCTGAGAGAAACGAAGCTCATCAGCCACCGACTCGTCTGATGGGTTTCTCCTCGTCGTTCACTTCTTAAGCCTGTCCAAAATCCGGTCGGCTTCGGTGCGCCAATCGGGACTGCGCGCGAACTCCTTGCTTCCCTTCGTTCCGAACACGCCGGAATCGGCGAGATCGGCTGTCCAGGCCTGCCGCTCCGCAGTGCCTTGCGCGGACCATGGCGTCAGCCCGATTTCGCGTACGGTCTCCGCCACTTCGCGAACCTCCTCGGCGCGGCGTCGGCCGTGCTCGATCACGCGTTGGAAGAAGTAGGCGCCCTGCTTCTCCCAGTTGATGGCGGGAAAGGTCTCCGCAAGCGAGGCGAGCACCGCATCCTCAACGCCATAGGCGCGTGCGGTGGTGAAACTCTCGATGACCATGGCTTCCATGCCCTTGATCATGATGCTGCGGCACATCTTCACGGCGGATGCGACGCCGAGTTCCTCGCTTGCCACCTTGGCATCGAAGCCAAGCGCAATGAGGAGCGGCGCCAGTTCACGCGCACCGCTCCCGCCCAAAAGCAGCGGCACCTTGATGCGATAGGGCGGCACCGAGGTCATCACGGCGCCTTCCACGTAGCGGCCACCGGCGCCGTCGATCAGCATCGCCGCCCGCCGCTTCGCGCCGGGTGAGGCCGAGTTGAAATCCAGGAACCAGCAGCCTTTCCTGATCGCCGACGCACAACCTTGCGCGACCGGAACAGCCTGGCTCGCGGTCACGGCTGAAACGATAAAGTCGGCCTGCTTTGCCAGCTCCGCATGCGAGGCCGCCAGCATGACGCCAAACTTTTCCGCATGAGCCCGCAGCGGCTCCTCGTGTTCGCCGCCCAGCTTGATATCGTAGGCGCTGACCTTGATGTCCTGCTTGCGCAAATCCTCCGCAAGTATCCGTCCGACCTCGCCATAACCGATGAGGCCGATTTGCCATTGCTTGGAATCGACAGGAGTGATCATCAGACTAAGCCCCGCGTTGTTTCATCAAAGAGCTCTTCGACGCTATACCGACGCGGTATCAACGATTGCTGGGCCGCATAGTCTATGATCAATTGCAGGGACTTCCTATTGGCTTCCATGCCGAACGGAACCGGGTCGGGCGTGGGTGGCGGACCCACCTTGGCCTTGCTCTGTTTCAAAAGGCCATAGATTTCCCGCACGATGTCCGGCCGCTCGCGCGCAAGCTTTTCCGTCACCACCACCAGATGGTTGACGGGTACTACACCGTGCTTGGCAAACCACCGCTCCGCTTCGCCGGCCGGATCGGGGAACAGCGGCTTGAGCCTAGGATCATTGGAAGTTTCTCCCAGCACGGCATCGAGTTCGCCGTTCAGCAGCATCTCGATGATGTTCTTGTCCTTCGGCGCCCGCTCGGTCGTGTCGCGGTATTCCGCGACGTGCGGGTCTTCGAAGGTAATCCAATGAATGTTCTCGAGGTCGACGCCATAATCGTTGGCGAGGATTCCCCTGATCCATGCGCCGGTCGTCGTGGTGAAGGAGCGGATGCCTACACGTTTACCCTGGAGGTCGCCGGGGCCGAGGGTCCCGCGCTCGCCGTTATAGATCGCATAGTTGTGCTGAAATCGTCCCAGCATGACGGCCGGGAGCAGAACCAGCGGCTTCTGATGAGCTTTCGCCATCAGATAGGTGACGATCGCCATCTCGCAGACGTCAAACGCCTGCTCGCGCACCATCGGCTTGAACGCCCTGTTGGTAGGCGTGTAATCGATGAATTCGAGCTCGAAGAGGTCGGAGCGGATCTCGCCACGTTTCAGCGGCTGAACATGCGCGTGATTGCCGAGCACCGCTCGCAGCCGGGGAATAGTCATGACAGCCAACTCCAATTCGCAGGCTTGAATACCGAATCTCTATGAGCGTCGCGACCTATTTTGTTGCCGATCACGCCACCTCAGGCGTCGCTTCCCCATCGAGCACCCGCGCAAGGCGCGTTCCGTCGAGTGCGCTCTCCCATTTGGCGATGGCGATGGTCGCGACCGCATTGCCCACCAGGTTGGTCGGCGTCAGCGCCTGCGACATCAGGCGATGGATTCCGAGCACGAGCGCCACGCTCGCCACCGGGATCGTCCCGGTTGCAGCAAGGGTGGCCGCCAGCACGACGAAGGCTGCGCCAGCCACGCCGGCCGCGCCCTTGGACGTCACAAGCAGGATCACGAGCAGCGTGATCTGCTGCCCGAGATCGAGCGGCGTGTTCGTCGCCTGTGCCAGGAAGACACTGGTCGCAGCCAGATAGAGGCAGGTGCCGTCGAGGTTGAACGAATAGCCTGTCGGGATCACGAGCCCGACCACGCTGCGCTCGCATCCGAGGTTCTCGAGTTTCGAGATCATCCGCGGCAACACTGTCTCCGACGAGGTCGTCGCGATGCAGATCAGGAGCTCGCCCCAGATATAGCGGATCAGCTTGAGCAGGCTGAAACCACACAGCCGCGCCACCGCGCCAAGCGCCACGATTACAAAAATCACGCAGGTGAAATAGAAGACCGCCAGCAGCTTTCCGAGCGACGCCAGGGAGCCCACGCCGAATTTTCCGACGGTGAACGCAATCGCCCCGAAGGCGCCGATCGGCGCCGCCCACATCACGATGCCGACAACCGCGAAGATCATCTTGGCAGCGACATCGACGATGTCGACCAGCGGCCTGCCGCGTTCACCCAGTTGCACCAGAGCAAAGCCACAGACGACCGAGATGAAGAGCACCTGAAGGATGTTGCCTTCCGCAAAGGCCCCGACAAACGTACCCGGAATGATGCTCATCAGGAACGGCACAAAGCCGACAGCGGCTGTTTGCCTGATATAGGACTCGATGGCGCTGGTATTGATGCTGGCCGGATCGATGTTCATGCCTGCGCCGGGCTTCAGCACATTGACGGCGATCAGGCCGATGATCAGGGCAACCGTTGTCATGATCTCGAAATAGACGATCGCCTTCAGCGCAACGCGCCCAACCCGGGCCATGTCGGCCATATGGGCAATGCCGTGCACCACCGTGCAGAAGATGATCGGCGCGATCAGCATGCGGATCGCCTTGATGAAGGCATCGCCGAGCGGCTGCATCCTGGTCGCCAAGTCGGGGGCGAAGACCCCGAGCAGGATGCCGAGCGCCATGGCGAGCAGCACCTGCACCCAGAGCTCCTTCCACCAGGCCCTCGTCCGCGGCCTGTCGATGATCAGTGCCGTCATCCGCCGCTCAAACCTTCGGGATTCGTACCACGCCGGCGCTCGCTTATGCCTTGACCCGCGCTGCCGAACGCCGCCGCTCCAGCGCCGGCCGATCAGGCGGAGGCGCCTGCAATGCAGCGACGGTTGCGCTGACGAGCTGCTCGATTGCATTGCCTGCATCCGCCCCATCGGTCTCGCCCCGCGACAGGCGGGATACGCGATCGGGCGTCACCAGCGAATAGTAGAGCGCGCCGAGCAGGAAATGGCAGCGCCAGACAATTTCAGTCCGCGGGATATGCGGCAGGGTATCGTGAATCGCATCGATAAAGGCGTGACTGGTGTCGTCGAATGTCTGCGCGATGATCCGCCGCGCGACTTCGTTGCCTTCAGCCGACATCACTGCGCGCAAGCGCGTAAAACGCGCGCCGCCGCCAGCAAGGTCATTGCCGGAGGAGAAGGCCGGCAGCACATAGGCGCGCACAATCGCTTCCAGCCGATCCTGCGGGTCGCGCACGCGATTGGCGGCAGCGAGCAATTCCGAGCGCCTGAGATTCATCGGCCCGCAATGACGCCGATAGATTTCCAGCAGCAGGCCGTCCTTGGTCTTGAAGTGATAGGTGACGCTGCCCGGATTGGCGCCCGCGGCCTGCGCGATGTCGCGGACCGAGACGGCGTTGAAACCGTTGGTCGAGAACAGCTCCTCCGCCGCGCACAGGATCGCCTCGCGCAGATTCGGTTTGCGCGTCGACACTTGTTTATTATTGGCCTTATCGTTGGCGCGGGCGAGCATGCTATTTGTACTAATGTACAAAAGATCAGGCCTGGTCAACAAGAAACCCCCTGCGCCAAGGATCGGCCGGCGATGTAACCGAACGTCAACGCCGGGCCAAGCGTGATGCCGGGGCCCGGATAGTTCCCGTTCATGATCGAGGTCATGTCGCTGCCACAGGCGCAGAGGCCGGCGATGACCGAGCCGTCCTCTCTGAGCACCCTCGCCTCGGGGTCGGTCTTCAAACCGATCGCGGTCCCGAGGTCAGCAGGAAAGACGCGCAAGGCATAGAACGGCGGCTCTTCGATCGGCGCGATGCAAGGGTTGGGCTTGTGCCCGGCATCGCCCAGCGCCCGCTGGTAGATCGTGCCGCCGCGGCCGAATTGCGGATCGACGCCGCGGCGAGCGCTCTCGTTGTAGTGTTCGATCGTCGCCCTGAGCACGGATGCATCGAGGCCGATCGCGGCCGCCAGCATCTCCATGCTCGTCGCCTGCTTCAGCTCGCCGCTTGCGACGTAAGGCTCAAGGTTACGGGTGAAGGGCTTGATGCGGCCGAGCCCATAGGTCCACAGAAAGCGGCGGTCGCAGATCAGATGGAAGCGCCCCTGCGGCGCTGCATTGGCATCACGCAACATGGCACGCACGAACTCGTGATAGGATAAGGCTTCATTGACGAAGCGCCGGCCCGCCGCGTTCACGGCGATCACACCGGGCTTGGCGCGGTCGGTGACGGTGTGCGGAAACACCCCCTGGCTGCCGTCGTCACGGCGAAACAGCGAGGCCGGCACCCAATAGGCGCAATCGGTGACATCGGTCGCAAGACTCGCTCCGACGGCCGTTGCGAGCTTCAGCCCATCGCCCGTGCCCCCACGACTTGTCGCGCTGATCAATCCTGCTGCAGGTGGGAAGAGCCGCTTGCGCAGCACTTGATCATGAGAGAAACCACCGGTCGCCAGCACCACACCCTTGCGTGCACTGATCGGTGTCGGCGAGCCAGCAAGCCGAACGCCGGCAACGCGATCGTTTTCAACGATCAGTTGATCGACCGTTGCGCCGAACAGGACCTCCACGCCCTTCGACACCAGCGAGGCATAAAGGCGCGCAGCGAGCGCGTTGCCCAGATGCAATGTGGTCCCGCGCGGCCATCGCAGCCGCTGCAAGGCGTAACGGGAGACGAGCTGCAGGCTGCGCAGCGTCGAATGGAGCGATCGCCCGGCCTTGCGCAGATGCGGAATGTCGAGCCGGTTCACCATCATGCCGCCGAAAAGGGTGAACTCCGGCAAGGGCGGCCTGAGCCGGGAAAACTCTGCACCGAGCTTTCCCCCATCGAACGCCACGGGTTCGAGCACGCGCCCGCCCGCGGTCGCCCCCGGCAAGTCGGGATAGTAGTCCGGATAAAGCTTTACGGGCTGAAAGCGCAGCTCGGTTCTTGCTTCGAGATATTCGATCGCTTCGGGCCCGCGCTTCAAGAACGTTTCGCGCAAATCGGCATTCGCGGGCTCCGGCACGGTCCGCGCCAGATATTCTTTCGCATCTGCCATGGCGTCGACGATGCCAACCGATCGCATGTGAGGATTGAGGGGGATCCACACCATGCCGCCGGACCACGCCGTCGTGCCGCCGACAAAATCGGTCTTCTCGATGACCAGCACCCTGGCGCCTTCGGTGGCCGCCACGGCAGCAGCCGTCATACCGCCGGCGCCCGCGCCGAGCACAATGACGTCGTAGGTCTGCAAGCGTGACCGTCGAAGCGGGCTCACCGGCATCGCCTCACGCCTGGTAACCGAACTCCGCCGACAGCCGCCGCGCCGCGCCCTGCACGGCTTGCGCGCGGCTCTGCAACACCTGGATGCTGAGCCGCCAGATCGGCCCCGAAATGCCGATCGCGCCGACGATTTGACCGGTGAAATCCCTGATTGGCACGCCGATACAGCGGAGCTCGGGGTTCAACTCGCCGTCATCGAAGGCGATCCCGCTTTGCCGGACTTCGTCCAGATTTCTCCTTAAGGCGTTGGCATCGGTGATGGAATTCGGCGTCACTGCGGTGAGCTCCGCCCGCTTGAGAAAGCCATCAAGCTGATCCGGCTGCAGCGCAGCCAGCAAGACCTTGCCGAGCGCGGTGCAATGGGCGGGGCGAACGACTCCGACCCGCTCGGTCAGCTGGAAGGCGCCGGCGCCGGCCGTGCGCGCGATGACCACGACGGAATCGCCCATCGGAACCGCGAAATGACCGCTTTCGCCAGTGTCGCGCGACAGGTCTTCCAGCACCGGCATGGCGAGGCTCACCATCTCGATCTCGTCGAGTGCGTTCGCAGCGAGCGCAAACAGCGGCCGGCCGATCCGGTAACGCTTGTCGTCCTTGAGCTGCCTGACATAGCCGAGCGAGACCATCGTCTTGACCAGATGGAAGGTCGTGCTGTTGTGCAAACCGACCTTGCGGCTCAATTCGGCGAGGCTGATGCCGTCGCGGCTGCGGGCGACCTCTTCCAGAATGCCGAAGGCACGCGCGAGCGATTGGACGCCGCCGCGCTTGTCGTCGGGGGAGCCAAGATTGCGCGGCTCGTGTGCACCAGCCACAGTCTCGGAACGCGACGGACGCTTGTCCGAACTCTTCGAACTCCTAGGGCGGCTTCTCGCCCCGGTCTGTGTCCTCATGTTCATGTCTTTGCTCACTCTCCGCCTAGCAGGCTTCGACGCAATTCCTCACACCGTCAAACCAGCTTTTCGTCATCGGTCACCGGCGAGGTAACGACCAGGAAGACGAGATCGACCAGGCCCGAATTGGCGATCGAATGCTCGACCCCCGGCGGCAGGAAGATGACGTCATGCTTTCGCACGACCTGCTTGCTGTCACCGATCTCCATTAATCCTTCGCCCTCGAGCACGTGATAAACCTGTTCCTGGACCGCATGCTTGTGCTTTGCGACGTGCGCCATCGGCTGATACATCGAAATCCGGTAATCGATGTGTTTCGAGTGCGCCGTCCCGGGCATGACGAGCGGCTTCGACAACGCGCCGCCAAAGTGGTTGGGGAATTCCAGCCATGGCACTTCGGCAACGTTTCGAACGAAGGCACCATTCTTTTCAGAGGACATCGAACTTCTCCTTACCTGCCGGACCGTGTGTCAGAAAACTCACGGCCTGTTTGCCCGCAATCCTGCCGTAAACCAGCGCGCGCAGCATGGACACTGCATTGGGCGCCATCCGATAGAAATGGCCGGTCATTTCGCCGGCGGCGTAAAGCCCCGCTATCACGCCACTCTCTCCCAAAACCTCCGCGCGTTCGTTGGTAGCGAGACCGCCAAAGGTGTACGCGATAGCGCCGACCAGCGGATAGGCGAGATATGGCGGTTGTGTGATCGGCCGTGCCCAGTTCGATTTCGACGGCACCAGCCAGTCTGCGGTCTTCAGCCCATCGCAGCGGCTGGCATCGAACCGCGCACCACCGTCGGCTATGGCGGCATTGTAGAGTGCGATCGTGCGCTTCAAGGCGTGGGAAGGGACATTGATCATGAGGGCTAGTTCGTCGAGCGTTTGCGCACGATACGGCGGCACGTCCGAACGAATGGCGCGCTCGAAACCTTCGATCGAAAACAGGCTGGCGTCGAGGATCGCATAAACACAGCTGTTCGGCCGCGATATCTGGATGTCGCGCGCAAATGCCTCCCACGTTTCGTGAACGAGGCCGCGCCCCTCATCGAAAAAGCGAGACCCGTTCTGATCGACGACGGCCCCGTAAGGGTAGACCAGGACGACCGGTGCAGAATTGTCACTGCGCGGATCCACCGGCTCGGCGTGCATGCCGCTCCAGTCGCCGGATAGAGACGCGCCGAGTTCGGCCGCTAGGCAAATGCCGTCCCCCGTGTCGAAGTGCGAGCCGGGGGAAATGAGCTTCATGGTCGCGCCGCGCGGACCGAAATATTGCCGCAGCATCTGCGGATTACCCTGGAAGCCGCCCGTCGCCAGGATCACAGCATCCGCGTCGATGACGTGAGACTCGCCGTCGCAATCGCGAATGCAGGCACCGCTGATACGACCTCCGCGTGTCGTGAGCTGCGTCACTGAACAACCATAATTGATACGAACGCCGCCCCGCCTGGCGGCTTCGGCAAGCCGCTCGACAAGGACCTTGCCGCCGCCGACAGGCTGAATGCGCGGCGAGGTCGCGCTCAGATAGTAGGTCGGAACGGAAAATTCGATGTCATGCGCCTGCAGCCAGGCAATGGTCGGCACCGCATTTTCCGCGAGCTTTGCGAAATAGCGGGTGTCTGCTCGCCCGCCCGAGGCGGCGCGCATGTCCTCTTCAAAATTGGGGGCGAGCCGGTCGGGGGCTGCCATTCGCATATAGGACGGGCTCCAGCGCGTGTTGCCGCCGGCCTCGCCTTCGGACGCCTTTTCGATCAGGCTGACATCGATCGCCGTTGAATCGCAACGCGCCTGCTCGGCAGCCGCGACCGCAGCCGCAAGTCCCGCAGCGCCGTGACCGATGACAACGAGCTTGCGCGGGCGGTTGGTCACAGAACTCCGCGTGTCGCCGCCCGATGCGTTGGTCGCGATTACCGACATCAACTGACCAGCGCCCCTCCATCGATATAAACCACGGCCCCGGTGGCAAAGCCGATGGTCATGAAGGCGAGGATCTGGCGCGCAATATCTTCGCCGACACCAACGCGCCCCACCGGGAGAGCGGCTGCCGTCTTCGCCAAGAGTTCCTGCCGGCTCGCTTCCGGCATGGCCGCGCGAATCGGCGTGTCGATGACTCCAGGCGACACTGCGTTGACCCGCACCGGCGCGAGATCGAGCGCCAGGCTCCGCGCCAGCGACTCGATTGCGCCGTTGGCGGCTCCTACGATCGCGGAGTTCGGTCGAGGCCTCATGCTGAGAAAACCCGAGACCAGCGTGAGCGATCCTCCCTTTCGGATTTCCGCCGCACGCGCCACGCGCCAGGCACCCCAGAACTTGCCTTCCATCGTCGAACGAACATCATCCATCGGCACGGTCTTGAAGGGACCCGAGCGCAACTGCGCGGCCGTGACCACGACGTGATCGACGGTGCCGAGCGCCTTGAACAGCGCCGCAACGCTGTCGTCGCTGGTAACATCAACGACCATGGACCTCGCGCCGATCTTCTCACCGGCAGCGGTGACCCGATCCTGGTTGCGCGAGGCAATCACGACGTCGGCGCCCTCCTTCGTTGCGAGTTCCGCGGTCGCAAGACCGATGCCGGAGGAACCGCCGACCACGACCACTGTTTGTCCCGAAAGCAACATCGTGTTTCCTCTATTCGCGCCGTGTCTGGCCTCTTCACATGGAGCCCGACTTGAGCGGACCGGGCCGATCAAGTCGGCTGGTATTGAACGCCAATGCTCGGCCTGCTGCGGCCAAGCCCCGGCAGTTCCCAGACGCCCGCTCCGGCCGGGTTCACATCTGCGGCGATATCGACATCGATCAGATACGGCTTGTTGGCATCGATCGCCTTGCGAATCGCATCGCCAATGTCGCCGGCGCGATCGATCCGCACACCTTCAATGCCGCAGGACCGCGCCATCGCCGCAAAATCCGGATTGTAGCGCTGGCCCGTCAGCGGATCGTGGAAGTCGGTCGCAAGCTCTCGCCCTTGCAGGTATCCGCGCTGCAGCCCACGGATCGAAGCGTAGGCATAGTTGTTCCAGACGACCCAGACGACGGGCAGATTGTACTCGACCGCAGTACCAAGCACGTTGGCATGCATGAAGAAGGCGCCGTCGCCGCAGACCGAGAC
>CAYVVB010000356.1:0-2544 GCA_964454955.1 uncultured Bradyrhizobium sp. | reverse complement strand
CCTTGGACGTCGCCGGCGCAACGCTCGTCGCCGATCTCTCCGGCGCGCTGTTCTGGGAAGAGCAAAGCCTGCTCGTCGTCGCCGACCTGCACCTGGAGAAAGGCTCCAGCTTCGCCGCGCGCGGCGTGCTGCTGCCGCCTTACGACACCGCCGCCACCTTGGACAGGTTGGCTGCCGTCGTCGCCCGTCACGATCCGCGCATGGTGATCGCACTCGGCGACAGCTTTCACGACCGCAGGGCGCATCGCCGCCTTTCCGACATCGATCGCGGCACGCTGACCGCGCTGCAGGCGCGTCGCGACTGGATCTGGATTTCAGGCAATCACGATCCGGCGATCCCCTCCGATCTCGGCGGAGCGGTAGCGAGCGAAGTTGCAATCGGCCCGATCGTCTTCCGGCACGAGCCGACCGGCGCCATCGGCGAAATCGCCGGCCATCTGCATCCCAAGGCGCGCGTGGCGACACGCGGCCGTTCGATGGAGCGGCGCTGCTTTGCCTCCGACGGCGCGCGCGCGGTGATGCCGGCCTTCGGCGCCTATGCCGGCGGCCTGAGCATTCGCGACGAAGCGTTTGCGAAGATTTTTCCGGCCACAGGCTTCATCGCACATCTGCTCGGCGACCGCCGCGTCCACAGCATCGCCGCCGCACGGTGTTATTGAGAAGGTTGGTGCCGCAATCTCCGCGTCGCGCCGCCGCCTGCGGATAGAGCCCCTCACCCCAACCCTCTCCCCGCGAAGAGCGGGGCGAGGGAGGGCAGCGGCGCCCTGGCTGAAACCTACGCCGCCTTCGCCTGTACGGCGTCGCAAAATTCTGCAAGACGATCGGCGAGCCGCAGCGTCGCGGGGCTGGCGTCGGGCGAGGCCATCAGCGCGACTTCGGTCCTGTCGATCGGCTTGAAGCCGTCCTTGGCGGTGAGCACGCGGTGATCGGACTGGATCGCCATCTCCGAGAGGATGCTGAGGCCCATGCCGGCGGCGACCGCGGCCTGAATGCCGGCGAGGCTGGAGGAGCTATAGGCCATGTGCCAGCTACGGCCGGCGGTTTCCAGCGCATGGATCGCGCGTTTCCGGTAGAGGCAGCCGACGGGAAAGCCGATCAGCGGCACCGAACCCGTGTGGGTGTCACGCGGATGGCTCTTGCTGGTGACCCAATGCACGCGCTCCGGCCACACCGCGATGCCGCCCTTGTCGCCGGCGTCGCGTTTGAACAGCGCGAGGTCAAGCTCGCCGCGATCGAGATCGCGCTTGAGGCAAATGCTCTGGTCGGCGCGAACATCGAGCCGCAGCGCAGGATGCGCGCGCGAGAACGTTGCCAGGAGTTTTGCAAGCCGATAGGCGGCAAAGTCCTCGGGAATGCCGAGCCGCACCGCGCCATCCGCGGCAGGTTGCGCCACCACGTCGCGCGCTTCTTCTGCAAGCGACAATAGCCGCCGCGCATAGGACAGAAGCTTCTCGCCGGCTTCCGTCGGTGTCACGTCCTTGCCGTTGCGATGGAGCAGCGGCTGTCCGACATCGTCCTCCAGCCGCTTGATCTGCTGGCTGACGGTGGACTGGGTGCGGTGAACACGCTCGCCGGCCCGGGTGAAGCCGCCGGCTTCGACCACAGAGACGAAGCTGCGCAGCAGTTCGAGATCGAGCATCTTCACCTCCATTAATAAATCCACTGAATGACAGTCTATGATTTAATTTCCAAATAGCAAGCGGGCACCTTACATCAGGACGCGCAAAGGAGAGTTCCATGCTCGCGCCCTCGATTTCGGTTCCCGCCGCCGGCCATCGTTTCAACACTCTGCCGCTGGCGATCGCCCTGTTCTGCCTGCTCTGGAGCTTTGCCTTCGTTGCCGGCAAGATCGGGGTGACCGATTGTCCGCCGCTGATCCTGCTGACCGCGCGATTTTCGCTCGCCGGCATTCTCATTCTCGGCTTCTCAGCGCTGCGCGGTGATGCCTGGCAGCTCACCTGGCGGGAGGCCGCCGCCTTCACCGTGCTCGGCCTCGCCAACAATGCGCTCTATCTCGGCCTTGGCTACACCGGGCTGCAATCGGTTTCCGCAGGCCTCGGCGGCCTGATCGTATCGGCCAATCCGGTGTTCACGGCGGCGCTTGCGGCGCTGTTTCTCGGCGAGGCGCTGACCTGGCGCAAAATCGCCGGGCTCATGCTCGGAATTGCCGGCGTCGCCTTCATCGTCTGGCATCGGATGTCGGTCGGCACCGACAGCCTGCATGGGCTCTTGTTCACCCTTGCCTCACTCGCCTCGATCGTCACCGGCACCATCCTGTTCAAGCTGTTCGCACCCAAGGGGTCCTTGTGGATCGGCAACGGCATCCAGAATCTCGCCGCCGGCATCGTGCTGGCGCCGATCGCGCTCGGCTTTGCCGATGTTCATGCCATCGTGCCGAGTATGCGCCTTGCCGGCGCCTTCGCCTTCCTCGTGCTGGGTGGGTCGATCCTGGCCTATGTGCTGTGGTTTCATCTCCTGAAGGTCTGCGGCGCCACCGCGGCCAGCGCCTATCATTTCCTGATGCCGCCGCTCGGCATGCTGTTC
>CAYVVB010000355.1:0-3751 GCA_964454955.1 uncultured Bradyrhizobium sp. | reverse complement strand
GTCGTGTGGTTCTGGCACACCCATGCAAGTGCCAAGTAGGCGACGATGCTTCGCATCGCGCTTATGACGGTGACAAACGCTGGTTCACCGGGAAGAGCGCGAAGTAAGCCGTAAACCACTGCGCAGGGAAGGCCGGTTGTTGCCGCCTGTACCTGTGGTCAACGCGCACTCGCGCAATCATTCTTGCGCGGGGGCCGTGGGTGCAAGCGGGCACCCGGTCTTCCCTGCGCCCTCTGTATCTTGAAGAGGGCAAAACTGATGCAAGACTCGGACGCGAAGGGCGCCGCGAGAATGCGAAGTCGCGACGGTCGCGTAGGGTGGGCAAAGCGCAAGCGTGCCCACCATTTCGGCCAAGCGCCGGGATGATGCTTAGTGGGCACGGCGCTAATGCGCCTTTGCCAGCCCTACAGAGCTCCATCATCATGCCCCGCGCAGGCGGGGCCGGACGATGACAGCGGAGCCTGTCGCGATCCGAAAATCACACCGGGCTCGGCATGCGCGGATATTCGCCGGTGCCTGGCGGCGGGATGGGTACGCCGCCGTCGGCATATTCATTCAGCTTGTTGCGCAGTGTGCGGATCGAAATGCCGAGAATGTTGGCGGCGTGGGTGCGGTTGCCGAGGCAGTGCTTCAGCGTTTCCAGGATCAGGTCGCGCTCGACATCGGCCACCGTTCGTCCGACCAGCGCACGGGTCACCTGCTCGGCGGCGAGCGTGGCATGGGCGACCGCAGGCGCGGTCTTTGCGAGATCGAGCCGGTCGCCGTCCGGCGTCAAAATCGCCTCGGGTCCGATCTCGTCGCCATGCGCCATCAGCACCGCGCGGTGGATGGTGTTTTCCAGCTCGCGGACGTTGCCCTGCCAGCGGTTGGTCGTCAAAACCCGTCGCGCTTCGGCGGAAAGGGCGCGCAGCGGCACGGCGTTGGCTTGGGCGTATTTTTTGGCGAAATGCTGGGCGAGCTCGAGAATGTCCGCCGGTCTTTCGCGCAAGGGAGGAATCTTGAGATTCACCACGTTGAGGCGGAACAACAGATCCTCGCGGAACGTGCCCTCGCGCACAGCGTCCGCGAGATTGCGGTTGGAGGTCGCAACGATGCGGATGTCGACCGGCACCGGCCGGGTGCCGCCGACGCGGTCGATCACGCGCTCCTGGATCGCGCGCAGGAGTTTCGATTGCAGCCGCACGTCCATCTCGGAAATTTCGTCGAGCAGCAGCGTGCCGCCGGTGGCCTCCTCGAATTTACCGATCCGTCGCGCCACCGCGCCGGTGAAGGCGCCCTTCTCATGGCCGAACAGCTCGGATTCGAGGAGGTGCTCGGGGATGGCCGCGCAGTTGATCGAGATGAACGGCTTCTTGGCGCGCGCGGAGTGCGAATGGACGTAGCGCGCCAGCACTTCCTTGCCCGTTCCGGATTCGCCGGTGATCATGACGGAGGCGTCGGAGCCTGCGATCTGCTGTGCGAGCTTGATCACCTTGGCCATGGCATCGTCGCGATAGACCAGGTCGCGCGAGTCGTTGGCGACGGCGGCGAGGATGGCCGCGATCAATTCCGAATCCGGCGGCAGCGGGATGTATTCCTTGGCGCCGGCGTGGATCGCGGCGACCGCGGCGCGGGCGTCGTTGGAAATGCCACAGGCGACGATCGGGACGTGGATGTGCTCCGCCTCGAGCCGCATCACGAGGTCGCGGATATCGAGGCCGACATCCACCAGCAGCAGGTCGGCGCCCTTGCCGCCGCGCAGCACCCGCATCGCCTGCTCATTGTCTTCGGCATGGGTGACGGTGGCGCCGTTGTCCATGGCGATCTTGGTGGCTGCCGTGAGCTGGCCTTTCAAAGTACCTACAATGAGAAGCCGCATGTCGATCTCCTATCCCTCTGTTCGCGCCCCTGGCGGCGCGATTCTCGCTACAACCGCTTTCTAGATGCGTTCGGCGTTGATGATTTCCGTCATCGTCACGCCAAGCTTGTCTTCCACCAGCACCACCTCGCCGCGAGCCACCAGGCGGTTGTTGACATAGATGTCGATGGCTTCGCCGACGCGGCGGTCGAGTTCGAGCACAGTGCCCGGGCCGAGCTTCAGAAGCTCACCGACCTCCATCTTCGAGCGCCCGAGTACGGCGGAAACCTGCACCGGCACGTCGAAGACCGCCTCGAGGTCGGCCGCAATGCGTGCGGCCTGTTCCTCCTCGCTGTAGCCGGCCTGGGCTTCCGGTGGAGGCGCCTCGGTTGCGTTGAGGTCGGGCAGCGGGACCTGGGTATCGGTGTCGCTCATGCCTTAAATCCCCTTTGCCCGATTCCTGGACGCGACGTAGCGTCCGACAAGTTCGCTGATTTTCGCTTCGATCGCGGCGCGCTCCAGCACGACGCCGCCGTCGGCCCACTCGATCCGGCAATCGCCGGTGCCGATCTCGGGCTCGGCGAGGATCACCAGGCGGCCCTGGAAGCCGCTCTGCCTGGCCATCTTCTCGATCCGCTCATGCGCGGATTCATAGAGCGCGTCATTGATGCGCACCACGAGATGCGGGACCGAGACCAGATGCGAAAAGCAGTCCCGGACCAGGCCTTCGATTTCGCCGAGCGGCTCGGCGGCGATCAATTCGCTGCAGAGCTTGCGCGCGACCGCAACCGCGACATCGACGGCCTCGGTCTCCATGCGGCTCTCGATCCCGGAAAAGCGGGCGGCAATGTCCTGCAGCGCGATCTTGATTTCCTCGAGCGCGAGCGCGGAGCGGCGATCGCTTTCCGCCTTCGCTTCGCCCTGTCCGGCCGCGAAGCCGTCGCGATAGGCGCGCGCTTCGGCGGCGGCGATCTGCTGGGCGACTTCCGCAGGGGTGGCGGCGCGCTCGCGGCGGTCGGGCGTCGAGAAGTCCGTATCGAAGAGGAATTTCTTTGCGGGCGCAGCCATCAGTACACCAGCTCGTCGTCGGCACGATTCTTGGTCAGCATGATCTCGCCTTTGGCCGCGAGATCCTTGGCGAGATTGACCAGCAGCGCCTGCGCCTCGTCGACGTCGCGCAGGCGCACGGGGCCCATCGCGGCCATGTCGTCGAGCAGCATCTTGCCGGCGCGCGAGGACATATTGGAAAGGAAGAAGCCGCGCACCTCCTCGTTGGCGCTCTTCAATGCGACGCCGAGCTTCTCCTTGTCGACATGCCGCATCAGGGTCTGCGCGGAGCCGGAGTCGAGCTTGACCAGGTCGTCGAAGGTGAACATCAGCGCCTTGATGCGCTCGGCGGACTCGCGGTTCTCCTCCTCCAGCGCGGTGATGAAGCGGGTTTCGGTATGGCGGTCGAAATTGTTGAAGATTTCGGCCATCACCTCATGCGCGTCCCGGCGGCGGGTCTGCGACAGGTTGGACATGAATTCGACGCGCAGCGTCTGCTCGACCCGCTCGATAACTTCCTTCTGCACGGCCTCCATCTTCAGCATCCGGCCGACTACGTCGAGCGCCATGTCCTCGGGGAGAATGGCGAGCACGCGCGCGGCATGTTCCGGCTTCAGCTTCGACAGCACCACCGCGATCGTCTGCGGGTATTCGTTCTTCAGATAGTTGGCGAGGACTTCCTCTTGGACGTTGGAAAGCTTTTCCCACATGTTGCGGCCGGCCGGCCCGCGGATTTCGTCCATGATGCCGGCCACCCGCTCCGACGGCAGGTATTGCTGCAGCAGGCGTTCGGTGGCGTCGAAATTACCCATCAGCGCGCCGGATGCGGACATGCGCGAGACGAATTCGAGCAGCATGTCCTCGACC
>CAYVVB010000354.1:0-4930 GCA_964454955.1 uncultured Bradyrhizobium sp. | reverse complement strand
GGCAATCGCAGGTCGGTCCTTTGGACTCGCCAGCGAACCTGCGGCGCGGAGACGAACGACGCCGCACGCGTACGGCGAAGCCGTGTGGTCCTGGCACACCCAGGCAGGTGCTAAGTAGGCGACGATGCTAACGCATCGCGCTTACGACGGTGGCAAACGCTGGTTCACCGGGGAGAGCTCGGAGTAAGCCGTAACACCATTCGCGCAGGGAAGGCCGGTGTGATTGCCGCCTGTACCTGTGGTCAACGCGCGCTCGCGCAATCTTTTTTTGCGCGGGGGCCGTGGGTGCAAGCGGGCACCCGGTCTTCCCTGCGCCCTCTCTTTTCTCAAAGAGGGCAAGCTGTCGCAAACCCCGGGCGCATCCGCGCCGCGGGAATACGGGCTCATGCCCTCGAAAACCGCCCCTCGGGCCGGGCAAGTGGCTCATTTGCCTTGGTTTCGGCGCGCCAAATTCCTCTTTGGTAACCGGGTTTTAACCAAGCTTAGCCTTTGGTTAGGGGGTGAGCCGCGCTGGCAGCCCTTGTTTTGACATGTTGGCAGGGGAATCAGGGCCCAAGGCTTCGGCGGGCCTCCCATGCTACCAGACCAGCATTTCAGCGCAGGCTTGACCACGCGCGACGAACGCGCGGCCACCGGAACCGGCAGCTCCTTGCTCCGGGAGGATTTGGGACACTTGCGTTGAGAGGATATCGCTTATGAATCCGGCCGACGTGGCTCAGGCAGCCTTGCCGCTGCCGTCCGCCGACGTATCGCTGATCGCACTTTTCTTGCAGGCGCACTGGATCGTGAAGTGCGTGATGCTCGGGCTTCTCGCCTGTTCGGTCTGGGTGTGGGCGATCGCGATCGACAAGGTCATCCTCTATTCGCGCAGTCGCCGCTCGATGGACCGCTTCGAACAGGCGTTCTGGTCGGGGGAATCGATCGAGGAACTCTATCGCTCGCTGTCGACCAAGCCGACCTATTCGATGGCGGCCTGCTTCGTCGCCGCGATGCGCGAGTGGAAGCGCTCGTTCGAAAGCCACGCGCGATCCTTCGCCGGCCTGCAGAGGCGCATCGAAAAGGTCATGACCGTCTCGAGCGCGCGCGAGAGCGAGCGGCTGGAGCGGCGCCTCCTGGTGCTCGCGACCGTGGGCTCGGCCGGTCCCTTCGTCGGCCTGTTCGGCACGGTCTGGGGCATCATGTCGAGCTTCCAGTCGATCGCGGCGTCGAAAAATACCTCGTTGGCGGTGGTGGCGCCCGGTATCGCGGAGGCACTGTTTGCCACGGCTATCGGCCTTATCGCCGCCATCCCGGCGACCATTTTCTACAATAAGTTCACCTCGGAGGTGAACCGGCAGGCCCAGCGGCTCGAAGGGTTCGCAGATGAATTTTCGGCCATCTTGTCGCGCCAGATCGACGAGCGGGCGTGAGCAAGGCTATATGGGGCAGCGGAAGTTGGGCAGCAGAACATGGCGATGAACATAGCGAGTTCGTCGGCGGGCCGTGGCCGCCGTGGCCGCAAGCCGGTCATGGCCGAGATCAATGTCACGCCGATGGTCGACGTGATGCTGGTGTTGTTGATCATCTTCATGGTCTCGGCGCCGCTGCTCACCGTCGGCGTGCCGCTCGACCTGCCGCAGACCCAGGCCAAGAGTCTCGACCAGGACAAGAACCCGCTCACGCTGTCGGTCAATCTGAAGGGGCAGGTTTTCCTGAACGATACCGAGATCGCCCTGGACGATCTGGTGCCGAAGCTGAAGGCGATCACCGACGCCCGCGGCGGGATGGATGAGCGCATTTTCGTCCGCGGCGACAAGAAGGTTGACTACGGCACGGTGATGAGAGTGATGGGACGGCTTTCGGCCGCGGGGTTCCGCCGCGTGGCACTGGTAACGGAAGTGGATCAGGGTAGCTGACGACGGTGAAGGTCAAGGTCGACAAGACACTTGTTGCGTCGATTGCACTCCACGTCCTTGTGCTGGGATGGGGGTTGATCTCCTTTTCTGCGCGCTCCTACGAGGTTCCGCCGGAATCGCTTGCGGTGGACATCATTTCCACCGACCAGCTCGCCAAGATCACGGCCGGCATCAAGAACGGCGAGAAGGACAAGCCGAAGCCGATGGTCGACAAGGTCGCGGAGGCCAAGCCGGTCGACGAGGCGGTCGGCAAGATCACCGAGAAAAAGGAGATCATCACCTCCTCGGCGCCGCAGCCGCCGCCCAAGCCCGTGGAAAAGCCGGTTGAGAAGAAGCCCGACCCGCCGAAGCCCGTCGCTGAAGACAAGCCGAAGGACGAGGCGAAGCAGGCCGAGAAGAAGCCGGATCCGCCGAAGGTCGATCCGATCGCGGAAGCCCTGAAATCGGACGAGAGCAAGAAGCCGAAGCCGAAACAGGAGGCGAAGGCCGCTCCGCCGCAGCCGCCGAAGCCGAAGCAGGAGCGCGTGTTCGATCAGACCAAGATCGCAGCGCTGCTGGACAAGCGCGATCCGACCCGGCAAGCGCTGACCGGCGCGGCGCTGAACGCGTCGGCCTCGCTTGGGATGAGCACCGGACACGCCGAGACCAACATCGCCACCTGGAAGGGGGCGTTCGTTTCGGCCGTCAGGCGCTGCTTCAATTTCCCGTATAACGGGCAGGATGCCGATCAATTCGAGGCCGACATCGATATCCAGATGCGGCCCGACGGTACGCTCGCGGCAGAACCGACGATCGTCGCCGTGCGCGGACCTTCAAGGTCGATCGGCAATGCCATGGCCGAGAGCGCCAAGCGCGCGGTGGTGCAATGCCAAGCGTATGCGTTCCTGCCGAGACAGCAATATGACACCTGGAAATACATTCCGATGACATTCGGCCTCAAAGACATGATGTGAGCGCGAACTGGAAAGCATGAATTGCGATGATTAAGACCCAATCCTTTAGCCGGCGCCGCTTCATGATGGCGACGACTGGATCAGCTTTCGCCCTGCTGGGTGCGCGCTCCGCGCTCGCGCAGCGGCTGCAGATCAACCCGGACAATTTCCAGCCCATTCCGATCGCGATCCCGAACTTCGTGCCGGGCTCGCCGGCGGACGGCCAGGTCGGTGCCGATGTGACCGGCGTCATCACCAACAATCTCAAGCGCAGCGGTTTGTTCGCGCCGATCGATCAGGCCGCTTTCATCGAGAAGATCACCAACATCGATGTCGCGCCGCAATTCCAGAACTGGAAGAGCATCAACGCGCAGGCCCTCGTGACCGGCCGGATGACCCGGCAGTCCGACGGTCGCCTGAAAGCCGAATTCCGCCTGTGGGACGTCGTCTCCGGCCAGCAGCTCGCCGGCCAGCAATATGTCACCGCGCCGGAATATTGGCGGCGCATCGCCCACATCATCTCCGACCAGATCTATTCGCGGCTGACCGGCGAGAAGGGCTATTTCGACAGCCGCGTCGTCTTCGTCGACGAGAGCGGGCCGTCGGAGCGGCGCATCAAGCGGCTGGCGATCATGGATCAGGACGGCGCCAATGTGCGCTATCTCACGCGGGGGTCGGATCTCGTGCTCACCCCGCGTTTCTCGCCGTCGACCCAGGAAATCACCTACATGGAGTTCGGGCAGGGCGACCCGAAGGTCTATCTCTTCAACATCGAGACCGGGCAGCGCGAAATCGTCGGCAATTTCCCCGGCATGTCGTTCTCGCCGCGCTTCTCGCCCGACGGGCAGCGCATCATCATGAGTCTGCAGCAGGGCGCCAATTCCAACCTGTTCGTGATGGACCTGCGGTCGAAAGCGACCACGCGGCTCACTGACACGCCAGCGATCGATACGTCGCCGTGCTACTCGCCGGACGGCAGCCAGATCTGTTTCGAATCCGATCGCGGCGGCAAGCCGCAGATTTACGTGATGCCGGCGCAGGGCGGTGCGGCCCAGCGCATTTCCTTCAGCAAGGATGACGTCAACGCCATCTATTCGACGCCGGTCTGGTCGCCGCGCGGCGACTACAGCGCGTTCACGCGCCAGGGCGGCGGACAATTCTCGATCGGCATCATCAAGCCGGACGGCTCGGGCGAGCGCATCCTCACCTCCGGCTTCCACAATGAGGGGCCGACCTTTGCGCCGAACGGGCGGGTCCTGATGTTCTTCCGCGATCCCGGTGGCAGCGGTGGGCCCTCGTTGTTCAGCATCGACATTTCGGGCCGCAACGAGCTGAAGGTGCCGACGCCGGGCTACGCGTCCGACCCCGCGTGGTCGCCGTTGCTGTCGTGAAGCGCTCCAGTTGCGAGTGAAAATCAACGAGAGCTTTGGCCCGATTCGGTCCTGCCCGGACATCCCTTTGATTTCACGAGAATATTCGTGTCTCGATAGAGCGAGAACAAGCTCTCGCTAACGATGTTCGCTCAGAAAGACTTCATCTGGGACCGGTAAGGGTGTGCGCCGAACAGGACGCGTACGCTGCCAATGCAGTTGGTCGATCACAAGAAACGAAGCAGCAACGATGAGCTGGAGACCGCACTCTATGCGGCGCTCATCGATTCCATGCTGCAGAACTTCTGGCCGATGTTCATCGGCTCGTTGTCGACCGCCATCGCCACCGTCATGACGGCGCTGAAGACCGGCAATCTCCTGATCTGGCCGTGCGCGGTCCTGATCATCGGCATCGGGACCGTCCGCGCCTGCCAGATGCGCGGATACGAGCGACGCAGCTCAATATTGACATTCGACCAGGCGAAACATCTCGAGCCGCGCTATGCGGTCGGCGCGATGGTCTACGCCGGCGCGCTCGGCGCGTGGTGCGCGATCACCATCCTGGGCAGCGACGACGCGATCGCGCACATGCTCTGTGTTGCGGTGACAGTCGGCTACACCGCAGGTGCCGCGGCCAGGAACTACGGCCGCCCGAGGCTGGTGCAGTTGCACATCCTCCTGGCCTGCGGACCGATGTCGGTCGCGCTCGCCCTGCATGGCGGGTTCTATTATA
>CAYVVB010000353.1:0-3679 GCA_964454955.1 uncultured Bradyrhizobium sp. | reverse complement strand
GACCTCTCGGGGCCGGTCTCGACGACATGGCCGCGCCGGCTCAGCTCGTCGCGCGCAGCTAACGGCACGCGCTTCTCAACCACGAGAACTCCGCGCCGTGCGGTGCGCGGCCAGAACGAGATCGGGAAATGCTCGGAGTGCCAGGCCGGCGCATCGATCGCCTCCTGCAGGTTCAGCCGTGCATGGACATGGCGCAGGAAGAACTGCGTGATCCATTGATCCTGCTGGTCGCCGCCAGGCGAGCCCCAGGCGAGATACGGCTCGCCGTCGCGCAGCGCCATGGTGGGCGAGAGCGTGGTGCGCGGGCGCTTGCCCGGCGCGAGCGACGCCGGGTGATTTTCCTCCAGCCAGAACATCTGCGCGCGGCTGCCGAGGCAGAAGCCGAGTTCGGGGATCACCGGTGAGGACTGCAGCCAGCCGCCCGACGGCGTGGCCGAGATCATGTTGCCGGACTGGTCGAGGATGTCGAAATGCACGGTGTCGCCACGCACCTCGCCGAAGCGGCCGACAGTCGGCTCGCCCGCGCCCATCGCGCCGACCGCATCGCGGTGGCCGTCGGCGCGGCGCAGTTCGATCATCGAGCCGAAGCCTTCGACCGATCCCGGGATGAAATCGAGCGAGGCGTTTTCGCTGACCAGCTTGCGGCGCTCCTCGTTATAGGCATCCGACAGCAGTGTCGCGATCGGACTGTCGGTGAATTCGGGGTCGCCATAAAATGTCTCGCGGTCGGCATAGGCGAGCTTGGCGCATTCGATCTGCAGATGGATGAAGTCAGGCCCCGCCGGATCGAGCCCGTCGAGCTGAAAACCTTTCAAGAGCGCGAGCTGCTGCAGCATCACCGGCCCCTGGCTCCAGACGCCCGCCTTGCAGACCGTGTAGCGGCCGTAATCGTAGGTGAGCGGCGCTTCGACCGTCGGCTGCCAGCGCGCCATGTCGTCTGCGGAGAGCACGCCCTTGTGCGGAGCGCCCGAAACGTCCATCACCTCTTGCGTGCGGCAGAACCTGTCGATCGCTTCCGCCACAAATCCCTTCGACCAGACGGCGCGGGCGCGCTCGATCTGGGCGATACGGTCGGAGCCTGCGCTTTCCCGCCTCCTTCAGGATTCGGGCGTAAGTTTCGGCGAGTTCTTTGTTGGTGAATATCGTGCCGGGCTTCGGAACTTCGTTGTCGGGCAGGTAGATCGCCGCCGATGTCGGCCAGTGCTGGCGTAACAATTGCTCGACGGTCTTGATGGTGGCGCAGGCGCGCTCCACCAGCGGATAGCCGGAGCTCGCATAGGCGATGGCCGGCTCCAGCACATCGCGCAGCCGCATCGTGCCGTAGTCGCGCAAGAGCAGCATCCAGGATTCAAACGTGCCGGGCACGCAGGCGGCGAGCAGGCCGGTGCCGGGCACCATGTCGAGCCCCTCGCTCTTGTAGTGCGCGATGGTGGCGCGCGCCGGCGCCGGACCCTGGCCGCATATCACCTCGGTGCGGCCGCGTTTGACATCGTGCACGATAATCGGCACGTCGCCGCCGGGACCGTTGAGGTGCGGCTCGACCACCTGCAATGTGAAGGCGGTCGCGACTCCGGCGTCGAAGGCGTTGCCGCCCTTCTCGAGGGTGGCCATCCCGATCGCGGTTGCGATCCAGTGCGTCGAGGTCACCACCCCGAACGTGCCTTCGATTTCGGGCCGGGTCGTGAACGGATCGGGATTGATATTGCTGGCCATCGGACATCCATCGTTCAGGCGCGTTCACTTCACCACAGCGGCGGCCGGCTGCCAACAGGCCCCCGCCGCGGGCGGTCCTCCCATCCGCGTGATCATGCCGGCACCGGCGCCATGTTGACCGCATGGCAGGCGACGCCGTTGATCAGTTCGGGCGCCTGTCTGCGGCAGAGATCGAACGCGAGCGGACAGCGCGGGTTGAAAGCGCATCCCTTCGGCGGATCGATCGGGTTCGGGATCTCGCCCCTGATCGGAATCCGCTGACGGCCGGACATCGAAAGATCAGGCACCGCACCGAGCAGCATCCTGGTGTAAGGCATGCGCGGATTGGTAAAGAGTTCGCGGCCTTGCGCGATCTCGACAATGCGGCCGAGATACATCACGCCGATGCGGTTCGCCATGTGGCGCACCACGGCAAGATTGTGGCTGATGAACAGATAGGTCAGCCCGAGCTTGTCCTGCAGATCGCGCATCAGATTGAGGATCTGCGCCTGCACCGAGACGTCGAGTGCCGAGGTCGGCTCGTCGCAGACGATGAATTGGGCTTCGGAGGAGAGCGCACGCGCGATCGCGATGCGCTGGCGTTGTCCGCCGGAAAACTCGTGAGGATATTTCAGGCCGTCGTCGGGATGCAGGCCAACCAGGGTCAGGAGCTCGCCGACACGCTCCTTGATCTGGCGCTCGCCCTGGATCAGGTCTAAGGCGTGGATCGGCTCGGCGATGATGGCATCGACCCGAAAGCGCGGGTTCAGGCTTGCGTAAGGGTCTTGGAAGATCATCTGAATACGACGGCGCAGGCGCTGCCGCGCTTGAGCCTGCCTTGCATCGGTCATCGACACGCCGTCGATGACGACGTCGCCGGAGGTCGGCGGCAACAGGCCGACGACCATCCGCGCGAGCGTTGTCTTGCCGGAGCCGGATTCACCGACCAGCGCAAAGGTCTCACCCTTCTCGATAGCGAAGCTGACGCCGTCGACGGCCTTCAGGAATTCGAGATGACCGCCTTCGAGCACGCGGTTCAGCCACGGCTTCGACACGTCGAACATGCGGCGCAGGTTCTTGACTTCGACAAAGCTCATGCCGCGCTCTCTTCAAGCGAACTGTCGTAGAGATGGCAGGCCACGGCCTGGGCGCCCTGGCGGATCGGCTCCGGCCGTTCGACACGGCAGCGCTCGAAAGCGAAAGCACAGCGCGGATTGAATGCGCAGCCGGGCGGGATGGCGGAGAGCCGCGGCATCGAGCCTGGAATCTGCACCAGCCGATGGTCTTCTCCGGCCAGGCTCGGGATCGCCCCCATCAGCCCCTTGGCATAGGGGTGAAGCGGATTGCGGATGACATCCTGCACGGGGCCGATTTCGGCGATGCGGCCGGAATACATCACCGCGACGCGGTCGCAAGTCTCGGCGATCACGCCCATGTCGTGGGTCACCAGCATCACCGCAGTGCCGTGATCGCGGCCGAGCCGCTTGATCAGCGTGATGATCTGCGCCTGCACCGAGACATCGAGCGCCGTGGTCGGCTCGTCGGCGATGATCAGCTCCGGCTCGGCGCAGATCGCGAGCGCAATCACCACGCGCTGGCGCATGCCGCCGGAGAATTCGTGCGGATAGCCGTCGATGCGCTTTTCCGGCGCGGGAATGCCGACCTCGGCGAGCAGGTCGATGGCCCGTTTGCGCGCAGCCTGTTCGGAGAGAGATATATGGGTTCTGATGGTCTCCACGATCTGGTCGCCGATCCGGTACAGCGGATTGAGGCTGGTGAGCGGATCCTGGAAGATCATGCCGATCCGCTTGCCCCGGATTTTTCGCATGTCCTCCGGGGGCAGATTGTCGATGCGCAGGCCCGAAAGGCGGATCTCGCCGCCTGCGATGCGCCCGGGCGGATCGATCAGCCCGATCACTGCAGAGCCCGTGACGGATTTGCCCGCGCCGGACTCGCCGACCACACCGAGCACCTCGCCCTTGGCGAT
>CAYVVB010000352.1:0-4562 GCA_964454955.1 uncultured Bradyrhizobium sp. | reverse complement strand
GTTGTCGATCATCGTATTGATGTTGTCCTTGAGCTCGGCGACCTCGCCGCGCGCGCTCACCTGAATCGACCGGGTCAGGTCGCCCTTGGTCACGGCCGTCGCCACCTCGGCGATGGCGCGCACCTGGTTGGTCAGGTTGGCGGCGAGCAGGTTGACGTTGCCGGTCAAATCCATCCAGGTTCCGGCGGCACCGGGCACGTTCGCCTGGCCGCCGAGACGGCCTTCGACGCCGACCTCGCGCGCAACGCCGGTCACCTGCTCGGCAAAGGTCGCGAGGGTGTTGGTCATGTTGTTGATGGTCTCGGCCAGCGCCGCGACCTCGCCCATGGATTTGACGGTGAGCTTCGGCTTCAGATCGCCGTTCGCGACCGCGGTCACGACCTTGACGATGCCGCGGACCTGCTGGGTCAAATTGGCCGCCATGACGTTGACGGTATCCGTCAATTCCTTCCCGGTTCCGGCGACGCCGGGAACGGCCGCCTGGCCGCCGAGCTTGCCTTCGGTGCCGACCTCGCGCGCAACGCGCGTCACCTCGCCGGCAAAGGCGTTCAATTGATCGACCATCGTGTTGATGGTGTTCTTGAGCTCGAGGATTTCGCCTTTGACGTCGACCGTGATCTTGCGCGAAAGATCGCCGCGCGCCACCGCGGTCGTCACCTCGGCGATGTTGCGCACCTGGCCGGTCAGGTTCGAGGCCATGAAATTGACGTTGTCGGTCAGGTCCTTCCAGGTGCCCGCGACGCCCGGCACCGCGGCCTGGCCGCCGAGTTTTCCTTCCGTGCCCACCTCGCGCGCCACGCGCGTGACTTCCGAGGCGAAGCCGTTCAGCTGGTCCACCATCGTGTTCAGCGTCTCTTTGAGCTGAAGAATTTCGCCGCGGACGTCCACCGTGATCTTGCGGGAGAGGTCGCCATTGGCGATAGCGGTGGCGACTTCGGCGATGTTGCGGACCTGCGCGGTCAGGTTGGACGCCATGGAATTGACGCTTTCAGTCAAATCCTTCCAGGTGCCGGCGACGCCAAGCACGTTCGCTTGTCCGCCGAGCTTGCCCTCGGTACCGACTTCGCGCGAGACGCGCGTGACTTCGGAGGCAAACGAGTTGAGCTGGTCGACCATCGTGTTGATGGAGTCCTTCAACTCGAGGATTTCACCGCTCACATCGACCGTGATTTTTCGCGAGAGATCGCCCCTGGCGACGGCGGTGGTGACGTTGGCGATGTTGCGCACCTGCGCGGTGAGATTGCCGCACATCGCATTAACGGAGTCGGTGAGGTCCTTCCAGGTGCCTGCAACGCCGGGCACGATCGCCTGTCCGCCCAGCTTGCCATCGGTGCCGACTTCGCGGGCGACGCGTGTGACTTCCGAGGCGAAGGAGCGGAGCTGATCGACCATCGTGTTGGTGGCTTCCTTCAGCTGAAGGATTTCGCCGCGCACGTCGACCGTGATCTTCTTTGAAAGGTCGCCGTTGGCGACCGCGATCGTCACTTCGGCGATGTTTCGTACCTGACCGGTCAGGTTGTTCGCCATGGAGTTGACGCTTTCCGTCAGATCCTTCCACACACCGGTCACTTCGGGCACCTGGGCCTGTCCGCCCAGCTTTCCTTCGCTGCCGACCTCGCGTGCCACGCGCGTGACTTCCGACGTGAACACGCTCAGCTGCTTGATCATGGTGTTGACGATATTGGCCGATTGCAGGAATTCGCCGGCAAGCGGGCGGCCATCGATGTCGAGCTGAACCGTCTGCAACAGGTCGCCCTTCGCGACCGCCGCAACTGCGCGAGTCACTTCGCGCGTCGGCCAGAGCAGGTCTTCGATCAGGGTGTTGACCGAACTCTCCATGTCGGCCCATGAACCGCTGGCGAGCTCGAACCTGACGCGCTGGCGCGTCTTTCCTTCACGACCGACGAGTTGGCCGACGCGCTCGAGTTGCTGCGCCATGCGTTCGTTGGCGGCGATTATTTCGTTGAAGGTGTCGGCGATCTTGCCGTCAATTCCGAGATGATCGCCGGTCATGCGGACCGAAAAGTCGCCGGTACGCATGGCCTGAAGTGCGTGGAGAAGTTCCTGGCGTGGATCTGGTATTGCGGCGCCGTTGGTTTGACCCTTCGGACCCCGGGCGGGTAAAGGGTTAAGATCACTCATGAAATTCCCCAATGCGACCGGACAAAGCTCGCCACCTTGGCAAACCAGACGGCCGGACGAAAAATCAGATTAGACGGAAGTCGACGATACGCAATTGGAACCAACCAAACAGCCTAAGCGCTTCAACGTAATTACCCGCCAACTGGTTCCACGCAGTTCCAGAGAACAGAGCAGCGCATCGGAACCGCGTTCCATCAGGCGCCAGCCAGGAACACGGTCGATGGAACCGGCCGCCTGGCTGTTTGGCGGGCCTTGCAATGTTCGTCCGGAATTATTTGATCAGCAGCGATGGGGCGTTGGAGAACCACCATGCGCGAATTGTCAGCGGAAGCCCGCCTGCATTTTCACGCACGCTCCCTGTCACGCCGAACACGCAGCGGAATACATCTCGTCGCGCTCTATGGCGCGTTCGCGATCATCGCGGCGATCGTGTTCGGCACGCTGTCGGTACACCCGTTCTAGGCTTTTCCGACTTGGTTTAAGCCGGGCTCCAGCGCTGTTCGCGGCTACACAGCGCGCCTGAACGGCGCAACTGCGATTCCGGCATCGGCCAGCGCCTTGCGCAGCGTCCGCGCGATCTCGACTGCACCCGGGTTGTCGCCGTGAATGCAGACCGTGTCCATGCGCATTTTTATCCGCTTGCCGGTCACGGAGATCACCTCACCATCTCCGACCATCCGCGCCACGCGCTCGGCGATCTGATTGGCATCATGCAGCACGGCGCCGGGCTTGCGGCGCGACACCAGCGAGCCATCGTCCTCGTAGGCGCGATCGGCGAAGACCTCATGCACCATCGGCAGGTTCGCCTTTTCGCCGGCTTGTACGAGTCGTGAATTGGCCAATACGACAAACACCAGATTGCGATCGACCGCTTTGATGCCGTTGGCGATTGCCTGAGCGGTCATGTCGTCCTCACAGGCGACGTTGGAAAGTGCGCCGTGCGCCTTGACGTGGGTGACCTTATGGCCTGCCGCGGTCGCGATCGCCTGCAGTGCGCCGATCTGGTAGGCGACGAGATTCTCGATCTCCGATGCTTTGAGCCCGGGCACCGGCCTGCGGCCGAAGCCGTGCAAGTCGCGATAACCGGGATGCGCGCCGATGCTGACCCCACGCGCTTTGGCAAGGTCCACGGTCTTTCGCATGATATCGGCGTCGCCGGCGTGGAATCCGCAAGCGATGTTGACGGAGGTTGCGAGCTCGATCATGGCCTCGTCATTGCCCATCACCCAAGGGCCGAAGCTTTCGCCGAGATCGCAATTGAGATCGATAGTGGTCATGTTGGTGTCCGTCTTCCGAAAAGCTGCCTCTTACTAGCTCGACGCGTGCGCGTGCCAAGTGTCGGCGTCTACCGCGCTAATGGCGTGGCCCGCAACATTAGCATCGTGCAGCGCTTCGATGTTGAGCTCAATGCTCTCGATCGCGTGCAAGCGGTCGGGCAGGGAATGCAACAATTGCGAAAATTTCTTCGCCTCCGCTTGCGCCTCCGCCATGCCGACCGCCTGGAACCGGAAGCGGGTTCCGGGCGGGGTCTGCGCAAGCCGCCCCAGATCGGCGGAGATCACGGTTGCGATCTTGGGATACCCGCCGCTCGTCCCGCGATCCGGCATCAGCACGATCGGTGAGCCATTGCCGGGCACCTGGATGCTGCCGTTCACTGTGCCATCGGAGACGATGTTGTGGCCGTGCAGATGTTTGATCACCGGGCCTTCCAGGCGGAAACCCATACGGTCGCTGGCTGATGAGATTGTCCATTCACTGGTGAGGAACAGCGCTTTGGCCTCGTCGCTGAACTCGTCGTCCTGCGGGCCCAGCACAACCCGGATCTGGCCAGTCGCGGGCGCAGGGAGTTCGATCCGCCGTTCGGGCGCGCTGCTCGCCGCCTTCGCCGGCAGTTCGTCGCCGGCCTGCAATGGCCGCGGATACGGGCTGCCGAGGCCTGCACGCGCGTTCACCGCAAGGCTTCCGAACATCGGCTCGCCGGTAACGCCGCCCTCGATGGCGAGATAGCTGAACGCGCCGCCCTTGGCGAAGCCGAGGGTCAGAGTCTCGCCTTCGGGAATGGTCATCGATGTATCGAAGGCAACCGGGCGGCCCGCGATGTCGGCGCTGCGAACAGCGCCTGAAAGCGCAACGCGCACCGCGCCATTGCGCGCGGTAAAGGCTGCGCTGAAGGGGCCGATCTCGACCGCGGCCGCAAAGGGCGCATTGTCGAGCAGCGTGTTCGCGGCCGCCAGAGCCAGCCGGTCCATCGCGCCGCTCGGCGTCAGCCCGTAGCGCTGGGCACCGTGCCGGCCGCCGTCCTGGACTGAACTGACAGGGCCGATGCTGGCAACAACGAGCCTGGTCATGAGGCCATCAACTCGGCGACGATCTCTCCGCCCGCTGCGGCTCGGTCCTGCTCGTCGAATGCCTTCGCATCG
>CAYVVB010000351.1:0-1878 GCA_964454955.1 uncultured Bradyrhizobium sp. | reverse complement strand
CGATCGTGCCCAGTTCTTCAACGACGACCAGACGCCGCGGGAGAGCCGGAAGCGATCGACCGGGGTCGACGATCCCAGCGCCTCGAAGCGGTGCAGCTCCACGCCGCTCCACTGGAAGCCGCATTTTTCCAGCACGTTGCGCGAAGAGGGGTTGGTCACGCGCGCCCCGGCATAAAGATGTTCGGCATCGAACTCCTCGAAGAAATAATCAATGATGGCGCGGGCGGCCTCCGTGCCGAAGCCCTGGCCCCAATGCTCGACGCCGAGCCAATAGCCGAGCTCCGGCGCGTCCTTCTCGCTCCAGCTGATGCCGACCATGCCGATCGGGACGAAATTGCTTTCGATCAGGAATGCGGTGTCACGCGTGTCGGCCATGGTGCGCACGAAATCAACCGCGTGGTCCTGGGAATAGGGATGCGGCAGCCGACGGGTATTCTCGGCGATACGGCGGTCGTTGGCGAGGCGCGTGATCGCTTTTACGTCCGCGAGCGTCGGCCGGCGCAGGGTCAGCCGTTCGGTCTCGAGGACGCAAGGACTGGCCTCATGCCAGGTCGGGGTTGGAAAGTCCTGCAACATATCGGGCTCCTGAAGCGCTTGATCGTTCTGTCTGAAACAAATTGCGCGAATCAAAAGGGGAGGCCGGTGTCCCGCCTCCCCTTGGAGCCTCGATGAGCTCCGCCGGTTCGTTCAGGACGCCGGCGGACTCCAAATGTCCACCGTCTATTCGGCCGCAGCCTCCGTCATCGGGCGCACCGATACGAATGTGCGGCCATTGGCTTTGGCCTGGAACTCGACTCGGCCCTCAACCTTGGCGAACAACGTATGGTCGGTCCCCATGCCGACATTAAGGCCAGGATGCCAAGTCGTGCCGCGCTGACGCGCGATGATGTTTCCGGGAATCACATGTTCGCCGCCGAAAATCTTGACCCCAAGGCGCTTGCCCTTGGAATCACGTCCGTTACGCGATGATCCGCCTGCTTTTTTGTGAGCCATAGCTCGTCTCCAAACCTAATCGATCTCTAGATCAATTCCTTGAAGGAATCATTTCACTTTTGTTCACGCAAAATTTTTGCGCTTCACGTCTCCGCGGCTGCCGCCGCCGGTGCCTTCGCCTTCTTCGGTCGCGGGCCGATCGTCGGCTTGGCGTTGTCGGCGAGGATCTCGGTAATGCGAAGCACCGTGAGCTCGTCGCGATAGCCGCGCTTGCGGCGCGAGTTCTTGCGCCGGCGTTTCTTGAAGGCGATCACCTTCGGGCCGCGCTTGTGCTGCAGCACTTCCGCGGCAACGGTTGCGCCTGCCACCGTCGGCGCGCCGAGCACTGGCGTCTCGGTGCCGAGCACCAGCACTTGAGGCAGCTGCACGATGGTGCCAACTTCGCCGTCGATCTTGCCGATCTCGAGCACATCATCCGGAACGACGCGGTACTGCCGGCCGCCGGTTTTGATGACTGCGAACATCCTTTAATTCCTTCGTGTTCGATCCCGGCCTCGGACAGTGCCGGGCCGGCTTTTTGTTCAGTCGCGTTAGGGTTTAAGTCTTCCGCGCGAGCGCCGGCAATGCCGAGCAAAATCCACGCAAAACAAGCGGCGCGAGAAATCCCGCGCCGGATGAGCCCGACTTATATCGGCTGACAGACGAGAGTCAAGGCAAACCGGGCCAAAAACCGCCAGAAAATGAATGTTTTGGCGCGAAACAGCCCGACGGCGGGCGGTGTGGACCCATGGGCGTCGGCTCCTTTCGAGAGGCGCCGGCTCGGAGAGCCGTTTCGTGTGCGATCATCGGTAAGGTTGATCGGTGAGGTTAAGAACAGGATCGCGTTGCCGCGAGTGGAACCGCTGCTAGCGTGCCCAGGTCGCATCACGCCAGCCGGCCAAGCGC
>CAYVVB010000350.1:0-18543 GCA_964454955.1 uncultured Bradyrhizobium sp. | reverse complement strand
GATCGTTTCATCGCCGCTCGCGCCGACGATCGCTTCGTGATGGCGTGCATGCACGAGCGCTTCGGCCGACGCCCATAACCGCGTTCCGACCAGAACGCCGTCCGCGCCGAGCATCAGAGCAGCGGCGAGGCCTCGCCCGTCAGCGATGCCGCCTGCAGCAAGCAGGAGAGAGGCGGGCGAATGAGCCGCAAGGAGATCGACCGCCTCGGGAACGAACGACAATGTTCCGCGCAGCGCGCCATGCCCGCCGGCCTCGGCGCCTTGGGCGATGACGACATCTGCACTGATGTCTATTGCGTCCCAGACGTGATCGATATTCTGGCACTGGCAGATCACGAGCGCGCCTGCTTTGCGAATCTCCTCGACGAAAGGACGCGGATCCCCGAAGGACAGCATCACCGCTGCAGGGCGGCGCTTCAAAACGTCGGTGAGCAATGACGGCGACTTGCGAAGCGACCATGTAATGAAGCCAACGCCGACACGGCGGCCTGCGGCTATGTCGAACTGCTCGGCCAGCCAGGTCGAGTCGCCATAGCCGCCGCCGATCAGTCCGAGGCCACCAGCCGCGCTGACGGCCGCCGCCAACGCGCCTCCTGCCGCGAAGGCCATGGGCGCGGAAATGATCGGGTGCTCGATCTTGAGCGTCTGCGTAAGCCGGTTCGAGATTTTGGCCATGGGTTTCCTTCTCTGACCCCGCCGGTCACGACTGGCGCAGGATTTCGGCGGCGAACGCCCTCGTAATCGCGCGGCCCTGGCGCAGCGCCTCGCGGTCGAGGAGCGCGACGGTGTCCCGCGCGGCGGCATACGATCGTTCGATCCGGTTGGCGAGGTAACCCACCACGGCTTCATCGACGGCCAACTGGCGATCCGCGCAGAACTTCACGATGAGTGCACGGAACAACTGGTCGTCGGGCGGCTGCAGCGACACCACGGGCAGGGCGCGGAGCCGCGAGCGCAGGTCGCGCAGCTCGATGTCGAGCGCGGAGGGCGGCAGGCGAGAGGTGATGAGCACGTAAGCCGCATCTTCCCGCGCAAGGTTCAGCAGGTGGAACAGTGCGCGTTCGTCGAAATCCTGCGATCGCAGATCCTCCACCACCAGCGCGCCTGTCGCGAGCGCGCCCGGGACGTTGGCGGGCGTGAGCGCATGCGCGGCGGTCGAGCGCGCTCCGGAGATTTCGGCCCAGATCGCGGCAAGGTGGCTCTTGCCGGCGCCCTCGGGCCCGACCAGCATCATGGTCCGGCTCGGCCATTCCGGCCAGGCGTCGACCAGCGCCAGCGCCGCCGCATTGGCGGGCCCCTCGAGAAAATTGTCCCGCGAAAGGCTTTCTTCATGCGGCAGCGCGAAGGCCAGTTGACGCGGATGAACGTGGCCAGCCACGCAAAAACTCCCTGCCGGAACAATCCCGGCGCTCGACGTGAGATCAGCCAGTCAAATCACTTGACGTCAATGGTGCTCATGTGCCGGCCCCATTCCACAAGATATAAGAAGACGGAGGCCAGCGAAAACACCGTCACGACGCCCATCAAGATCACGTCATAGGGGCCGGGCGGAAAGCCGAAAGCGAGCGAGGCCAGCACCAGGGCTGCCAGCGCCACCTGCGCGACCGTGTTGATCTTGGACACCATCAGAGGCTTCATCGGGATCGGTTTGCCGAACAGCCACGACACGATCACGGCGGATACGATCATGATGTCGCGTGACACCACCAGGATCACGATCCAGCGCGGAATGGCGCCCCAGATCCCCAGTGCAATGTAGATCGAAACCAGAAGCGCCTTGTCGGCGAGCGGATCGAGCATCGCCCCCAGTTCGCTGGTCATGTTGAAGCGCTTGGCGAGGAATCCGTCGACACCGTCGCTGACGCCCGCAATGACGAACACCGCGAAGGCAATTTCCATTTGATTAGAGGCGATCGCCCAGACGACAATCGGGACCAGCAGGATGCGGCCCAGGGTAATACTGTTCGGAATGTTCACGCGGCGCTTCCCGGCAACCCGCCTGTCTCCATCGAATCCGGCACCTTGGGGGCCGAGCCGATCGTTGTCCACACTAGAGCTATTCCCATCCCGATGGAATCGGAAGGGGTTCTGGTTTCTGGTTTGACGCGTTTTCTTGACGCGGAGCGGCGTCCACGTCGCTTGAAAAACGCGCTTGTACACGTTTCCGGCGTTTGCGAGCCATTGCACGACGGCGAAATCCGACGTAACCCACCCCTCCAGTTGGCGGAATTGGGCATGACGCAGCGCAGGAACGGCCTTACTTACGCAGATTCGGGCGTCGATATCGACGCCGGCAACCGCCTGGTCGATCTGATCAAGCCGATGGTGCGGGCTACCGCCCGCGCCGGGGCCGATGCCGAGATCGGCGGGTTCGGCGGATTGTTCGACTTGAAGGCCGCGGGCTTTGCCGATCCGGTGCTGGTGGCTGCGACCGACGGCGTCGGCACCAAGCTCAAGATCGCGATCGAGACCGGCCTGCATTCGGGGATCGGAATCGATCTCGTTGCCATGAGTGTCAACGACCTTGTGGTGCAGGGCGCGGAACCGCTGTTCTTTCTCGACTACTTTGCCTGCGGCAAGCTCGATCCCGAGGCCGCCGCTGCGATCGTTGCCGGGATCGCCGAGGCCTGCCGGGAATCCGGCTGCGCGCTGATCGGCGGGGAGACCGCCGAAATGCCGGGGCTCTACAAGGACGGCGACTACGATCTTGCGGGCTTCGCGGTCGGCGCGGCCGAGCGCGGCTCTCTTCTGCCGCGCCCCGATATCACGGCGGGGGACGCCGTGATCGGGCTTGCCTCGGCGGGCGTTCATTCCAACGGCTTCTCGCTGGTGCGGAAGATTGTCGCGCAGTCGGGACTCGGTTTCGACGCACAGGCGCCGTTCTCGCCGGTGATGACGCTGGGCGCCGCGCTGCTCGCGCCGACCCGGCTCTATGTCAAGTCGTGCCTGCGCGCGATCCGCGAGACCGGCGCGGTGAAGGGGTTGGCGCATATCACCGGCGGCGGCTTCACCGACAATATTCCGCGGGTGTTGCCCAAGCATCTCGGCGTCGGCGTCGATCTTGCGCGCGTGCCGGTGCTGCCGGTGTTCAAATGGCTGGCGGAGCAGGGGCGCGTTGCCGAGCTCGAGCTCTTGCGCACCTTCAATTGTGGCATCGGCATGGTCGTCATCGTGAAGGCGGACGCCGTCGAGGCGGTCAGCAACGTGCTCACCGCGAACGGGGAAACGGTCGTGCAACTCGGCGAAGTCGTTCCGGCCACGGGCGAGCACCGCGTCGTCTACAGCGGCCATCTCGATCTGTCATGGTGAGGGCATGAAGCGCCGCGTCGCGATCCTGATCTCCGGCCGCGGATCGAACATGGCTGCGCTGATCAAGGCAGCGGCTGCGGATGATTTCCCGGCCGAGATTGCGGTCGTGATCTCGAACCGCGCCGATGCCGCGGGCCTCGAAAAGGCAAGCGCGGCGGGAGTGCCGACGGCGGTGGTCGAGAGCAAGCCCTTCGGCAAGGATCGCGCCGCTTTCGAGACGACATTGCAGGAGCTTCTCGATCAGCACCGAATCGAGCTGATTTGCCTCGGCGGTTTCATGCGGCTGTTCACCTCCGAATTCGTGCAACGCTGGCACGGGCGGATGCTCAACATCCACCCGTCGCTGCTGCCGTCCTTTCCGGGGCTTGATCCCCACGGCCAGGCGCTGCGCGCGGGCGTGAAGATCTCGGGCGCCACGGTTCATTTCGTGATTGCGGAAACCGACGCAGGTCCCATCCTGATGCAGGGCGCGGTTTCGGTCAGCGACCACGACAGCGCCGACACACTGTCCGAGCGCATCCTCGAAGTCGAACACCGCATCTATCCCGATGCCTTGCGGCTTCTGGCCAGCGGCAAGGTCCGGCTCGAGGGCGATATCTGCAAGACCGCCGCCAGGGCCGCATCCGGCAATTTTCTGATCTCGCCGGTGATCGGCTGAGCCGCCGGAAAACAAAATCCCCCGGCCGGACGACCGGGGGTCCAGAATGACGGCCGCCATTGATGTGTGAGTTCAGGAGACCTTCAGGTTTTCCGCTGACGTCTTGCCGCGATTCTCCACGAGATCATATTCCACGGTCTGATTTTCATTGAGAGTGGTCAGCCCGGCGCGCTCGACCGCCGAGATGTGGACGAACACGTCCCGATCGCCGCCGACCGGCCTGATGAAGCCATAACCCTTGGTCGGGTTGAACCATTTGACGGTGCCCTTCTGCATCGCCATCGCCTCCTCGTTAGACAAAAAAAGACGCGGCCACGCGGTCAAGCGTGCCACGCCGCAAGCGGGCTTCCGAAAGTCTGCTCAATTTCTCAGTCACGAAACGCACAGCCGAACGGCAATTTCCGATTGCAGGCGGATTGCAACACGAAATTCAAGCCTTAGCAAGCTTCTGAGCCAGCTTGCAAAACCATCTTCGTAGCCGGAATTCGGCAAGCGGCCTGTGGCCGCGGGAGCACAATGAAGGTGGATCACCCTTGGATTGTGGCCGCCACGCATTGACCCACGGGGGGAACTCGGAGCAAATCGACCCGGGCTGGCGGGATTTCGTGCGATTTCGACGCGCTGGCGCTCCTTTTGGAAACGGCGTCCATGTGCGGCTCATCGCGATCATTGCGGGCAACGGAAACCGGGGCCACCCGGGGGCTCGCTTGGGCCGTGGCGTTCGGCGTTGCGTTGGTGCTGTCGGTTGCGGGTGGATCATCTGCACAAGCGGCCAGAAGGCCGCCCCCGTCGCCGACCCCGCAAATGATCAATGCCGATGCCGCAGCCGGGAACGCAGTGCTTGATCTCGGCAGCAGCTTCCTGGAGCGACTCGGCAGCCAGGCGACCGGCGGCTTTTCCAGGACGCTGCGCAACAATCCCGGCGGCGGTGGCGCGTCGGAGGCGGCGGAAGGTCCGCGCTTCCGAAGCTGGACCGAGCTTTATGGAATCTCCTCGACCACCTCGGCGCAGGGCGACTTTGCCGGCGACAAGCGGCGGACCTGGGGCGGTGTCGCAGGCGTCGGCGCAACGCTCACACCCGGGGTCAATGTCGGCTTCTCGGTGGATCAGAGCCGTACCAGCATCGATGTGCCGGCGGCACTGCAGTCGGCGACGCTCGACCTGACGCAGTTCGGTTTCAACGCCTCCATCGACAAGGGGCCGTGGACCTGGGCGGTGGCGCTCGTCCATGGCTTCGGCAGGATCGACTCGAGCCGCGACACCGGGCTCGGCATCGCGGCCGCTGGTTATGACGCGCAGATCGACGGCGTCCTGAGCGAACTCGACTATTACTGGACGAGCGACCAGAGCCGCATCGTGCCGAAAGCCGGCCTCGAATATGTCCGCGCTTCGACCGGGGCGCTGAGGGAAGTCGGCGGCTTCGATCCGGTGATGGAGAGCGGGGCGACGCTGCAACGCGCGCGGGCCTTGCTCGGCGCCGAGATCGGCCATTACTGGATTTTCGACCAGAAGATTCTCGACCTGTCAGCCTACGGCAAATTCGTCGACAATTTCTCGCAGGATTTCAGTTCGGTCGTCGTCAGTCTCGGCCCCGACAGCATCACCGTGCAGGGCATCGGCGAAAGCCGGCTCGGCGCGGATGCTGGCGCCGCGGCCTCGCTCAGCCTGACCAACGCCGCGCGGCTCTATCTCAATTACGACGGAAAATTCCGCGCCAACCTGCAGTCGCATCAGGGCACGCTGGGATTCGAATACAGGTGGTGAGGAAAACCACTACGCGCTTTGCGCTCATGCGGCCGTTCGCGGCCGGGATCATGCTCTAAGCCGGAGCGGCTGCCGCGTATCCGTCGAGGCCGAAGCTCGTCCTCGTGGCCGCCATCATCGGCACGAGGTCGTTCGGGTGGATGAACTCGTCGCGGAAGCACGGATAGGTCCTCGAATCGAAGATCTTCCTGAGCCAATCGATCACGACCTTGTGCCGGTCCGAGTTTCTGAACTCCTTGTGGTAGGTGAGCCAGAGATCGGCGTGATGATTGACGCCGAGGTCCACTGCGACCAGAGCTGCGCCCAGCGCAATCGACGCGGTCGGCAGGAAGCCCATGCCCGCGCCGCGTTCGACGGCGTAGAGAACGCCGACGCTCGAATTGGTCTTGATCCCGCAAATTCCTTCGAGGGACGGAAGTCCCAGCACGCGCGCATAGGCGGAATCATCGACCTGCGGCGCGTGCTGCTTGATGATCCTGTGGTTCGGGATATCCGCGAGCGATTTCGGTACACCGTGGAGCCGTCGATATTCCTCGGAGACGAAGGCGTAGATGTGAAGCCGTCCCAGCTTGGTGACGATGAGATCCGGATTGGTCGGGCGCTCGAGCTGGATCGCGATGTCCGCTTCCAGCCGCGCAACGTCGGCCTGCTCCATGGCGCAACGCAGATCGACGGTTATCTTGCGATAGGTCTTCTGGAAGTCGATCAGCCTCGGCAGAATCCAGAAATTGCCCGGCCCCTCGGTCACTGCAACGCGTACAGTTCCCGCCAGATCGCCGGACGACTGGGCTGCGCGGCGAAATACGTTGAAGGCGTGACGCTCCATTTCCTTTACGTCGCCGATCAGCGCGGCGCCCTGGTCGCTCAGCGTCAGCCCGCTCTGGTCGCGAAGGAAAAGTCTGCAGCCGATGTGCTGTTCGAGCCGATCGATCCGGCGCATCAGTGTGGTGCTGGTGACTCGGAGCTCTTCGGCCGCTTGACGGAAGCTCCTGTATTTCACGCAGGAGAGGAACGATTTCAGATCTTCCCAGGATGCGTCCAATGCTTCGTCGGTCCGGTGCTGCGTGATCGCAGCACCCCGGTGCAATAGTTGCTGCATACCTCAAAATCCTCGCCAGCTATGCTGCTGTCTTGAGATGAGGTCGACGATAGATGCGCCACTTGCTTATTGAAAGAGTTCCGGCCGCAGCCGCCCGTCACGATTTCGACGAACTGCCTAGGAGTACCGACGTCGAGGTGAGGCCTGCGATTCGTTCCGAACTTCTCGTGCTCGCCGAGATGGCAAATCGGCTCGTTCCCGGTGTGGAGATCGGAGAAGCGGAGCTGCAGCGGTATTTTGCAGTCGATCCGCAAAGCATTTTGACTTTCAGTCGCCACGGAAAATTGTTGGGCGCGGTGGCATTTCTCTACCTCAATGATCGCGGTCACGATGCGCTGATCCTCGACGACATCAGTCTGACGCATCCCGATACCGGATTCCTTGCGCGTGGCGCCGATGAAGTATCTGCCATTTATGTCTGGGCCATCGCGGGCCTCGGCAGGGCGATGGCTGGACTCGGCAACGTCTCCCGGCATCTTTCCCGACCGCGCTATCGAGCTGCCGATCTGTTCGCGCACCCCGCAACCAAGGCGGGGCGGGACTTGATGGTCACGCTGGGATTCCAGCGGACTCCCAGCTTCCAGCCTGATTTATGGTGCTACGTGCGGCCGTGGAATCGATTGCCCCGCCGTTTGCCGCACGCCAGTTGTTCCGTCCGGAGACATGCAGATGCATGGCGCTGATCGCCCGTTAGCATCCGGCCGGACCCCGCGCGCGATCAGCATCCGGATCGCACGCGATCCCAACGACCTCATGCTGGTCACGGCGATCCGTTCGGCGGTTTATCTCGCCGAACAGGAATGTCCGCTGGAAGAGGAGTTCGATGGCAACGATCTTGTCGCGGCGCACTTCATCGGATTTGTCGGCAGCGAGCCCGCCGGCTGCTTGCGGGTGCGCTTCTTCGGCGAGTTCGCCAAGGTCGAGCGCCTGGCGGTTCGTCACCAGTATCGGCGCTCGCTCGTGTCCTTCAAGCTGGTCAAGGCGAGCGTCGAATATGTCAGGCGCAAGGGGTTCCGCAAGATCTATGGGCAGGCGCAGGACCGGCTGGTCGATTTCTGGGCGCATTTCGGCGCTAAGCCGCTCGAACACAACCGCAAGATCGCGTTTTCGGATTTCTCCTACACCGAAATGGTGCTGGACATCGAGCCCGGAGCAGACGCCATCACGTTGGACAGCGACCCTTATGTGATCATTCGCCCCGAGGGCGACTGGGATCGGCCTGGTGTCCTCGACACCTCGGCAGGCCGCGCGGCGACGTCTCCGCTGCGCAACGCTGCGCCGTCGCGAAGCTGATCGCAGGCGAACAGGAGCGGTGCCATGCACGACGACCCACCGATCCTCGTCTGCGCCGATTTGCAGACCGAATACCTCACCGAAGGGCGCAGCCATGTGATTGCCGGTGCCGATGCGATCATGCCGCGCTGCCTCGAACTGATGACGATCTGGCGCGACAATCTATGGCCGGTGATGCATCTGAAGCGGATCGCGCAGGCGGCGTGGTTCAATCCCGCCTGCAACCTGACCAACTGGATCGCCGAATTCAAGCCGCTGCCCGGCGAGCTGACCTTCGAGCATCCGCTGCCCTCGGCGTACAGTTCGGCGCGCTTTGCCGAATACATGTCGAACATCAGAAGTCTGCGTTGCGTGCTGCTCGGCTTTTCGCTCGACGAAACCATCCTTGCGACGGTGGTCGACGGCTTTCATCGCAGCCATCGCTACGAGATGGTCGCCGATGCGGTCGCATGCCGGCGCGGCGGCGTCGGCGACGTGGCCTCCTACAGGAGCGCAGTTGTGACGGTGATCGGCAATTTCGCCCGCATCCGGCATAGCCCGGACCTGGTCGCCATGTAAGGGATGCGGCGTTGCCTGTCGCGGTTGCGACGCGATGTCTTCAGTGCCGCTCGACGCCGACCACGCGGCCGCGCTCGATCGCCAGTGCGAGCTGGCCGTGCTTTAGCGAGAGCGCGGCTTCGCCGAACAGTTCGCGACGCCAGCCGTGCAATGCCGCCACGTCGGCATGATCGTCGGCTGCGATCTGTTCGAGGTCGTCGACGGTTGCGATCACCTTGCTGGCTACGCCATGGCGCTCCGAGGTCATCCGGAGCAGCACCTTCAAGAGCTCGACCGTGGCGGCGCCGTTGAAATTGCCGCGCGGCTTCTCCAGCTTCGGCAGCGTCGCGAGGTCGCGCGCCAGTCCGCGCTGCACCGCCGCTACGATGTCGGCGCCCCATTTGGAGCGCTCGAAGCCTTTCGGCAGCGACCGCAGATGGCCGAGCCGCTCGATGCTGGTCGGCGCATGGGTCGCGATATCGCCGACCGCTTCGTCCTTGAGCACGCGGCTGCGCGGAACGTCGCGGCTCTGGGCCTCCTGCTCGCGCCAGGCGGCGACCTCAATCAGCACCGCCAGTTCTTTCGGTTTGCGGACGCGGGTCTTGAGTCGCTCCCAGGCACGCTCGGGGTGGAAATCGTAGGTTCTAGGCGAGGTCAGCACGTCCATTTCCTCGCTCACCCAATCGTTGCGGCCGCGCTTCGTCAGATCGGCGTCGAGCACGGCGAAGACGTCGCGCAGATGGGTGACGTCGGAGACGGCGTAGTGGATCTGTTCCGTCGTCAGCGGTCGGCGCGACCAGTCGGTGAAGCGGTGGGTCTTGTCGGGCCGGTGGCCGGTAATGCGCTGGACGAGCTGGTCATAGGCGATCGAGTCCCCGTAGCCCAGGACCATGGCCGCCACCTGGGTATCGAAGATCGGGTGGGGCACGATGCCGGCCTCGTGCATGACGATTTCGATGTCCTGACGGGCAGCATGGAAGACCTTCAACACGTTCTCGTTTCCCATCAGGTCGAAGAACGGTTTGAGGTCGATCCCGGGGGCGAGCGCGTCCACCACCACAGCCTCGTCGGGGCTGGCCATTTGCACCACACAGAGCAGGGGGTAGTAGGTGGTTTCCCGAAGGAATTCCGTATCGACGGTAATCACCCGGTGGCGGGCGAGGCGGTCGCAAACGGCCGCAAGGTCTGAAGTGGTAGTAATCAAGTCCATGGAGCAGGCGTTCTGCCGAAAGTGCTGATATGTCAAGGGTGTTGGGCGAATTCGAGCCTTGCATTTAAGTCGGCCCAGGGTGCCAGCCGCCGACCAACCACCTCCTGGCGGTTGCCGGACGACGCGCGGCAAGCGTGTGTTTTGCGCGAGTTGCCCGCTCAGCGATCTGTGGGGCGGCGCGACGGCCGCGGCGCGGACGGCACTGCGACCACGATGACGCAGAGCGCCAGCATCGCCAGCCCCATGAACTCAAAAACCAACGCGTCCACGGCGATCTCCCAGCCAACAATGCCAACATTTGTCGGGAGCGCGTTGAGCGTCTGTTAATTTGTGTGGCGCGGGAGGGTAGCGCCTGGGCGAATGGTGGATAGCCGGTTAACGGGTCAGGTGCCGCAAAAGGTCTGGCATACCCGCTCGTGCGGCTCCGGCGGCAGCGCATAGTCGGCGTGAGCCGGCTGGTCCTCATAGGGTCTCGAGAGCACCGTCAGCAGCTCTTCGAACGGCGCATAATCGTCGCGATCCATCGCAGCCCTGATCACCGCTTCCACGCGATGGTTGCGCGGGATGAAGACCGGATTGACGGCGCGCATCGCCACCTGCCGCTCGGCCGCGGATTGCGGCTCTTCGTTGAGACGTTGCCGCCAGCGTGCCGCCCATTCGTCGAAGTTTTCCGGCTCGGCAAACAGCTTTCGCACCTCCGCCTCGCTCGCGGGGTTGCCTGCCGCATCGCTCAGGCGCCGGAAGGTGAGGGTGAAGTCGGCCTTGCTCTTGGCCATCGCATCCAACAGCGCCTGCGCCAGCGCCTGATCGTCCGCATGCTCCTCGAAAAGACCGATCTTGGCGCGCAGCCCTGCCTTGTAGGCCGTGTTGAAATTCTCTCCGAATTCCACCAGCGCATCCTGGGCGTCCTGCACCGCCTTGTCCTTGTCGTCCGAGAACAGCGGCAGCAGGCATTCGGCGAAGCGCGTCAGGTTCCAGAGCGCGATTCGCGGCTGATTGGCGTAGGCATAGCGGCCGAACTCGTCGATCGAGCTGAAGACCTGGGCGGGGTCGTAATGGTCCATGAAGGCGCACGGACCGTAATCGATGGTTTCGCCCGATATCGAGGTGTTGTCCGTGTTCATCACGCCATGGATAAAGCCGACCAGAAGCCATCGCGCGACCAGTTCGGCCTGGCGGGCGGTCACGGCTGCGAGCAGCCCGTGATAGGGGCGGTCGGCGCCCATGAGCTCCGGATAATGCCGGGCCATCACATGATCGGCCAGACGCCTGATCGCATCGGTATCGCCGCGCGCGGCAAAAAACTGGAACGTTCCGACCCGGATATGGCTCGCGGCGACGCGGGTCAGCACGGCGCCGGGGAGCGCGGTCTCGCGCATCACGGCTTCGCCCGTCATGACCGCCGCGAGCGAGCGCGTGGTGGGGACGCCGAGCGCGGCCATGGCTTCGCTGACCACATATTCGCGCAGGACCGGACCGAGCGCGGCGCGGCCGTCGCCCCGGCGCGAAAACGGCGTCGGGCCCGATCCCTTGAGCTGAATGTCACGGCGGACGCCGTCTCTGTCGATGACCTCGCCGAGCAGGATGGCCCGGCCATCGCCGAGCTGGGGCACGAAATACCCGAACTGGTGGCCGGCATAAGCCATCGCGATCGGGTCGGCGCCGATGGGCAGGACCTTGCCGGAGAGGATCTCGGCGCCTTCCGCCGTTTCCAGCAGGTCTGGATCGAGCCCCAGGTGGATCGCAAGCGGCCGGTTCAGCTTGATCAGCCGGGGTGCGGGAACCGGCGTCGGGGCCACGCGGGCAAAAAAGTTGCCCGGCAGCGCCGCATAGGTGTTCTGGAATGGGAAATGCACCGTCATGAAGCAAAGATAAGCAGGATGCGCGGCTTTTTCGAGCCCAGACCCGCAGTTCAGTCGGTTGCCGCGCGAATGAGGCTCGGCTAAACCCTGACCGCGCTTCGGACCGGCCGGATGGCTTTCCGATTCCATTTTTCCCAGATTTGCTTTGGACCTTCCATGCACCGTTACCGCACCCACACCTGCGGCGAGCTCCGCGAAAGCCACATTGGCGAAACCGTTCGCCTGTCCGGCTGGTGCCACCGCATCCGCGATCATGGCGGGGTGCTGTTCATCGACCTGCGCGACCATTACGGGCTCACCCAATGCGTGGTCGATCCGGATTCGCCGGCCTTCAAGGACGCCGAAAAGCTGCGCTCGGAATGGGTGGTGCGGATGGAGGGCAGGACGCGCCGTCGCCCCGATGGGACCGACAATCCGGAACTGCCGACCGGTCAGGTCGAACTCTATGTGTCCGATATCGAGGTGCTGGGCGCTGCAGGCGAGCTGCCGCTGCCGGTGTTCGGCGAGCAGGAATATCCCGAGGATATAAGGCTCAAGTACCGGTTCCTCGATCTGCGGCGTGAGAAGCTGCACCAGAACATCATGACGCGCATCGCGATCATCGATTCCATGCGCAGCCGCATGAAGCAGGCCGGCTTTTTCGAATTCCAGACCCCGATCCTCACCGCCTCCTCGCCGGAGGGCGCGCGCGACTTCCTGGTGCCGTCCCGAATCCATCCGGGAAAGTTCTACGCGCTGCCGCAGGCGCCGCAGCAGTACAAGCAACTTCTGATGATGAGCGGCTTCGACCGCTACTTCCAGATCGCGCCCTGCTTTCGTGACGAGGACCCGCGCGCCGACCGCCTGCCGGGCGAGTTCTATCAGCTCGACATCGAGATGAGCTTCGTCACACAGGAGGACGTGTTCGCGGCGATGGAGCCGGTGGTCACGGGCGTGTTCGAGCAATTTGCAAATGGCAAGCCGGTGACCAAGGGGTGGCCGCGCATTCCGTTTGCCGAAGCGATCCGCAAATATGGCAGCGACAAGCCAGATCTTCGCAACCCGATCGTGATGCAGGACGTCTCCGAGCATTTCCGCGGCTCCGGCTTCAAGGTGTTCGCGCGCATGCTGGAGGACCCCAAGAACAGGGTCTGGGCGATTCCAGCGAAGGGCGGCGGCAGCCGTGCCTTCTGCGACCGGATGAATTCCTGGGCGCAAGGCGAGGGCCAGCCGGGGCTCGGCTACATCATGTGGCGCGAAGGAAACGAGGGCGCGGGACCGCTTGCCAACAATATCGGGCCCGACCGCACCGCTTCGATCCGCACTCAACTCGGCGTGCAGGAGGGCGATGCCGCGTTCTTCGTTGCCGGCGATCCCGACAAGTTCTGGAAGTTTGCCGGCCTGGCCCGCACCAAGGTCGGCGAGGAGCTGAACCTGATCGACAAGGAGCGCTTCGAACTCGCCTGGATCGTCGACTTTCCGATGTACGAATACAACGAGGAGGACAAGAAGGTCGATTTCTCGCACAATCCGTTCTCGATGCCGCAGGGCGGCATCGATGCGCTGCAGACGCAGGACCCGCTGACGATCAAGGCGTTCCAGTACGACATCACCTGCAACGGCTATGAGATTGCCTCCGGCGGCATCCGCAACCATCGCCCGGAAGCAATGGTAAAGGCGTTCGAGATTGCGGGATATGGCGAGAAGGAAGTCGTGGAGCGCTTCGGCGGCATGTACCGCGCCTTCCAGTACGGCGCTCCGCCGCATGGCGGCATGGCGGCCGGTGTCGACCGCATCGTGATGCTTCTGTGCGGCACCACCAATCTGCGCGAGATTTCGCTGTTTCCGATGAATCAGCAGGCCGTCGACCTGCTGATGGGCGCGCCGTCGGAGGTGACGCCCAAGCAGCTGCGCGAACTTCACATCCGGCTCAATCTGCCGCAAAAGTAACAATCGAAGAACACTGAAGGCTGGGGTCCCCCCGGGGAAGCTAATGTCCTATTCTGATGAACTCCATTCCGCGGCGCTGGCCTATCACCGGCTGCCGCGGCCGGGGAAACTCGAAATCCAGGCGACCAAGCCGCTCGCCAACCAGCGCGACCTGGCGCTGGCCTATTCGCCGGGCGTGGCGGCCGCCTGCACGGAAATCGCCAAGGACCCCTCTCAGGCGGCCACGCTGACCACACGATCCAATCTGGTTGGCGTCGTCTCCAATGGCAGCGCGGTGCTCGGGCTCGGCAATATCGGGCCGCTGGCTTCCAAGCCCGTCATGGAAGGCAAGGCGGTCCTGTTCAAGAAATTCGCCGGAATCGACGTTTTCGACATCGAGATTGCCGCCGATACCATCGAGCGCGTGGTGGACACGGTGGCGGCCCTGGAGCCGACCTTCGGGGGCATCAACCTCGAGGATATCAAGGGTCCGGAGTGTTTCGAGATCGAGGCGCGTCTCAAAGAGCGCATGAAGATCCCGGTCTTCCACGACGATCAGCACGGCACGGCCATCATCGTCGCCGCGGCGATCACCAACGCGCTGCTGTTGAACGGCAAGAAGCTCTCCGAGGTGAAGATCGTCGTATCCGGCGCGGGCGCTGCCGCACTCGCCTGCCTCAATCTGCTGGTGTCTTTGGGCGCCCAGCGCAACAACATCTGGGTCTGCGATATCGAAGGCCTCGTCTATGAGGGGCGGCCGGTGCTGATGGACCGGTGGAAGGCTGTCTATGCGCAAAAGACCGACAAACGGAAGCTCGCCGATGTCATCGGCGACGCCGATATTTTCATGGGGCTTTCAGCGCCCAATGTGCTGACCCCTGATATGTTGAAGCGGATGGCCGACAAGCCGCTGGTGCTCGCGCTCGCCAATCCGACACCCGAAATCATGCCCGACGAGGCGCGCGCGGCGCGCCCCGACGCAATGATCTGCACCGGGCGCTCCGACTTCCCCAATCAGGTGAACAACGTCCTCTGCTTTCCCTTCATCTTCCGCGGCGCACTCGATGTCGGCGCCACCGCGATCAACGAGGAGATGAAGCACGCTGCGGTGGGGGCGATCGCGCAGCTTGCGCGTGACGCTCCTTCGGACGTGGTTGCGCGCGGCTTCGACGGCACGGAAGCGCAGGGGTTTGGTCCGGGATCACTGATCCCGAGTCCGTTCGATCCGCGCCTGATCCAGCGCATCGCGCCGGCGGTGGCCAAGGCCGCGATGGAATCGGGCGTCGCGACGCGGCCGATCAAGAACTTCGACGAATATACCGCGGGGCTGGAGCGCTTCGCGTTCCGCTCGGGCCTGGTCATGAAGCCGGTCTTCGCAAAGGCCAAGACCCAGCCGGTCCGCGTCATCTACGCCGAAGGCGAGGACGCGCGGGTGCTGCGCGCCGTCCAGCAGGTGCTGGAGGAACGGCTGGCGAAGCCGATCCTGGTCGGGCGTCCGTCGGTGGTGGAAGCACGGATCAAGCGGTTAGGACTTGCGATCAAGGCCGGCAAGGACTTTGACCTCGTCAACCCTGAGGACGATCCGCGTTACCGCTCCTATGTGCAGTCCTATATCGAGGTCGCGGGCCGACGCGGCGTCACGCCGGACGCGGCGCGCACCGTGGTGCGCACCAATGCGACGGTGATCGCTGCACTGGCGGTGATTCGCGGCGAAGCAGACGCCATGATCTGCGGCGTCGAGGGCCGCTATATGAGCCACCTGCGCCATGTCCGCGAGATCATCGGCTTTTCGCCTGGGATCAGCGACTTCGCGGCTTTGGCGCTGTTGATCACCAGCAAGGGCGCCTATTTCTTCGCCGATACCGAGGTGCGCTCCAATCCGAGCGCGGAGGAGCTTGCGGAAATGGCGGCGCTGGCGGCAAACCATGTCCAGCGCTTCAATCTGACGCCGAAGATCGCCTTCGTCTCGCACTCCGATTTCGGTGGCTCCGACACCGAGTCCTCGCGCAAAATGCGCCGCGCCACGGCCCTGCTAAGGGAGCACCATCCCGAACTGGAGGCGGACGGCGAGATGCAGGGCGACACCGCGCTGTCGGAAGCCACTCGGAAGCTGGTGCTGCCGCATTCCCTGCTCGAAGGCGTCGCCAACATCCTGATCATGCCAAATCTGGACGCGGCCAACGTGGCGTATCAGATGGTCAAGGTCCTCACGGATGCCGTGCCGGTCGGGCCGATCCTGATCGGCCCATCGCGTCCGGCGCATATCCTGACGCCTTCGGTGACGGCACGCGGCATTCTGAACATGACGGCGGTGGCCGCCGTCGAGGCCCAGGAGCGCGCCGGCCGCCAGCAGCCGAACCTGTTCACCTGAGCGGGACGTGCATCGTCATCCCCAAGCCACCGCATCAGGTGGCGAGAGCGAGAGGCTCGAATTGATCGTTTGAAAAGAGCGGGCGGACAATCCATAATTCGCCTGCTTCTTCGCGATCAATCCCGCCCTTGACCCGCGTCTGACGAGGCCGACCCATGCCAGCTTTCATCACTTTCGGGCGAGTTCTGTTCGCCGTCCTCTTCATCTATCTCGGCGCGACCAAGCTTTTCGCGATTCAGGCGACGGCCGACTTCATCTCGGCCAAAGTCGCGATTCCCGCTCTGCTTGCACCCTATGCGACGCAGGTGGAGACCTTCACAGGCATGGCCATGCCGCAGCTCCTGGCGATCGCCGCTGGCCTGTTCGAGATCATCGCGGGATTGATGATCGCGCTCAACTTCGGGGCGCGGTTCTTTGCGATCATTTTGATTTTCTACGTGGCCGCGACGACCTTCTATTTCTACGACTTCTGGAATCAGACCCCGCCCGAAAACGGGAAGACCCTGGTCGATGCATTGAAAAACCTGTCGCTCATCGGCGCGCTGTTCATGATCGCTGGCATTGGTCGCGGGCCACGTCCGACCGAGCCCGCCTACGGCGACGCTTAACGAGGAGCTATCTCGATCATCCGGTCCGCCGCCACGGCGTCACCGTGACATCATTGGCGGCATCCAGGACTTGGGCGTCGCCGGGCTTGAGGCCATGCATGGCGAGAACCTGTTCGGGTGAGCGTCCGGGCAGGGCGCCAAAGCACGGCTCGCCACCGGGCAGCCGTGCGCGGCGAGCCTGCGACAGCCAGAATGTGTCATAACGGTCCATGAACAGGTCGAATACGGCGGGTCCGCCAATGATCGCGATCGTGCCGGAGTGAACGCCGGCATAGCCGCAGGCCGCCTCAAAACTGCTGCCGGCCGGATTCCAAAGCGTTGCCTTCGGATTGTCGGGATCGGGCGCAAGCGAGGCGACTTTCCGGGTCAGGATGAGTCGTTTCCGCCTGGGCGAATTCGGCTGGTCTTCCTGGGAGTGCCGGCCGTGCACCACCAGATCGGCGCGATCGAGCGCGGCCGTGAAGAAGCGATTGTCGGCGTCGAACTTCAGCTCGCCTGGCATCACGCCATCGGCGTTGGCAAGCATGCCATCCGCCGACACGATGACGTAGCCCTCGATGCGAAGAGCTGGCACCTGGCCTGGCACCTTCGCCCAGGGTCTATTGCGAGACCGTGGTTACGACGCTCGAGACAGGCCGTTGGCTCACGGTCGGCAGCTTGACGTCCTTCAGGAGCTCCTCGTCGTATTGCGGCAGCGACTGAACCGGCGCCTTGGCGCGCATCGCGACCACCTTGTAACCCTCGGCCTTCAGGCGGTGCAAAAGCTCAGGCAGCGCTTCCGCCGTGTGCTTGTGGAAGTCGTGCATCAGGATGATGCCCTTGCCGAGCTTGTCGAGCTTCTTGAAGGTGACGTCGATCACCTGCTGGGCGTTCTTCGCCTTGAAGTCGAATGAATCGAGGTCGCAGGAGAAGATGGCGATGTTGCGGGTGCCGAGATAGGTGACCATCTGCGGTGGATGCTGCAGCGCCGGGAAACGGAAGAAGGGCGCAGGCGAGACACCGCCCAGCGCCCATTTCACCGCGCTGATGCCTTTCTCGACTTCTTCCTTGCGCTGGTCGTCGGTCAGTTTCTTGTTGTTCAGATTGGCATGCGACCAGGTGTGCGTGCCGATCGTATGTCCGGCAGCGTAGACCTGCTTGAGGATCTCCGGGTAGTAGGTCGCGTGCTTGCCGATCGAGAAAAAGATGCCGGTGGTGCATTCTTCCGCGAGCGCTTTCAGCACCGCTGGCGTGTTTTCCGGCCATGGGCCGTCATCGAAGGTCAGCACCACTTCATGATCGCGCAGGAAGTCGAGTTCCTTGAAATGCTCGAAGCCGAAGCCTGGTCCGCCGGTCGTGTCGATCTCCACGGTGCGGCCGACGCCGAGTGCATTGGGATTATTGCACGGGGCGCGCGCGGGCTGGACCTGCGGGTTGGGCGCCAGAGCTTGTTGCGTCGCGGCGTTGGCGGTCTGGGGCGGGGAGCTCTGCGACCATGCGACGCCCGGCGCGCACAGCGAAACTGCGAAGATCAATCCTGCCGCAACACGCATCTGCTTTTCCCCTGATTTTGCACTGCCGCTCCGCCGCGGCGCAGACGCCACCAGCCACGTGTTCATCCCAAGAACATCATAGTCTTACGGGCCGCCAAAGCAACGATTTGGGGTCAAACTGCGCGAATTGTCGGTGGACCGGTTAATTCTCCAGCCGGTTGGTGTCTCGGCGGTCGCAAGCTCGCGCGACGGGGGAGGTCACGACATATTGATGACGCGCTGCCTCGCCGGCCTCGGCCCGCGCGACCCAAGGTTCCCGTCCGCTGGAACAGCTCGCTACGACGGGCACCAAGGCAGCGGCAAGAGCGGCATGTAATAGCGGTTCCACTCACAGACCGGTTGCGGGCCGCTGCGCTTGAGCGCGTATTTCAGAGGCTCGGATTGTCCGACCG